>DXMG01000006.1:4473-59347 GCA_019414325.1 Collinsella sp. | reverse complement strand
TACGGGCTGCGCACCACGATCTCCAACTGCTCCAACAACTACGGGCCCTACCAGCACGTGGAGAAGTTCATCCCGCGCCAGATCACCAACATCATCGACGGCGTGCGCCCCAAGCTCTACGGCCGCGGCGAGAACGTCCGCGACTGGATCCACACCGAGGACCACAGCTCCGCGGTGTGGGACATCCTCACGAAGGGCCGCACGGGGGAGACCTACCTCATCGGAGCAAATGGCGAGAAGAACAACATCACCGTCCTGCGCATGATCCTGGAGGCCATGGGACGCGACCCCGAGGACTTCGACTGGGTCGCCGACCGCCCCGGCCACGACCGCCGATACGCCATCGACTCCACGAAGCTCCAGCGCGAGCTCGGCTGGAGGCCGGCACACACCGACTTCGCCGGGGGACTGAGGCAGACCATCGACTGGTACGTCGCCAACGAGTCCTGGTGGCGCCCGGCCAAGGAGGCCACCGAGGCCAGGTACAAGGCTCAGGGCCAGTAGACCACACCCCGACGAAGCGCACCGCGGGGCGCCCGCGCGGGGCCGCAGGGCATGGGGATGATCCTGCGTCCCCGCGCGGGCGCCCCCGGTTATCCAACCTCTTCGATAGGAGCTTTTCCCACATGGCAGACATCGCATTCGAGAAGGACCTCGCCGTCGCCGAGACCGGCATCGAGGGCCTGAAGGTCGTCGACCTCGCCGTCCACGGCGACTCGCGCGGCTGGTTCAAGGAGAACTGGCAGCGCGCCAAGATGACCGCCCTGGGCATCCCGGACCTCCGCGTCGTCCAGAACAACGTCTCCTACAACGACAGCCGCGGCGTCACCCGCGGCATCCACGCCGAGCCCTGGGACAAGTTCATCTCCGTGGCGCGCGGCAGCGTCTTCGGTGCCTGGGTCGACCTGCGCGAGGGCAGCGAGACCTTCGGTAGGGTCTACACGACCGTGCTCGACCCGTCGAAGGCCATCTACGTCCCGCGCGGCGTTGGCAACTCCTTCCAGGCCCTGGAAGACGGCACCGCCTACACCTACCTGGTGGATGCCCACTGGTCCCTCGAGTTGAAGAGGACCTACACCTTCGTGAACCTCGCCGACCCGGAGCTCGCCATCGAATGGCCCATCCCGCTGGATCAGGCCACCGTCTCCGAGGCCGACCTCAACCACCCGATGCTCGCCGACGTCGTCCCCATGGCGCCCAAGAGGACGCTTGTCACCGGCTGCAACGGCCAGCTGGGCCACGCGGTGCGCGCGCTCGCCGAGGAGCGCGGCGTGGCCAAGGACTTCGACTTCTGCGACATCGACACCTTCGACATGTCCGACCCGGAGGCCTATTCCAAATACGACTGGTCTCTCTACGGCACCGTCATCAACTGCGGCGCCTACACGGCGGTCGACAGGGCGGAGACCCCCGAGGGCCGCGCCACCGCCTGGAAGGCCAACGCGACGGGGCCGGCGCTGCTCGCCCGCACCTGCGCCGGGCACGGGATCACGCTCGTCCACGTGTCCTCCGACTACGTCTTCGACGGCACCGCCGAGGTCCATACCGAGGACGAGCCCCTCAGCCCACTTTCCGTCTACGGCCAGACCAAGGCCGCCGGCGACATCGCCGTGGCAGGGTGCCCGCGCCACTACATCATGCGCAGCTCCTGGGTCATCGGCGAGGGGCACAACTTCGTGAAGACCATGAGGGGGCTCTCCGACCGCGTCGCCGACCCGGAGGATAAGCTCACGCAGGTCACGGTCGTTG
This sequence comes from Collinsella sp., assembly GCA_019414325.1. Classification (GTDB taxonomy): domain Bacteria; phylum Actinomycetota; class Coriobacteriia; order Coriobacteriales; family Coriobacteriaceae; genus Collinsella. The sequence continues at coordinate 57,598 of DXMG01000006.1, read as the reverse complement.
ACGACCAGCTGGGCCGCCTGACCTTCACGCGCGACATGGCCGAGGCCATCTTCCACGTGCTGGGGACGCACGCCCCCTACGGCACCTACGACTGCACCGGCTCCGGCGCCGTCAAGTCCTGGGCCGATATCGCCCGCGCCGTCTTCGAGGCCGCCAACGGCAACGGGGACAGGGTCGTGCCGGTATCGACCGCCGACTACTACGCGAGCGCCGAGGGCCCCGTCGCCCCGCGCCCGGTCCACTCCGCGCTCGACCTGTCCAGGCTCGAGGCTGCCGGCTTCCACATGCCCGACTGGGAGGAAGAGCTGGGGGAGTACATCAAGACGCTCTAGTCTCTATTTAATTTGCGAGAGTAAAAGCCGCCGCTTGTTAACGGCGGCTTTTCTTATGCCTGGCGTATAGCCCCGCTGCAACAAGGGCGGCGGCGGTCGCCAGACTCACTACAAGCCCCGCAAGGGCGCCCGGAGTCTTGTAGGTCATCACAATCCTATTCGCGCCTTTCTGCATGTTCAGGGACGACAGGCCCTTATCGGCGGCGGGCGTTAGTTCTGCGGCGGTTCCGTTTACCGTTACGTTCCAGCCCTCATCGTACGGAACGCTCAGCAGCAGGCTGCCGTCATCCTTGGCGGTATATTCGCCTTCGATCCTTCCGTCCTCAAAAACCGTCGGAACAAATTCGCTCGTCTTAAGCTGGTTAATAATCTGCTCGAAAACGTCCAGATTGAGGGCGTAAAAGACCGGCTCATTGTCTTGGGGCATGTCTGTATAGCCCTCTGCGACTCCGATTGACACGGTATGCTGACTCGGGGCGTCCGATGCATCCGCAATCTGGCGGATATTATTGTCGAATCTCCAGGCCTCGTTTTTGATCGTTCGCTGGTCGATGGTAAGGGTGACGGGCCAATAACTGCCGGCGGTCGCATGTTTGTTGATGTAGAGATACCCGATGGAGCTCGCCGGTACAGTAACGCTCCATTGCTTTAAGCTATCGCTATTCTCCGTGCTCGTGGCCTCGATCTTGGTATAAAGTTCGACCTCGCGGCCTAGGATTTTGCTGTAGAGGTCGTTCTGCTTTTCGAAAGGGTTCTCGCTCTTTAGCGTGCTGTTTTTGATATCGCTTGAGGCTGCGACGCCAATGCTGAGCGCATAGGGGTTCTCGTACACCGCGCTTGTGGAGTCGGCCTGATACGTCTTGGCTAAAACGTATCCCGCAGGCACGTTTTCAGGAATGGCATATTTGACTCCCAGTAGGGTATCGACGGCGAGAATGGGCTCGGCATAACGGGTCGAGAATTCGCCGACGCTGCTGTATCCAAGGGAGTTGAGCAGTGCGATGGCCTGCGGGTTATTTGCGGATGAGTAGGACGACAGCTGGTTGTACCCAAGCGCTAAGCCCTCGTTGAGGGCAGCGCTATCGGCGCGCGTGGTCGTTCGATCGATACGGTAGAATGACGCAGGATCCTGGGCTTGAATGGCTGTGATCGTGTTGGTTGCGGTAGTCACATAAGTGCAGTTGGCATCTTCGGAATAGCCTGCGTACAGTTGGTTCCACATCACATGGGCGTTGATAAACAACTCAATTGCGGTGATTGTCAGGATTGGTAATACGACGGCGGGTCGATAGACATGACGAAATTTGGGCTGACCCTCGAACACCTGCAACGAATAGCCTGCGGCCCACATCGTAAAGAAGCCCAGCAAAAAGGCTGTGCGTGAATAGAACCCGTTGGGAACGCGCATGCCGCACCAGATGTACTCGAGCGGGCTCAAAACGGAGCTAGCGATCAGGACGGCTGTGACGACGAACGTTGCGATGCGTATCTTGGCCGAAACCTTGCGGTTAAACAGTAGGCTTATTGCAAGTAACATCATGATGACGCCGCAATAGAACTGCGGCGTATTCCCGTTATTCACCCACATGCCGGGGATGAAGCCCCTGATGAGCGATTTGAGACCTGTTTTAAGCAAAGGGCCAAGTGCCAGCACGGGGCCGCCTTTTGCCATGGCAAGGATGGTCGGCAAAAAGGTCCAGGCGGACAGGAGCAACCCAAGCACCATAGCCCCTGCAAATCGTAGAGCTCGGTCGAGCGTGAGCATCCAGCTATATCCTTCTGCAGCGACGTAATCGACAAACTCAACCAGTACGAAGATGCAGAGGAACAGGATGCTGATATAGGCCGTATACCAACAGAACATGACATTGAAAGCAATCGCAATAACGAGGCGTATCATTTTTTGTTCGCGAATGAGCTCGTAGCATCCGAAGGCGCAGATGGGTAGCAGGATAAGGCAATCAATCCAGAGCGGATTACACAAATTACTTATGTTCCAACTGCAAAACGTAAATGAGAGGGAAAGCAGGAATGCTGCGGGCTTGGGTAGACCAAAACGCCTTTGCAGGAACCATGCGCTGCTGATGTGAATGCAGCCAAGCTTGAGCGCGGTTGTGGCAAATACGAAGAGCGTCAGCTTGTCTGCGGGAAACAGCACGCAGAGCAGGTTGAAGGGGCTGGCGAGGTAGTAGCTATAGAGCCCCCATGTGTTCATGCCGAGTCCCTGTGAGAAGGAATAGCGAAGGTTTGCCTCGCCTAAAAGGACGCGGCGAAACCACGCGAAGAAGTCGATGTATTGGTATTTGAGATCGTTGGTGAGAAACGAGTTGTCGCCAAAGGGGTAGACATGCCCCGCCGCTGCAAGCGCGACAAAAAGTGCGACGGAAAACGTGAAGCAGGCGGCGTAGAACGTCACATTCTTGAGCGTGCTGTTATTGGGTCGTGTCATCAGATTCCTCGTTGGATTCTCGAATGATATAGATGGGACGTCGCTTGGTTTCCAAGTAGGCTTTAGCCAAGTATTCACCGATGATTCCCAAGCACAGAAGCTGCATGCCGCCAAACAGCGTTATGAGGCAGGCGAGGGACGGCCATCCGCCGACAGGGTCACCCCAAACAAGCGTTTTGACCAGGATGACGATGAATCCCAGGATGGCAATGAGACAGAAAACGATACCCGTGAGGGCGGCGAGGGAGAGCGGCGCCGTGGAAAACGCGACGATGCCGTCGATGGAATAGAGGAGCAGCGACCAAAAGCTCCATTTGGTCTCGCCGGCCACGCGGTTGACGTTTACGTAGGGGAGCCATTTGGTCTTGAAGCCGACCCAGCCGTAAATGCCCTTGGAGAATCGGTTGTATTCGCCCATGGAGATGATGGCGTTGACCATAGGTCGCTTCATGAGCCTAAAATCGCGTGCTCCGTCGACGATGTCGGCCTTGGAAATGCGGTTGATGATCTTGTAGAACATGCGTGCGCAGAACGACCTGATGGGAGGTTCGCCTTCGCGGGTGGTCCTGCGCGTAGCGACGTTATCGTAGTTTTCGGTCTGCAAGATCTCGTACATCTGCGGTAGGAGCGAGGGCGGGTCCTGCATGTCGGCGTCCATGGTGGCGACATAGTCGCCCTTTGCGTGCTGGAGTCCGGCGAGTAGTGCCGCCTCCTTGCCAAAGATGCGCGAGAAAGAGTGCCAGCGGATGGCGTATGGATGCGCCGCCGCGGCTTCTGCTTTCATGACGGCGAGTGTTTTGTCCGCCGAGCCATCGTCGATAAGGACTGCCTCAAAGGAGATATCAGCGTCCTTGTGGGTCATGATGCGAACGACGTCATCGAGCTCTTTAAGAAAGATGGGAAGAGATTCCTGCTCGTTGTAGCACGGCACGACGATGGAGATGAGTGGCATGGTTGTTACCTCTCGCTTGGCTTGGTGGAGGAGCGGCCGGGCTGATCGTTATAAGCGTATTTGCTGTACACGTTGACCTCCCACTGCTTTTTTTCGACCTTTGCTACAGAATCTAGGATGAAGCCGGTCGCAAGGCTCAGGCCGCACAGGAACATAAACGAGGCGGCGAGCATAGCGGTGGGGAAGCGCGGGACGAGGCCGGTCTGGAAATATTCGACAACGATGGGCATGCCCAGGGCGAGGCCGAATACCGCGAACAGAAGCGCTACGAGGCTGAAGAACTTCAGCGGGCGGTAGTCCTTGAACAGCGTGCCGATCATCGCAACGACTTTAATGCCGTCGCTCACTGTGTTGAGTTTGGACTCGGAACCCTCGGGACGGTCGCGGTACTCGATGGGCACATCTTTGATGCGCCAGCGGTGGTCGACGGCGTGGATCGAGAGCTCGGTTTCGATCTGAAAGCCCTCGGAAAGCACTGGGAAGGTTTTAACGAACGGGCGGCTCATGGCGCGGTAGCCGGTCATGACGTCATCGAAGCTGTAGCCATAGATCCACTTGATCATGGCGCGGACCAGATTGTTGCCAAAGCCGTGGAAGGCGCGCTTGTTTTCCTCGGCGTAGGTGCCGTTTGAAAGGCGATCGCCTACGGTCATGTCGGCCGTACCGTTAAGGATGGGCTCGCAGAGGGCCTTGGCCGCCTCGGCGGGGTAGGTGTCGTCGCCGTCGACCATCAGGTAGCAATCGGCGTCGATGTCGCGAAACATCTGGCGGCATACGTTGCCCTTTCCCTGACGGGGCTCAAAGCGGACCGTGGCGCCGTGCTCGGTGGCGATGCGTGAGGTATCGTCCGACGAGTTGTTGTCATAGACATAGACCGTCGCTTGCGGAAGCTCGCGGTGAAAGTCGTCGATGACTTTGCCGATCGTGGGCGCTTCGTTGTAGCAGGGGATGATGACGGCGATGGATTCAGAATTCACTCAATGCTCCTTATACGTTCAATCCTTGAAAGTATAGCCGTTTGGGCTTGGCATCCTAAGATGTGGGTTAGTTCTCCAGTTTTGTTGCGCGAATCGTTTGCATGGCCGTCGGGTCTATACTGTTCGTTTGTCAACGATTACGAGTAAAGGAGTTGCATCCGTGTCGGATCAGACAAAGCAACAAGAAACTCGCAGTCTGCCTGCGACGTTTGCTAAGAACGAATTTGAGAAGGACGCGTTTATCCTTCGTCAGCTGGTTACCAAGGATTTTAAGATCAAGTATCGCCGTAGCGTTCTGGGCGTCGCATGGTCGGTGCTCAACCCGCTGCTGATGATGATCGTCATGGCCATCGTGTTCTCGACGATTTTTGGCCAGGGCCGCAATGGCTCAATGACGCCCGAGATGTACCCGCTGTACTTGATTGTGGGTAACATTACCTTTGCCGTCATGTCCGAGTCTACGAACCAGGCCCTGACGTCGATCGTGGGCGCTGCCCCTCTGCTCAAGAAGGTTAAGGTGCACCGCTGGGTCTTCCCGGTGCAGAAGGTGCTCTTCTCGCTGGTCAACTTTGCCTTCTCGCTGGTCGCCGTCGCCATCGTCATGCTGTGGTTCCGCGTCATGCCTTCTTGGCACCTGATTCTGTTGCCGGTTTGCCTGCTGCTGCTTATGTGCTTCTGCATGGGCCTGGGCATGATGCTCTCTGCCCTTACGGTCTTCTTCCGCGACGTTATGCATCTGTGGAGCGTCGTCATTACGGCGTGGACTTACATTACGCCCATCTTCTGGACGACTGACTATATTGCGCAAATGCCGCATCTCGTGCGTATCTTGATGTATGCGAACCCCATGTTCAACTACCTGCAGTTTATGCGCGATATCTTCCTGTTCCAGACTACGCCCTCGCTTATGACGTTTGGTATGTGCGTTGCCTGGGCGGTTCTTGCGCTTATTATTGGCTATACCGTGTTCCATAAGTCCGAGCGCAAGTTCATCCTCTACATCTAAGGAGTGCTGTGATGACTGAATCTGTTGTTGATTACAGCGAGCAGCCTCTGGCTGTCGAGGTCGACGACGTCACCATGATCTTTAACATGGCGTCCGAGTCGCTGACCAACCTCAAGGAGTACTTCATTAAGCTTGCCAAGCATGAGTTGTTCTTTGAGGAGTTTAGGGCGCTTAAGCATATCTCGTTTGATATTCATCGTGGCGAGGTCGTGGGTCTGGTCGGCACCAATGGCTCCGGCAAGTCTACGATGCTCAAGATTATCGCTGGCGTGCTTGAGCCAAGCGAGGGCAGCGTTAAGGTGCACGGTAACATCGCGCCGCTGATTGAGCTTGGTGCTGGTTTTGACCCCGAGCTGACCGCCCGCGAGAACATCTATCTGAACGGCGCCCTGCTCGGCTATACCAAGGAGTTCATCGATGCCAACTTTGACGGCATTATCGAATTCGCTGAGCTGCAGAACTTTGTCGATATGCCGCTTAAGAACTTCTCCTCGGGCATGGTGGCGCGTATCGCCTTTGCAATCGCGACGATTACCGAGCCCGATATTCTGATCGTTGACGAGACGTTGTCCGTCGGTGATGTGTTCTTCCAGCAGAAGTGCGAGGACCGTATCCAGCACTTTATCCAGAGCGGCGACGTGACGGTTCTGTTCGTTTCGCACTCTATGGAGCAGGTTGAGCGCATCTGCCAGCGTGCCGTTTGGATTGAGAAGGGTGACCTTCGCATGGACGGCCCGGTTGATGAGGTCTGCAAGGCGTATCGCGAGCAGTTCAACTAGGTTATAATTACTTGCGCCTGACAGGCTTGCGCTTGCTTGGGCGTGCGGCTATTTGCTCCATTAGCTCAGTTGGATAGAGCAGGGGACTTCTAATCCCAAGGTCGACGGTTCGAATCCGCCATGGAGCACCATCGTTTATTAAGCCCAGACCGCTTGGTGGTCTGGGCTTTTTTCATCTTGCTGATGTGGATTGGCCTTTCAGCGACTCCACGCATGGGCGTAGCCTCGGTTTTAAACGTTTTGCGTGGCTTACTGCTCTGCCCTCGAACACTCCGATAAGTCTTTCGCAACCGCATTCAGCGATTACGGCAATAGAACTTAGTGCGGCATTCTAGTCGCATCTTCAACATCCAGAAAATCATTCGTGGCACCAACAAACTCCTGCATGTTCCTGACGATGCGGCCATCGTTATCGATGCGAATCTCAAAACGCTTCCAGGGGAACTTCATGATGTGGTAAAGGGTTACCAGCACATCCTGTTCTTTGCCAATTTTGAGCAGCCAACGGGCGCAGTTATCGCCGCAGGTGGAAGCATTAAAGAACATGTTGGGGAGATTGCGGACAAGCAGGAGCGTCTTTACTCCGCCGGATAACTCGAGCGGGCTGATCGAGCCCAGCTGCTTGCTTATGATGTTGTGAGAGCCGATGAGCTCCGATCCGTTAACGCCTTTAATAATTTGCGCAGCCATGGGGTCTTCGAACCATGAATCCAAGTACGAGTTCCTAAAGTAGGTCTTGGTATCGTAGATGGAGCCGGGGTAATCTCCCAGATGAATGCTCAGCATGCGGGTCTCCAGACATTGTGTGACTGCAACGATTATATGCCAGTAATAAAATGCCGGCAGCAGCGAGATTGCTGCTGCCGGCACTGGCGTTGTAGTCACGCGAATCAGCGTTCGTGAATTGTCACCGTTTGCTTACTTTTCGAGACGCTCCCTCAGCAGCTCCAGGGCATGGGCGTAGCCTTGGAGGCCTTCGCCGGTGATGGTGGCGAAGCAGGCCAGGCGGGCGTAGCTTACCTGGCGGAAGTCCTCGCGGGTCTCGACAGCGCTGATGTGGACCTCCACAGCCGGGATGGCGACGGCTTTAAGGGCATCCAGGATGGCCACGCTGGTGTGCGTGTAGGCAGCCGGGTTGATGACGATGCCGTCGACCTTGCCGTAGGCCTCCTGGATCTTGTCGACGATGCTGCCCTCGTGGTTAGACTGGAAGACCTCGACCTCGTCGAAGCCCTGTGCGGCACCCGCTTCCTGACAGATCTGCACTAAGCGATCGTAGTTGTCGCTGCCGTAGATGCCTGGCTCGCGAATGCCGAGCATGTTGAGGTTGGGGCCGTTAATGACGAGTGCTTTCATGGTTGCTTCCTTTGCGGTTGAAAAACCACCACAAAGGTGCCTGTCCCCTTTGTGGTGGTTTTGGTTAGAGAGCGGGTGGGAGGGTGTCGAGGAGGGCATGGGCGGTGTTGGCGGCGCAGTCGCGTGAGTCGATGATGTAGTCGGCCCAGGCGCGGTAGCGCGGCATGCGCTGTTCCGCCAGCTTATCGATGCCATCGCGGGCGGTGATGGGGCGACCCTTGTGGGCAAGTTCGTCGAGCTTGCGGTTGAGCATCACGATCTGGCTGTTCTGGTGCAGCAGCGGATAGTTTTCGTCGCGCGTGACCACGCCGCCGCCGGTGGAGAGCACCAGGCCGCTGCGCTTGGAGATGTCGGCCAGCGCCGCCGTCTCCTGCTCGCGGAAGGCCGCCTCGCCGCGCTCGACGATAAAGTCGGCGCAGGGCATGCCCAGGCGCTCCTCGAGGGCGCGATCGAGGTCGATGTGCTCGCGTCCCGTGAGCTGGGCGATCTGCTCGCCCACGCGGGTCTTGCCCGAGCCCGGCATGCCGATTAGCGCGATGTTCTGCTCGCGGCGGGACAAGCGCTCCGTTACGTCCAGGATGCGCTCGCGCGGGGTGGCTTGGCTGGTGTAACGCTCGACGGCCTGTGCTGCCTGGGCAACAAGCATGAGCAGACCGCCGATGCAGGGGATCCCGCGGCGCTCGGCCTCGAGCATCAGGCCCGTGCGGGCGGGGTTGTAGACAATGTCGATAACGCCTTCGAGCGCATCGAGCCCTTCGAGCGTGCAAGGCGCGTCGGGGCAATGGGGGAACATGCCGGCAGGTGTGCAGCTGACGAGCAGGGCGGCGTCGGACTGCTGCGCGATGTTGTCGTAGTTAACCTCGCTCGTGCGACCCACGGGCACAACGATGGCGCCCAGGTCTTCCAGCACCATACTTGCCGTGGTACCGGCGCCGCCAGTGGCGCCGAGTACGAGAGCCTTCTTGCCGGCAACCTCCACACCCAGCTCCTCGACCAGGCACTGAAAACCGAAGTAGTCAGTATTATCGCCGCGTAGGCGGCCGTCGGGTAGGCGCGTGATGGTGTTGACGTTGCCCATGCGCTCGGCGAGCGGGCTCAGCTCGTTCAGATACTCCATGACGGCGCGCTTGTAGGGGATGGTCACGTTGGTGCCCTCCCACTCGTCGCCCATCATAAAGGCCGCGAGGTCCTCGGGCTCGCGCTCAAAACGCACGTACTCGAGCCCAGCGAGCTCCTTGTAGATGGTCGGGGTGTAGCTGTGGCCCAGCACACGGCCCAGCACGCCGTAGGGACGGGTTGCGGCGGTATCGGTCATCTAGAGCACCTCCGTGTAGCTGCCAAAGTAGGTGAAGCTCTCGCACACGTCGTCGATGGAATCGAGCAGGTCGTCGAGGGCCTTACTGCCAAAGGGGCAGTCCAGGTCAAAGTAGAACATAAACTCAAAGTCGTGCCCGGGGATGGGACGGCTCTCGAGCTTGATGAGGTTGATGTTGAGCGCGTAGAAGCGCTCGAGTACGCGGTAGAGGGCGCCCGGCTCATTGGCCGTGGTGATCATGAGCGAGGTGCGGTTGGCGCCGGGGTAGACGCGCGGCTCGCGGCTGATGACGACAAAGCGCGTGTAGTTGTTGTCCGAGTCCTGGATATTAGGCTCCAGTACCTCCAAGCCGTAGAGCGCCGCACAGCTGCGCGAGGCGATAGCGGCGACGTCGGTGCGCTCGGAGTTGGCGACCATCTCGGCCGACATGGCGGTGTTGGGGTATTTGGTGGCATGCAGGCCGTGGCCCTCGATAAAGCCGGCGCACTGGGCAATGGCTTGGCCGTGGCTGTAGACCTCGCGCACGTCGGCGAGTTTGGTGTCGGGCTTGGCGAGCAAGTTGTGGTCGATCTTGAGGCGAAGCGAGCGCACGATGTGGAAGTCGAACTGGGCGAGCAGGTCGTAGACGGCGTTGACCGAGCCGGCGGTGGAGTTCTCGATGGGCAGCACGCCAAACTCGCAGAAGCCGTCGCGCACAGCGCGCATAACGCCTTCGAAGGTCTCGAAAAACGCGATGTCGGGCACGTCGAAGAGCTTGCACGCGGCGATTTGACTGTAAGCGCCCTCAACGCCCTGGCAAGCGACGGTGGCAGTTTGAGGGAAGGGCGTGTCGGAGGCTGCAGCCGTGGCGTGGGCCTTTTGCGAGACAGTGATGCCCTTGAGTTCGTTGATGTAGCGCTGCTGCTCGGCCTTGCTCATGCTCATGAGGAGACGGAACAGGGTGATGGTCTGCGCCTCGTAGCGCTCGGGCGCGCGGCTGGCGAGGTTGTTGAGCTTGGAGCGCTCGCGGGCGGGGTCGAAGACGGCCTTGCCCATCTCGATTTTTGACTTGGCGACTTCGGTGGCAATGTCCATGCGCTCGACAAAGCTGTTGAGGAGCGTGGTATCGATGGCATCGATGGCCTGGCGAATATCGGCAAGGTCCATGGAGACCCCTTTCACGTGTCGGTGATTTTTCTGGGACGGGGATTAAAAAATCATTGTGTACCTAATGATTTTTTAATCCCCGTCCCAGAAAAATCACTGGGTGGGCGTGGGGGCCGGAGCTGGCCCCCGGAGATTTTTAGCGCTGGGCGGCGTCCTCGAGGAGGGCGTCCCAGATGGCGAGGGCGGCGGCTGCTTCGGCTACGGGGACGGCTCGGGGGACGATGCAGGGATCGTGACGGCCGTGGACCGAGAGCTCGGCATTTTCCATGGCGTCCATGTCTACGGTCTGCTGCTCGCGGCCAATTGAGGGCGTCGGCTTTACGGCCATGCGCCACATGACGGGCGCGCCGGTCGAAATACCGCCCAGGATGCCGCCGGCGTTATTGGACTCGACCTCGATCTCGCCGGTCTCGGCATCGATGCGATACGGATCGTTGTTCTCGCTGCCGCGCATGGCGGCCACGGCAAAGCCCATGCCAAACTCCACGCCCTTTACGGCGGGAATGCCAAACGCGATTTGCGCGATGCGGTTCTCGATGCCGTCGAACATGGGGTCGCCTATGCCCGTGGGAAGCCCGTAAATGCCGCACTCCACGATGCCGCCGATGCTGTCGAGTTCGTCGCGCGCGGCTAGGATCTCCTCGCGCATGCGGCCGGCTGCGGCGGCGTCAATGCACGGCAGATCGTTCGTAAGGATCGCCTTGCGGTCGGCCTCGCGATAGACCATGTCGTCCATGGGCAGATCGGAGATGCCGCCGATCTGCGCCACGTGCGCCATCACATTAATGCCGCGGGCCTCGAGCGCCTGCAGCGCGATGCCGCCCGCGATGCATAAGGGGGCTGTCAGGCGGCCGGAGAAGTGTCCGCCGCCGGCGACGTCGTGCATGTTGTGGTACTTCACGCGCGCCGGGAAATCCGCATGGCCCGGGCGGGGCTTGCGGCGCAGCTCGGAGTAATCATTGGAGCGCGTGTTGGTGTTCTCGATAATCGCGGCGATGGGCGCGCCGGTGGTATGTCCATCGACAACACCGGCGATGATGTGGGCGGCGTCGGCCTCGCGGCGTTTGGTCGCGGTCTCGTCGCGACCGGGGGCGCGACGGTCGAGGAAGGCCTGCAGCTTCTCCTGGTCCACGGCGATGCCCGCCGGGATGCCATCGAGCGAGCAGCCGATAGCGGGGGAGTGCGATTGGCCGAAGATGCTCAGATGCAAGACGTTGCCAAAGGTCGAGGACATGCTATTCCTCCTCGAGCGTGACCTTGCCGCCCAGCAGGCGGTAGTGGTCAAAGAAATCGGGATAGGACTTGTTGACGGCCTCGGTGCCGTGGATCACAACTTCGCCAGTGGCGCGGCTCGCAGCGATGGCAGCCATCATGGCGATGCGGTGGTCGTTGTGCGAATCGACCTCGCCGCCAGTAAAGGCGTTGACACCCTTGATGATGAGGTCGTCGCCGGCAATGCGCACCTGTGCGCCCAGCGCGGTGAGCTCGCGGGTGGTAGTGGCCAGACGGTCGGATTCCTTGATGCGCAGGCGGGCGCAATCGCGGATGAACGTGCGGCCCTGCGCCAACGATGCCACGGCCGAGATAACGGGCACCAGGTCGGGGATGTCGTGGGCGCTCATCTCAAAGCCGGCGAGCTTGTCGGACTGCACGGTGGCGGCGTTGGTGGAGCGCACGATGCGGGCGCCAAAGCGCGAAAGCGCGGCAAGCACGTTGCGGTCGCCCTGCGCGGAGCTCAGCGACACGCCCTCCACGGTGATGGGGTCGGTGCCGATGGCGCCAGCGCACAACCAAAAGGCGGCGTTGGACCAGTCGCCCTCGACGGCCACGCTGCCGGGCGTGCGGTACGAGCCACTGCTCACGCGGAAGTTCGTGACCTCGGGCTGACCGTCCTTGGCGGGAATGCGCTCGACGTTGACCTCAACGCCAAAGGCCTTCATGGCCTGGATCGTCAGATTGATGTAGGGGCGGCTCTCGATGAGGCCGGTCACCTGCACGCAGGAGGGCTGGGCCAGCAGCGGAGCCGCCAGCAGCAGGCCCGAGATGTACTGCGAGCTCACGTTGCCCGGCAGCACAAAGGTGCCCGGGCGCATGCGGCCGCTCGTCTTGAGCGGAAAACCGCCCAGACCCTGCAGGTCGCAGCCGGCGGCGATGATTTCGTCCGAGAGCGGGGAGAGCGGGCGGGCGCCTAGGCGACCTTGGCCCACAAAGGTGGCCTCCGCACCCAGCGCACAGGCGACAGGCAGCATAAAACGCAGCGTGGAGCCGCTCTCGCCGCAGTCGAGCGTGCCACCGGCAAGGGCCTTGAGCAGGCCAAACTCAACGCTCTTCATAGTGGGGTGGACCTGGAAGCCGTCCTCGACGGTCTCGATGCGAGCGCCCAGCGCTGTGAGGCAACGCACCGTAGCCTCGATGTCGGCGCAGGTGGTGTTGCAGGTGACGTGTGTCTCGCCGTTGGCAAGCGCCGCGCAGATGATCAGGCGATGCGCCATCGATTTGGACGCGATGGCGGGAACGGTGCCCTTGAGTGGGGACGGGGTGATGCGGGCTAGCATGCGGATGCATCTCCCTTCTGGCCGAGGCCCTCGGCAAGGAGTTCGTGGAAAGTGGAAAGCGGCGTGCGGTCGATGCTGCAGCGGCCAATGCCGTGCGGAATCACCAGGTCGATGGTGTCGCCCGCGCGCTTCTTGTCGTGGAGCGCCTCGGCAAAGACGGCGTCGGCATTAAGGTCGCAGCGGGTCTTGAGGCCATGGCGGGCGCAGAGCTCCTCAATACGACCGGGCAGTGCAGCATCGCAGACGCCGTGCAAGGCCGCGGCACGCGTGATGATGCCCATGCCGATCGACACGCAATTGCCGTGTCCGAGCTCAAAGTGCTCGCAGGCCTCGACGGCGTGTCCGGCGCTGTGTCCAAAGTTGAGGAGCTTGCGCTGGTTAGTCTCGCGCTCGTCGGCAACGACCACGGCGCGTTTAATGTCGATATTGCGGGCGATGATGAGTGCTACGCGGGCCACATCGCGGTTGAGCAGCTCCAGCGTGAGCGGGGTCTTCTCCAGCTCGGCGAAAAGCTCCGGATCGGCAATCACGGCGTGCTTGACGACCTCGCCGCAGCCGTCGGCGAACTGCTTGGGCGTGAGGGTGGCCAGGCACCCCACGTCGGCGATAACCACGCTCGGCTGCCAAAAGGCGCCGGCCAAGTTCTTGCCGGCAGCCAGGTCGATGGCCGTCTTGCCGCCCACCGACGAATCCACCATGGCGAGTAGGCTTGTGGGAATCTGCACGAACTTGCAGCCGCGCATGTAGGTGGCGGCCACAAAGCCCACCACGTCGCCTACGACACCGCCGCCGAGTGCCACGATCACGTCGGAGCGTGAAAGCTCATGCTCGGCCACAAACTCCAGGATGTTGATGTAGGTCTCTGCACGCTTATGGGCCTCGCCGGCCTCGAAGGTGCAGATGCTCACCTCGTAGCCTGATGCCTCCAGACTCTGCTTAACTGGCATTTGGTAGAGCGGGCCCACGTTGGTGTCCGTCACGATGACGGCCTTGGTGCCGCCGGCAGTGGCGCGCACGAGCGGTCCCGCCTGCTCCAGCAAAAACGTGCCAACATGCACCTGGTAGGGGCGTGCGGTGTCGATATCGATGGTAATCGCCATAAGCTTCGGTCCTTTCGACCTGGCGTGATAGGTGGTCTAGTGGGAGGCCTCGTCGTCGAGCGCGCGCTTAATGCGGTCGCCCTCGGCAAGGAGATTCTCCAGATAGCGCTGGTCGCGGTCCTTGAGCGCACGGCTGTAGGCGCCAAGCGACTCGATCAGATGGTCGATCTCGAAGGCGAGCGCATCGGCGTCGTCGATCATGAGCTCGGACCACATTTGCGGGTTGAGGTGCGCCACGCGGGTGAGATCGCGGTAGCTACCGGCCGAAAAGCCGTGGTGGATCTGGGCGGTCGGGCTCTTTACGTAGGCGTTGGACACCACGTGCGCAAGCTGGCTCGTGAAGGCAATGACGCGGTCGTGCTCGGCGGCGCTCGTTACGCTGAACTTGCCAAAGCCCAAGGGGCGCACCATCTCGCGCACCTGGCCCAAAAGCTCCAGTTTGAGCGCATCGTCTACCGCGGGCGGCACGAGCACGAGCGGCGCGCCCTGGAACAGGTCGGCGCGGGAGTGCGCGTAGCCCGAGAACTGGGTGCCCGCCATGGGGTGCGCGCCCACAAAGTAAAAGCCGTTCTTGCGGGCAAGCTCAAAGGCGCGCTCGCACACGATGCCCTTGACGCCCACCGTGTCGATCACCACGGGACCCATGATAGCCTCGGTATCGGTGGCGTCGGCGAGTGCCTGGGCATGCGCCTCGAGCCACTCGATGCAGGCCTCGGGGTAGCAAGCCAGGACGATGATGTCGCATTCGCCGAGTGTCTTGTCGTTGAGCTCTCCGACGACAGTGCCCATGCTGGCGGCCGTCATGACATCGTCATCGGGGTCCCAGGCCAGCACGCGGACGCCCGCCTGCGCATAGCCGCGGGCAAAGCTGCCGCCGATGAGGCCAAGGCCGACGATGCCAGCGCACTTAGGGCCGCCATGGTTAACGCGCGCGTTTCTCACCGTACCCATGGGCTACTCCATGGTCTCTTGGCAGACAACCTCGCGGATGGCGCGGATGCGTCGCATGGTGTCGTCGAACTGGTCGGGGGTGAGGGCCTGGGCGCCGTCGGACCATGCGCGGCTGGGCTCGTCGTGGACCTCGATCTCCAGGCCGTTGGCACCGCAGGCGGTCGCGGCGAGCGCCATGGGCTCGACGTAGCGGGTGTAGCCGGTGGCGTGGCTGGGGTCGGCAACGACAGGCAGGTGCGACAGGTGGTGCAGCACCGGCACGGCGTTGAGGTCGAAGGTGTTACGGGTGCGGGTCTCGAAGGTGCGGATGCCGCGCTCGCACAGGATGACGTTGTCGTTGCCCTCGCTCATGATGTACTCGGCGGCCATGAGCAGCTCATCGATCGTGCCGGACATACCGCGCTTAAGCAAAATCGGAGTCTTGGTCTTGCCGACCTCCTTGAGCAAAGGGAAGTTCTGGGCGTTGCGGGCGCCGATCTGCATGACGTCGATCTTCTTGTCCAGGAAGACCTGCACGTCGCGCGGGTCCATGATCTCGGTGACGATCGGCATGTCGAGCTCGGCAGACGCTTCGCACAGCAGGTCGAGGCCGGCGGGGCCCATGCCCTGGTAGGCGTAGGGGGAGGTGCGGGGCTTGTAGGCACCGCCGCGCAGCATCGTGGCACCGGCGGCCTTCACGCGGCGGGCGATGCGGATGAGGTTCTCGCCCTCGACGGAGCACGGGCCGGCGATGACCTGGAACTGATCGCCGCCGATCTTGACGCCGTGGCCGCAGTCGATGACGGAGTCCTCGGGGTGGAACTTGCGGTTGGCGCGCTTGAACGGCTCGGAGACGCGCTGCACGCGCTCGACGACGTCCATGGACTCGAGGAGAAACGGGTCGATCTTGGTCGTATCGCCCACCAGGCCGATGATGGTCTCGTTCTCACCGCGCGAGACATCGGTCTTCAGGCCTTTTTTCTCAATCCAGCTGACGATATGGCTGACGGCCTCGTCACTGGCGCTCTGCTTTAAAATTGCAATCATGGTGTGCCTCTCACCTCGATGGATAACCCTTGCAAAAACGGCCCGCATCGCGAGCCGTAATATATGGTGCATGTGAGTTTATACTAATTGTTTCGCTTTTGCGTCCTAAAGCGAGCCGTTACGCCGCGTCTCCCACGGAATTGCAAAGCTTTTTCTTTTATTTTGTTAGCCCGTGGTGCACTTGGGTATAATGCCAAACGTTGGCCCTATTAGCTCAGGGGATTAGAGCGTCTGCCTCCGGAGCAGAAGGCCGTTGGTTCGAATCCAACATGGGGCACCATCGAACGTAAGACCGTCCGAACCTCGCATGGTCCGGGCGGTTTTTCTTATACCGACGCGACGTGATGGGACGTGGTATGGCAGCAACGGATATCGAGCGCGGACTCTCGACCGCCGAGGTCGAGGAGCGCATCGCCGCCGGTAAGATCAACCGCAACATGGAGCTCAAGACCAAGTCGGTCAAAGAGCTCATCATCGAGAACCTCTGCACGCTGTTCAATTTGATCAACGTGATCTTGGCGTTCCTGGTCATTTTGACCGGTTCGTTTAAGAATCTGACGTTCCTGTTCGTGGTGTTCCTCAATACCGCTATTGGCGTCATTCAGTCCATGCGTTCCAAGAAGATGGTCGATAAGCTTACGCTGCTGACTTCCAAGAAGGCCATCGCGGTGCGCGACGGTGCCGAGGTGGAGCTCGACTTGGACCAGATCGTGCTCGATGACATCATCCGCCTGGGGCGCGGCGATCAGATTCCCGCTGACGCCGTGGTGGTTTCGGGCGAGGCGCTCGTGAACGAGAGCCTGCTGACGGGCGAGAGCGACCTTATTAAGAAACAGCCCGGTTCCGAGCTCATGAGCGGCAGCTTTATCGACTCGGGCCTGCTGCGCGCCCGCGTGATTCATGTCGGCGCCGACAACTACGTGGCCAAAATTAATAACGAGGCCAAGTACGTCAAAAAGGTCAATTCCGAGATCATGAACGCGCTTAACGCCATCGTGCGCTTTGCGAGCATTATCATGATCCCGCTCGGTTTGGCGTTGTTTGCCTCGAGTGTGAGCGAGCTGTGGGATGCCGCGGGAACCCCGGGCGATAGCGCGCTTTCGTGGTGCTTCTCCGAGCTGTTGGCTGGTCATGTGCCTTCGTCGGCGCTGCTGTCCACGGTGGGCGCCCTGCTGGGCATGATCCCGCAAGGCCTGGTGCTGCTGACCTCGTCGGTGCTCGCCATCGCCACGGTGCGTCTGGCCCGCCGCAAGGTGCTGGCGCAGCAGCTCTACTGCATCGAGACGCTCGCTCGCGTCGACGTGCTGTGCCTGGACAAGACGGGCACCATCACGTCGGGCCGCATGGAGGTCGAGGGCACCTACCCGCTGCCTGTTGAGGGTGTTGGCTTTGGCGTGGACTCGGAGGAGGCGGCTGTTCCCGTCGATACCACAGTGCTCGATTTTGCGCTGGCTAACGTGGCGCATGCGACTTCGGCCGATGCCAACGAGACCTGCCAGGCGCTGCTCAACTATTACGCTGATCGCCCGGTCGAGGTGTCTGAGCCGCTGTCGGTCATTCCGTTCTCGTCGTCTAAAAAATGGAGTGGCGCTTCTTTTGCGCAGGGCTCCTATGTGATGGGCGCCGCGCAGTTTGTGCTTTCGGAGCGTGTGTTTTCGCAGGTCGAGAACCGTGTCGCCGAGCTTGCCGATACCTGCCGCGTGCTCGTGGTGGCGCGCGTGGACGGCTTTACGCCCGATGGCGATATGGTGGGCGAGGCCGAACCCGTGGGCTTTGTGACCATCCGCGACGAGATTCGTACCTCGGCGGCCGAGACCATCGGCTACTTTAACGAGCAGGGCGTGACCCTCAACGTGATCAGCGGCGACGACCCGCGTACGGTGTCGTCGATCGCGCGCGTGGTGGGCGTGCCGGGAGCGGACGCTTATGTGGACGCCACGACGCTCGATACGCCGGCCAAGCTTGATGCCGCAGTGGACCGCTACCATGTCTTTGGTCGTGTGACCCCGCAGCAGAAGCGCGAGCTCGTGCAGGCGCTCAAGCGCCGCGAGCACACCGTGGCCATGACGGGCGACGGCGTCAACGACGTGCTGGCGCTCAAGGAGGCCGACTGCTCCGTCGCCATGGCGGCCGGTTCCGATGCCGCGCGCAACGTGGCCGAGATCGTACTCGTCGACAACGACTTTGCCTCGATGCCCGCCGTGGTGGCCGAGGGCCGTCGATCCATCAACAACCTGCAGCGTTCGGCTTCGCTGTTCTTGACCAAGACGCTGTTCTCGATGGGCCTGGCGGCGCTGTGCATCGCGCTGCCGCCGTACCCCTTCGAGCCCATCCAGATGACGCTCATTAACTTCTTCTGTATTGGCGCGCCGGGCTTTGTGTTGGGCCTGGAGCCCAACAATGCTCGCGTGAAGGGGTCGTTTTTGACCAACGTACTCAAGCGTGCACTGCCGGCGTCGATTGCGGTCATTTTGGCTGCGGCGCTCGATATCTTTGTGGCGCGCGTGTTTGGCTTTAGCCAGCTCACGCTGTCTACGATGTGCCTGCTTACGTCGTGCGCGGCGAGCGTCAGCCTGATCTGGCGCATCTCGCAGCCTCTCACGCCCTTACGTGTGGTGCTCTTTGTGTTTGTAGTCGCCGGCATCCTGACGGGCGTTATCGGATTCCCGGAGCTGCTGTCTATTGCCAACCTGTCGATGGGCCAGATGGTTATCTTGGCTGTCATCGTGGTCTTTACCTGCTCGGTTTTCTTTAAGCTCGCCACGATGATGGATTCGCTCAAGCCGCGTCGTCGTCATGCCGCAACTGGTTTTGGCCGCGGTGTGCGCGTCCGCCTGGGTCGCGGTGGCGGCAAGGTGAGCTCGACGGGTTCGACGGCCGAGCGTTTTGCCAAGCGCGTCGCCGCCGACATGGCGCAGCGCCGCGAAGATCGCACCGCTCGCGAGGCCGAGGCCCGCGCACTCGAGGGCGTGGCCCAGGCCCAGCCCACGAAAAAGAAGAGTACCGGAGCCAAGCGCTCTCGCGTGACCAAGTCCGCCCAAGGCATCAAAGTCTCGATGCCAAGAAAAAAGAAGAAGTAGCTACGCGCCCTGGCGATGTTGAATTGGTGCCTTGCTCCTGTGGGGCCGTGGCGATGTTATGCTCTAACTTCGATTGTTTGAATTGCTTCGAAAAGAGGATGCCGTGATCTGCCCGCATTGCCTTAAGACTATCGAGGACGGCGCCTCGTTCTGCCCCTACTGCAACGCCTATGTGGGTCCGGGTGATGGCCCCGAGCACACCGAGTTCGTATTCTGTGAGGGCTGCGGCGCCCGTCTTTCTCCGCATGATCGTACGTGCCCCAAATGCGGACGCCCCGCTCCGGGTATCCTCTCCGAGGACGCGGCCGCATCCGACCTGGCAGCGGGCCGCACGGCGGGCTTTCCGCGCCTAACGCAAGAGCAGATCGATACCGAGGTGCCGCATGCGCCGGCCTCTGCCGCTGCGGTGCTCTCAGACGCCGCCGACCCCAATGAGACCTGCGTGCTGCCGGCTTTCGATAAGGATTTCGGTATCCCCAAGGTCGATATTCCCACGCCCGTTTCCCTGCATGACGATGCTCAAAAACCCAAGCGTAAGGTGCATCCCGACGAGGACGCCTATCACAAGCACAAGCGTCATATCCCCAAGCCGCTCATTATCATTGCGGTCCTTGCTGTCGTTTGCGGCGGTGCCTATTGGTTCGTGACGGCCGATCCCATGGGTGTCATGCCTGGCTTCTACGACCAGTTTGGCCAGGCCGCGCAGACGACCTTCCCCACGCGCCAAAAGGGCGAGGCGAATGAGGACGATACCAAGCAGGACGATTCTGCCGAGGTGGTCCAGGAAGAAACCGTGCTCACCGATGATCAGCTCTATACCAGGCTCGACGGTCTGTATCAGACCATCGTGTCCTACGGTGACGAGGACCAGATCGGCGAGGTCATCGATTCCTTTAACAACGGCTATCTCCGAACGCCGCTGTCCACCCGTCAGGAGCTGTCACAGAGTGCTTACGCCCTGCGCGACCAGATCAAAAAGACGCAAGATGAGCTCAACAACCTTAAGTACCAGGACGATACGGTCTATGCGGACGACATCGCCCACTTAAAGCAGCTTGCCGAGTGGATGTATGAGCGCGTCGACGTGATCTGCCAGAGTTGGGACATCTCGCTGGCCATTCCCGATGGCGAGTCGATGAGTTCCCACCAAAGCGAGATCCTGGCGCCCATCGCGCAGAGTGGCAACAGCGCGCTTAATCAGTACGACGCCAACGTGGGCTCCTGGAAGCCGCAGCAGCGTTCCTAAAATTAGTTCGCCATAGTCGGCATAACCTACGTGCGCAATTGATGTAAGCGCATGCTTATTGCTACAATTCGTACAAATATGCTTTAAACGCACGAGGAAGGAACCACATGTTTGGTTTTAAGAAAGAGCTCTACACGCCCGAGTATCAGCTTGCCGGCGACGAGTGCGCCGTTATCGAGACGTCGAAGGGTACCATCAAGGTCAAGTTTGACGGCGAGGGCGCTCCCATTCATGTCGCGAACTTCTGCGAGCTTTCCACGATGGGCTTCTATGATGGCCTTAAGTTCCATCGCTATGTGCCCGGCTTTGTCATTCAGGGCGGCGACCCCAATACCCGCGATATGTCCGGCGCCGACGTCGCTGCCGGTCTTGAGGGCCCCGACGGCATGCCCGGTACCGGTGGCCCCGGCTACTGCATCAAGGGCGAGTTTGCCACCAATCCGCGCAACAGCCATGTCGATGGTGCCCTTGCCATGGCACGCTCCATGGACCCCGATTCCGCGGGTTCGCAGTTCTACTTCTGCCTGGGTGCCCAGCATAACCTCGATTCCGGTTACACCGTCTTTGGTACCACGGTCGAGGGTCTCGATGTGATTTCGCAGCTGCGTGCCGGCGACGAGATCGTCCATGTCGAGATCGTTCACGAGTAAAGGGGACTTCCTTGAATAGCCAGCTGATCCAACAGGGCCGCGCCGCTTACCGCGCGGGTGATTTTTCCGCTGCAGCCCAGATGCTTGGGGCGGCAAAAACTCCCGATGAGATTATGGGCGAGGCCGATCACCTTCGTGGCAACGCCTTGATGCACTTGGGCATGTATGCCGAGGCCGCCGAGGCCTACGCCGCTGCCCTCAATGACGGCACCTACGGCAAGCGCGGCGCGCTGCTCACCAACCGCGGCAAGGCACTCGCCGCCGTGGGCGACTACACGACGGCCGCCCAGGCGTTCTCTGCTGCTACGCAGGATGCTTCCTATGCCACGCCGTTCAAGGCCTATCTGGGCCTGGGTAACGCGCTGTTCCAGTCGGGCGACTATGCCAACGCGGGTACTGCCTTCCGTCAGGCTGCCATCGACGGCGCCAATCCGGCTCCTGCCGCCGCACTGGGCGAGCTTGGTCGTTGCTTCATTAAGCTCGGCCGTCCGGCGGATGCCGTGGAGACCTACCGCACGGCTATCGACTTTGCCGGCCCCCGCGACGACACGCGTGCGCTCAACGCCGGCATGGGTCAGGCGCTTTCTGCCGCCGGCCGTCCCTCCGACGCACTCGACGCCTTTAACGCCGCTACTGCCGATGGCATCTACCAGCTCACTTCCGAGCAGGCCGATGAGCTTGCCCGCGTGCATGATTCGCTTGCCGCGCTGTCTGCCCAGACGGCTATGGCCACGGCTCCGGCGCCCGCGATGGACGCTCCTGCCGTCGATCCGCTCGATCCTACGGGCGCGACCGGTCAGTTTATGCCCGATCCCTCGGACACCGGCTTCTTTACGCTGTCCGAGTCCGAGATGGTCCAGCAGGACCGTCAGGATCGTAAGCAGGCCAAGGTCCGTCGTCGCCATCGCCACACGGGTCTCAAAGTCTTCATCGTGCTGCTTCTGCTCATTTTGATTGCTGCGGGCGGTCTGGGCTTTGCCTACACGCGCGGCTTTGGCTTCCCCTCGCAGGAGTCGGTTATCACCGATCTGTTCCAGGCTGCCGGCGACGGTGACACCGCAAAGGCCGAGTCTTGCCTGGCCTCGAGCCTGTCCGAGGACGCCAAGTCGATGATCATCTCCTCGATTCCGCAGGGCGCCACCGTGTCCGTCGAGGGCATGGATCAGTCCATGACCGAGACGACCGCCAAGGTCAAGGCTTCGCTGTCCAAGGGCGGCGAGCAGGAGTACACCGTCAAATTCGTGCGCTCCGACAATCATATCGGCTGGGCCGTTTCCTCGCTCGATATGGATTTCTCGGCTGCTGACAACCAGTAGTGACCTTATGGGATTTAGCTTTGCCCGGCGCTTCACCGCAAGTGAGGTGCCGGGCTTGCGCTAGTATCATGAGCTAGTAGTTTTCCAGCAATCATCCAACACATCAGGAGTTGCGTTGTTTTCTTTGATGGATATGTTCTTCGGTAGCTATGCGGGCGATCTTGCCATCGACCTCGGCACCGCAAATACGCTTGTCTCCGTGCGCGGCAAGGGCATCGTCATTCGCGAGCCCTCTGTCGTCGCCATCGATAAGAACGACGAGCGCATCCTGGCGGTCGGTATCGAGGCAAAGCGCATGCTCGGCCGTACGCCCGGCAACATCGTGGCCGTTCGTCCCCTGAAGGACGGCGTCATCGCCGACTTCGATGTTACCGAGGCTATGCTTCGCTATTTTATCGACAAGGCGTCCGAGAAGCGCTATCCGTGGACCCCGCGTCCGCGCGTTGTCGTCTGCGTTCCCTCCGGCGTCACGTCGGTCGAGAAGCGTGCTGTCTTTGAGGCCACGATCCAGGCTGGCGCTCGCCAGGCCTACCTGATCGAGGAGCCCATGGCTGCCGCTATCGGCGCCGATCTGCCCGTCGAGGAACCCACCGGCTCCATGGTCATCGACATCGGTGGCGGTACTACCGAGGTCGCCGTTATCGCTATGGGTGGCATCGTCGTCTCGCAGTCCATCCGTATTGCCGGCGACGAGTTCGATCAGGCCATCCTCACGCACGTTCGTGATGCCTACAACTTGGCCATCGGCGAGCGTACGGCAGAGGACATCAAGATCAAGGTCGGCTCCGCCGTGCCGCTCAAGGACGAGCTCGACGTCGAGGTCAACGGCCGCGACGTGATCACCGGTCTGCCCAAGACCGTGCGCATCGAGAGCGAGGAGATTCGTCGCGCGCTCAACAAGCCGCTCGACGAGATGGCCAAGGCCGTCAAGGACGCACTCGACGCTACGCCTCCCGATCTTGCCTCGGACCTTATGTACTACGGTATTTTGCTGACTGGTGGCGGCGCGCTGCTGCGCGGTCTCGACGTGCGCCTGCGCGATGAGACCGGTGTTTCGGTCAACGTCAGCCCCACGGCGCTCGATAACGTCGTTAACGGCTGTGCCCGCGTGCTCGAGGCCAATGCGTTTGATGGCGGCTTCGTCCAGACCAATGCTTAATTTCCAAAAGGTGGATTCCATTTGGCACGATCTTCGGGTTTCTCCACAAATCTGAATACCAAGCGACAATCAACGGGTATGCGCCCGTTGATTGTTTTCAGCCTGATTTCGGTGTTGCTGCTCACGTTTTACATCCGCGAGGGCGAGGCAGGACCGATTCATGCTGTGCGTTCGGGCGTGACGACGATTACCTCGCCGGTGCGCTTTGTGGGCTCGGCTGTGGCGGCCCCCTTCAATGCGATCGGCAACGTGTTCTCTAACCTTACGGCGTCGCAGGACACGCTTGACGAGCTTAAGAAGCAAAACGAGGAGCTGACCTCTAAGGTTGCTGAGCTCTCCGAGGCTCAAAAGACCGCCGAGCGACTGGAGGGGCTGGTCGGCCTGCAGTCGACCTACAACCTCAAATCGACCGCTGCTCGTATCGTTGGTGCCTCGGGCGATGCCTGGACCTCGACCGTAACCATCGACAAGGGCTCTGCCGACGGCCTTACCATCAACATGCCCGTGACGAGTTCTGCCGGTGTTATCGGTCAGATTATCGAGGTATCGGCCAAGACCTCTACCGTGCGCCTTATTGGCGACGAGAACTCGGGTGTGTCCGCCATGGTACAGGACACGCGCGCCCAGGGCATGCTGCAGGGTCAGGCTGACGGCACGCTGCGTCTTGAGTACGTGAGCGTCGACTCCGATGTTAAGGTTGGCGACATCATCGTGACCTCGGGCATTGGCGGTGTATTCCCCAAGGGTCTACCGCTCGGCACCGTCTCGTCGGTTGAGAAGTCGGCAAACGACGTGTACTACACCATTGTGGTGCGCGCTCAGACCACGGCCGAGAACAACGAGGAAGTGCTGGTCATCACCTCGCTGACCGACGAACAGTCGGCTTCGGATGAGGACGTGAGCACCGCTAATAGCACGCCGCAGGGAACGTCGCGCGACGCTGCGACCAAGACGAAGGACGAGAGTTCGGATGACAGTTCCGACGCGTCCGAGACGACCGATTCCGGCTCGAGCGAATAGGGGGCATGTCCATGGATCTACACGAGCAGGGGATGAGCTCCCGTACGTTTGTAATCGCCGCCATCGTGTGCGTGCTGCTGCAGGCAGGCCTGGCACCGCAGATCTCCATTGCGGGCGGTCGCGTCAACTTCATGATTATCCTGGTGTGCCTAAGCGTGTTCTCGGGCGACCCGACCCGTGCCGTCGTGTGCGGTTTTTGCAGCGGCTTGTTCTATGACCTGTCCGCTGCCGTGCCGGTGGGCGTTATGTCGCTCCTGCTGACCGTGGGTTCTTTTGCCCTGGTGCACAGCGCCGTCGGTCAGACGGGCGGTACCCCGAGTGCGCGCGGCGTCACTGTGGGCGCCTTCGCGCTCGTCATTAATGTGATCTACAGCATCGTCTTGCTGTTTATGGGTTTGGAGACGAGCTTTGTCGTGGCGATCTTCGGCCATGCGCTGCCGTCCTCGATCCTGACGGGTCTGGTTGCCATTCCGTTTTTGATGTCCGGCGTCGTGCCGCAGTCCGGCTATGGATTCTCCGCACGTGGCGGACGCCAGACGGGTATGCGCTTTAAGCCCAAGACCCGTAAGCTCAAATAGGGGAGGCCCGTAGATGTCTTCCCAGATGACGGTTATTATCGCCGGTATCGTGCTGGTTGTGGCCATCGTGGTCGCGCTGGTCATCATGCGTCGTGGCGATTCCCGTTTTACCTACGATACGCAGCATGGAACGGCCCCGCGCGCCACCGAGGGCGAGGGCAATACCGCGGCGACCGCCTTTAAGGGCCGCTTTTCCATCCTCACCACGGGTGTGGGTGCGATGTTTGCGGCGCTCGCCGTCAAGCTGTGGGGCATGCAGATGGTCTCGTCGGACTATTACGAAAAGCAGGCTAATAGTAATCAGACTCGCACCGTTACAACACCCGCTGTGCGCGGTCGCATCCTCGACCGCAATGGCGTGGCGCTTGTCCAGAACCGTCCCTCACTTGCTGTCGTGGCCTACCGCGACCTTGCCGAGGATGAGGTTCTGGTTCGCCATCTTGCCAACGTGCTTGGAATGCCTTACGTGGCGGTCCTTCGCAATATTCAGGACAATACAGAGGGCGCTCAGAGCCTGCATACCATCGCGACGGACGTCCGTCGCTCCACGGTTGCCTATATTCAGGAGCACGCCGGCGAGTTCCCGGGCGTCAAGATTGCCGAGCGTACCGAGCGCCAGTATCCATATGGCGAGACGGCATGTCATATCTTGGGCTATACCGGCACCATTACCTCCGAGCAGCTCGAGGCTCAGAATAAGAAAACCTCTGGCGATGACGATGCTTCTGCTGGCAAGATTACGTACCAGTCGGGCGATATCGTGGGCCAGGCGGGCGTTGAGAGCTACTACGAAAACCTGCTGCAGGGCATTCGTGGCGAGCAGACCGTCAAGGTCGATGCCTCGGGCAATGTGACCGGTCAGGCCGGTGCCGTGCCCGCGAAGGCCGGCTCCGACATTAAGCTCACGCTCGACCTTAAGATCCAACAGGCCTGTGAGACGGCACTGGCGAGCGCTATCGAGCTTGCCAAGACCACTGGCTACAGCAATGCCGGCAACGGCGCCGTGGTGTGTCTCGATCCCAACAATGGCGAGATCCTGGGCATGGCGAGCGAGCCCAAGTTCGATCCGTCCGTCTTTATCGGCGGTGTCTCAAATGACGTGTGGACCGAGCTCAATGATGGCAAGGGTTCGCACCCGCTGCTCAACCGCGCCATTAGCGGACAGTACATGTCGGCCTCGACCATCAAGCCGCTCTCGGCACTGGCCGGTCTTGAGTTTGGAACCTACACGTCGGGGCAGACGACCAACTGCACGGGTTATTGGACGGGTCTGGGCAAGTCGTGGGGCAAGTACTGCTGGCTGCATTCCGGCCACGGCACCATGACGCTGCAGTCGGGTATCGCCAACTCGTGCGACCCCGTCTTCTACGACATGGGCAAGGCGTTCTTTTATGACGAGAAACATTCCGAGGGCCTGCAGGAGGTCTTTCGTCGCTGGGGTCTAGGCAAGACCTGCGGTATCGATCTGCCGAGTGAGGGCGCGGGCCGTATTCCCGATGCCGAGTGGAAAGAGTCGTACTTCACCGACGCATCTGCCGAGGACCGCAAGTGGAATGCCGGCGATATGACCAACATTGCCATCGGTCAGGGCGACATCCTGGTGACGCCCCTGCAGATGGCGTGTGCCTATATGGGTCTTGCCAACGGCGGCAAACAGTACGTGCCTCACGTGTTTTTGTCTGCCGTGTCGCGCGATGGCGACGGCGATGCCTATAAGTACAACGGCAAGGGCAAGAAGAAGCGCCTGGAGGCCAAGATCAACAGCGATTCGGATTTGGCTCTTGTTCGCAACGGCATGCACGACGTGATTTACACGGCATCGACGTCCCTGGCGGCGCACTTTGGTACCCTGACGCCGCAGGTATACGGCAAGTCGGGCACGGGCGAGAAAAGCGGCGAGGACGAATACGCTTGGTTCTGCGCCTATGCACCGGCCGATAATCCCAAGTATGTCATCGCTACTGTCCTGGAGCAGGGCGGCGGCGGCTCAGATACCGCGATGCATGTCGTGCGCGACGTGCTCGGTGTGATTTATGACGAGCCCGATACCTCTTCGGCCTCGGGCGATTCTTCGGTTCGATAGGAGGTTGCGATGGATTTTTCTCCGGCGGATCTGTTCCGTTCAACCAAGACCGGCTCTCGCAGCAGCCTGGACCGCGTCAACAAGCAACTTTCGGCCTCGCGCGGCACGTTTCGCCAAAAGGTCCATATCGGTGTGCTCGTGGCTACAGTGGCGCTCGTCGCCTACGGTGCCATCATTATCTGGTCGGCTTCGCAGTTTAAGGCCGATGCTTCGTTCTCACGCCATCTGCTGGGAATTGGCATCGGCACGGTGCTGGCGGTGCTGGTCTGGCGCTCCGACCTGCGCGGTATTTCCAATTTCTCGACGGCGTTGCTCGTCATCGACCTGATCGTGATCTTCTCGCCCAAGATTCCGGGTCTGTCCTATACGGGCGGTCTGGGCATGACAGGCTGGATCAAGATTCCCGGTATCGGCTTGACATTCCAGCCGGTCGAGCTTGCCAAGCTCATCACCATCTTCTTTATCGCCACGCTTGGCTCGCAGTATAACGGCCGCATCGATACCGTTCGCGACTACGTCAAGCTCTGCGGCATGCTGTCCATCCCGTTTTTGGCCGTCGTTGCCATGGGCGACCTGGGCTCGGGCCTGGTCGTGCTGGTCTCGGGCGCCATCGTCATCTGCATGAGCGGTGCGCGCCGCGAATGGGTGCTGTCGACCCTGGCCCTGCTTGTGGGCCTGGTGGCCCTCGTCCTGGCGCTCGATTCGGTCTTTGATTCGTTGCTCGGCCACGATGTGCTCATCAAGCAGTATCAGATGAACCGCCTGACGGTCTTTATCGACCCCGATAATGCCGATTCGGACGATGCCTACAACCTGCAGCAGTCGCTTATCGCCGTTGGCTCGGGCGGCTTCTTTGGTAAGGGCCTGGGGCATGCGACGCAGTCGGCCGGCGGCTTTCTGCCTGAGTTCCACACCGACTTCGTCTTCGCCTTCCTGTCCGAGACCTTTGGCTTTTGCGGTTCCTTTTTGCTCCTGTGCCTCTACGTGCTGCTGATCTTTTCGACGATTCGCGTCGCCTTTAAGTGCGAGTCGCTGTTTTTGCGTCTTTCGTGTGTGGGCATCGTTGGCATGTGGGCGTTCCAGACTTTCGAAAACATCGGCATGTGCATCGGCATGATGCCGATTACCGGTATTCCGCTACCGTTTATTAGCTTCGGTTCGTCTTCGATGATGATTCAGCTGCTGACGGTGGGTATCGTACAATCCATATGGCGGCATCGTTCGGGCGCCGCGTAACCGCTGGAGGGGTTTGCTATGAAAATTCCCGTAGATAAGCTGACCCGCGCTTTTAAGATGGGCGCGTCCGTTAAGAAGGATTCCGATACGCCGGTGCGCGTCTCGGTCTATCTGGATTCGTCCGCCTCGCGCTTTCTGGCCGAGACGGTGCGTGACGCCTTTGTGCCGCAGACGACCTCGGGCATTGTGCGCGTCGAGCGTCTGGGGGAGGAGCGAATTGCTCCAAAGACCGATACCGATGTGGTGCTGGTGCTCTCGTGTGGTTCCGACCGCTTGGAGAGTGCCGTGCAGGAGCTCGTGATCGCCGGCGCGCCCGTGTGCGTGCTTGCCGAGTCTGCTGTGGAGGTGCCGTTTATCGAGGAGTCCACGCCCATGCTCGGCGTGGTAGCGGCAATCGATAAGACGTATCTGCTCGAGACGCTTGCCCGCTGGATTCTCGATCGCACCGACAAGGAAACGGCTTTTGCGGCGAACTTTGCCTTCATGCGCATCGCGGCGGCCAACCGTATCATCACCTCGTGCGCGCTCACCAATATGGCGACCGGTGCGCTGGTGTTTTTGCCGGGCGCCGATTATCCCGTTATGGCGCTGGCGCAGGTGGGCATGCTCTTTGAGCTCGCTGCCGTCTTTGGACGCGGCATTAAACCCGAGCGTGGCTACGAGGTCGCGGGCGTGCTTGCCGGCGGTCTTGTGATTCGCGCGGTCACCCGCGCGCTCGTCAAGCAGACGCCGCATATTGGGTTTGCCGTCAAGGCGCTCACTGCTGCCGCGGGCACCTATGGCATGGGCCGTGCGCTCGTTTCGCTCTACGAGCGCGATGTCGACTACAGCCGTGCCAATGAGGTGGTCACTGCCACGTTTTCCCGCGTTCGCGATCTTGTGACCACGGTCGCGGGCGCTACCCGTCCTATGGCGTCCTACCAGGACGCATCAGATCTCGCTGCTTAGGGGTTTTCCGTTGCGCGTTCCGTACCAAGATTGTTTTCATTTAATTGAGCCGTTGCTCGCCAAGGTCGAAAAGCCGAGTCGCTATATCGATCACGAGTGGGGCACGCTTTCCAAGGCCGATGCCGACTACCGTTGCTGCCTGATCTACCCGGATGTGTACGAGGTTGGTCTGCCCAACCAGGGTATCGCCATCCTCTACAACATCCTTAACCAGGCCGAGGGCATCTCCTGCGAGCGTGGCTATGTGCCGTGGCCCGATATGGGTGACGCTATGCGCGAGGCAGGCATTCCGCTGCTCTCGCTCGAGGGTGCAGCGCCGGTCGCTTCGTTTGATATCGTCGGCCTGCATGTGCCGCACGAGATGGCGGTGACGAACTTCCTTGAGGCACTCGACCTCGCTGGCATTCCGCTGTTAGCGGCCGACCGAGGTGAAGACGACCCCATCATCATCGCCGGCGGCCCCTCGGTGTACAACCCCGAGCCGTACGCGGCCTTCTTCGATGCCATCCTCATCGGCGAGGGCGAGGAATCGCTGCTCGAGACCTGCCAGCTGCATCGCCGCCTGCGCGACGAAGGAGTCCCGCGCGCGCAGATTGTTGAGCAGCTTGCATCCATTGGTGGCAACTACGTGCCGTCGCTCTATGAGGTTCGTCACGACGAGCCCTGCTCGCCGCATGGCTACACCGTGCCGCGTGAGGGCAAGGATGCGCCGACCGTGGTCTACAAGCGCGTCGTCGAGGATTTCGGCGCCACGAATCCGCTGTCGCAGTCGTGCGTGCCCTATGCGCAGCTGGTCCACGACCGCCTGTCTATCGAGATCCTGCGCGGCTGCGCCCGCGGCTGTCGTTTTTGCCAGGCTGGCATGACGTATCGCCCGGTGCGCGAGCGCTCGGCCGACCAGATTGTCTCGTCGGTGATTCAGGGTCTGGAAAAGACTGGCTATGACGAGGTGTCGCTGACCTCGCTCTCCACGACCGACCACTCCTGCATTCGCGACGTGCTCGGCAGGCTCAACCGTCGCCTGGAGGATACGGGTATTCGCGTGTCTATTCCGTCGCAGCGCCTGGATTCGTTTGGCGTGGATATGGCCGAGTCGGTCGCCGGCGAAAAGAAGGGCGGACTGACGTTCGCGCCCGAGGCCGGCAGCCAGCGCATGCGCGACATCATTAACAAGAACGTGACCGAGGAGGACCTGGACCGTGCGGCCAAGGCGGCCTTCGAGGCCGGCTGGAACCGCATGAAGCTCTACTTTATGATGGGCCTTCCCGGCGAGCGCGACGAGGACATCGTGGCCATCGCCAATCTGGCCGATCACGTGCTGGAGCTCGGTCGTTCCGTGGTGCCCAAGGCTCGTCGCGGCTCGATCTCGGTGTCCATCTCGGTTTCGGTCTTTATCCCCAAGGCCGCCACGCCGTTCCAGTGGTGCCCGCAGCTCGACTACGACGACGTCAAGCGTCGCCAGAAGCTGCTTATCACGAGCGTTCGCAACCGTGCCGTCCGCGTGCATTACCACGATGCCGAGACTTCGCTCATCGAGGCCGCGCTGTCCCGCGCCGGTCGCGACATGACGCCCGTCATCATCGATGCTTGGCGCTCGGGCTCTCGCTTTGACGCCTGGGTAGAGCATTTCTCGCTCGATAACTGGAAGGAGGCTGCTGCCAAAAACGGCATCGACCTCAATGAGCTCGTGCACCTGCCCTACGAGTTGGACTGGCGCCTGCCGTGGGAGCATGTGAGCCCCGGCTGCACGCGCGGTTTCCTCGAGCGCGAGTACCGTCGCTCGCTCGAGGGCGTCACGACTCCCGACTGCACCCGTACGTCGTGCACCGGCTGCGGGATCTGCCCCACGCTCCACGCCAAGAATGTATTGATGGGTGATCGCGCATGAGTGAGCGCCTGACCGACAACCCCACGCTCTTTAGACTTCGTGTTCGCTATGGCAAGCGCGATCGCCTTAAGTACCTGGGCCATCTCGAAGTGATCCATACCATTGAGCGCATCGTGCGCCGTGCGGGACTTCCCTATGCCGTCACGCAGGGCTTCTCTCCGCACATGCGCGTGGGCTTCTCTTCGGCGCTACCGGTTGGTACGTCGTCGACCTGCGAGTGGTATGACCTGTTTATGACCGAGTTCGTGGCGCTCGACGAGGCGTTTGAGCGCCTGGCTGCGGCGTCTCCGGCCGATCTGGCGCCCATCGAGGCGGCGTACATCGACGTGCGCACGCCGGCATTGACGGCGCAGCTCACGCGCCTGTCGTATCGCATCGACTTACACCTGGATCCCGAGGCGCCCGTAAGCGCCGACGAGGTGCGTCGTGCGATCGACACGCTGCGCGCGGATCATGGCATCGACTACGCGCGCGGCAAAAAGAGCAAGCGCTTGGATTTGGATCACACGCTCGTTGGCTATGAGCTCACGGCGGGGGAGCGCCCGGACCATTTGGTGCTCATGCTCGACACCCATGCCGACAACGAGGGCTCTATGCGTCCGGAAATTTTGCTTTCTGCTGCTGATGTTTTGTTGCAGGGCTTGACCCCGGGCGTGGATGCACCTATTGTTTCCACCGGTATGCAAGACCTCGTGACCATCTGCTCCTACGATGTCGAGCGTCAGAATCAAGCATGCGAGGACGACGAGGGCCGACTCGTCAGCCCCATACCTGTGCGAACTTGTGGATTTGCTCCACATACTCGTTGACGGGGGTATTTTCGCCTGCTACTATATTCGGCTGTTGCACTAACTGATGCATGAAGGGCAAGTAAACATGTACGCAATCGTTAACACGGGCGGCAAGCAGTACAAGGTCGCCACCGACGATGTCATCACCGTCGAGAAGATCGAGGGCAATGAGGGCGACAAGGTCACCCTGCCGGTTATCTTCCTCAACGATGGTAAGAAGATCGTCACCGATCCCGACAAGCTGGCCAAGGCCAAGGTTACCGCTCAGATCGTTGAGCAGTTCAAGGGCGAGAAGCAGCTGGTCTTCAAGTTCCACAAGCGTAAGCGCTATCGTCGTCTGAAGGGTCACCGTCAGCAGCTCACCAAGCTGAAGATCGTGAAGGTCCAGGCTACGTCCCGCGCCAAGAAGGCTGTCAAGGCAGAGGCCGAGGCTGTTGCCGAGGCTCCCGTCGCCGAGTAGATTACACTCGTAACGAAAGAGTAGGTATACACAATGGCACACAAAAAAGGACTCGGTTCCTCCCGTAATGGCCGTGACTCCCGCGGTCAGCGCCTTGGCACGAAGCGCTATGCCGGCCAGACGGTAACCACGGGCACGATTCTCGTCCGTCAGCACGGCACGCACATCCACCCGGGTGAGAACGTTGGCCGTGGTAAGGACGACACGCTGTTCGCGCTGGTCGACGGTACCGTTGAGTTCCACAAGGGTATCAAGCACAGGGTCAGCGTACGCCCGCTCGCGAACGCGTAATTCACCCTTCATAGAGCACATATGTGGGAGGCACTTGAATTTTAGGATTCAAGGGTCTCCCTCTTTTTTGTAGGAGGCGATTCTGTTGTCACAGTTCACCGATATCAGCCGCATTAACGTGTGCGGCGGCGACGGCGGAGCCGGATGCATGTCGTTTAGGCGCGAGGCATTTGTCCCCAAGGGCGGCCCCGATGGCGGCGACGGCGGTCGTGGCGGCAATGTCGTCATCCAGGCCGATGCTCAGCTGTCTTCGCTGATCGATTACCGCTTTAAGCATCACTTTCGCGCCGAGCGCGGCACGCACGGGCAGGGTGCCCGTCGTAACGGCAAGAGCGGCGAGGACCTGATTCTCAAGGTCCCTATGGGTACCGTGGTGCGCGAGCTCGATCCCGAGACGCAGACCCCGATGTTTGAGATTGCCGACCTGGTGCACGACGGCGAGCGCGTCGTCGTGGCGCCCGGCGGTGCCGGCGGTCTGGGCAACACGCACTTTGTGACGTCGGTGCGTCGCGCTCCGGCCTTTGCTCAGTTGGGCGAACCGGCCGAGGAGCACTGGATCGAGCTCGAGATGAAGCTTATGGCCGATGCCGCGCTCGTGGGCTTTCCCTCCGTGGGTAAGTCATCGCTCATCGCGCGCATGAGTGCCGCCCGTCCCAAGATTGCTGACTACCCGTTTACCACGCTCGTGCCGAACCTCGGCATGGTGCGTTCCGGTGAATATTCTTACGTCGTTGCCGACGTCCCCGGTCTTATCGAAGGCGCGAGCGAGGGTAAGGGCCTGGGTCACCAGTTCCTGCGCCACATTGAGCGTACGGCCCTGATCATGCACGTCGTCGACATGACGGGTGGTTTTGAGGATCGCGATCCGGTCGAGGATTACCACATCATCAACCGCGAGCTCGAGCAGTATGGCGCCGAGCTTTCGGAGCGTCCGCAGATCGTCGTTGCCAACAAGTGCGATGCGCCGGGCACGGCCGACAAGATTGCCGACCTCAAGCGCGCAGCGCTCGACGATGGACATATGTTCTTTGCCGTGTCCGCCGTGACGGGCGCCGGT
Organism: Collinsella sp.; assembly: GCA_019414325.1. Classification (GTDB taxonomy): domain Bacteria; phylum Actinomycetota; class Coriobacteriia; order Coriobacteriales; family Coriobacteriaceae; genus Collinsella. The sequence goes on along the minus strand of DXMG01000006.1, from coordinate 23,851 downwards.
CTCAACACGCTGATGCTTGCCGTGGGCGAGCAGGTGGCTAAGCTTCGCGCCGAGCTGTCGGTCTCTGATGAGCCGGTCGATCTGCGCGACGAGGAGTGGGAGCGCCGTCGCCTGCAGCGCGAGAAGCGTTTCCGCATTGTTCAGGAAGAGCCCGGTGCCTTCCGCGTGGTCGGTCGTGCCATTGAGCGTATGGTCATCCAGACCGACTGGGAAAACGAGGAAGCCGTCATTTACCTGCAGCATAAGTTTGCGCGTATGGGTGTTGACGACGCGCTCGAGAAGGCCGGTTGCCGTGCGGGCGACGAGGTCCGCATTTGCCAGCGCGCCTTTGACTTTGAGGGCGCCGAGGACTTCTCGGAGTACGAGGAGCTCGAGGATGCTGGCGAGGACGTTGCCGTTGAAGCCATTGACGTGGCCGATGCTGCGGATGAGGGCGTCGAGGTTGTCGATGCGGCGGATGCCGCGGGCGATACCGAGACCTCGGAGGGCGAGTAAGCCATGTCGCTGCGCGGTGGAATCGGTCTGCCCGAGCTTCCTCTAGAGGACGGGCAGGAGTTTAGGCTCGGCATTATGGGTGGCACCTTTGATCCCATCCATTACGGGCACCTGGTGACCGCCGAGCAGGCGCGCGAGTCGCTCGATTTGGACGCTGTGCTCTTTATGCCGGCGGGCTCTCCTGCCTTTAAGCTTGACAAGCCGGTGACGCCTGCCGAGGACCGTTACGCCATGACGGTCCTCGCCACCGCCGCGAACCCGGCCTTTTTGGCGAGCCGGTTCGAGATCGACCGTCCGGGCGTAACCTATACGGCCGATACGCTTCATGCCCTTCGCGACTTTTACCCGCCGCAGGTAAAGCTCTACTTTATTACGGGCGCCGACGCGATTATCGATATTGTGACCTGGCATGATGCCGAACGAATCGCTGAGCTTGCCACCTTTATTGCTGCGACGCGACCGGGCTTTGATATCGATACGGCGCGTGCCCGAATCAAAGAGTCGGGACTGCCGTTCGACGTGCGCTATATTCAGATTCCGGCGCTGGCGATCAGCTCGACGAACATTCGTAAACGAGTTGCCCGCGGCATGAGCGTGCGCTATCTTACGAGCGAGTCCGTGCTCGGCTACATTCGCAAACGCAGGCTATATGCCGATTTGGGCCAAGAAGATTTTGAGTGATGGGGGTCTACGTTGTCGGTAGAGGATCAGTTTGAGGGCGATGAGCGCGCGCTGCTCAAGCGCATTCAAGAGCTGCTCGATGTTCGCATGAAGGATAAGCGCAAGCGCTATGTGCATTCGCTGGGTGTTGCCGAGACCGCACTTCATCTGGCCGAGGTCTACGGCGTTGACCGCTTTGATGCCGCTGCCGCCGGCCTGATCCATGACTGGGACAAGGTGCTCTCCGACGACGAGCTGGTCACGCGCGCTCTGCATTACGGCATTAAGATTGCCGGCTCTCCGTCTGCCGCGACGCCGCTTTTGCATGGCCCGGTTGCCGCCTATGAGCTTCCGCAGCTCTTTCCCGAGCTGTCGTCGGCGGTCTTTCAGGCTGTCGACCGTCACACCGTGGGTGCCTGCGACATGACGCCGCTCGATATGGTGGTCTTTGTGGCGGATGCCATCGAGCCCAACCGTCACGGTGACTATGCCCATGCGCTGCGCAAGATGGTGGGGAAGTCCTCGCTCGACGAGTTGTTCTTCTCCTGTTTTGCGCAGGGTCTGGTCTATGTGATCCAGTCCGGGCGTTATCTTTATCCCACGGCTATTACGATTTACAACCATTACGCCCAGCTGCGCTAGCTCGGGTGTGTCTAGAAAGAGGTATTCCATGGCCGACGAGACCATGACCGACGAGCAGATTCTTGAAGGTGTGGAGCACAAGAGCTTCGTCGCCACGTCCGACCGCACTGCCGCCTCGCTGTCCGCGAGCGGTGTCGCCGCCGAGGATGTCGCCCGCGCCGCCGCGCAGGCCGCCTACGACAAGAAGGGCGAGGACGTTCAGGTGCTCGACCTGACCGAGCTTTCCGATGTGTGCGACTACTTTGTGCTTGCCACCGGTGCCAACAACCGCCAGGTCGATTCTATCGTCGACGAGATCGAGGAGAAGGTCGCCGAGGCTTGCGGCGAGCATCCGTTCTCCATCGAGGGCCGCGAGCAGAAGACCTGGATGCTCATGGACTACGGTTCGGTTGTCGTCCACGTCTTCACTCCCGAAGCTCGCGAGTTCTACCGCCTCGAGAAACTCTGGGGAGACGCCCCCCAGCTTCCCCTCAATCTCCTCTAGTAGCTCATTTGAGACGGGGTTTAGCTACCCTCACGCATATCGCCGGGCAGTTGCGGTTTTCCGCACCTGCCCGGCTTTCTTTTTGCCCAAAGGCGGTTAATCGTTGAAGCGGGATTGGCGGCCGAAGGAAAGGGCGGTGTCGCCGAATTTGTCTCGGACGGCGTCGATGGCGACGGAGAGGTCGCGGCGGTTGCTGGATTGGGCTCCGCGGTCATCGATCTCGCAGAACAGGTCGGTCTGGATGCCGCCTTGATGGTCGAAGTCGCTCATGCCGACGCCCGCCAGGCGAACATGCATGCCTTCCTGCCAGATGTTGTCGAGCAGTTCGAGTGCAACCGCCACGAAGATGTTCTCATCGTCGGTCGGATGAGGCAGCCGGCGCTGTGCCGTACGCCCGCTGCCATACGAATACTTAAGCTTGAGCGTTACCGTGGCACCCGTCAGCCCCTGACGGCGCAGACGGCGCCCCACTGACTCTCCCAACAGAGCAATCGCCGCCTCAATATCCCCACGCTCAGTCAAATCTTTAGCAAAGGTGCGTTCATTGCTGACCGACTTGACCTCGCGCTCTTCATCGAGACTCGTGACTTCAGAGATTTCGAGTCCCAGCGCACGCTGGCGCATGCGCTCGCCGTTGACGCCAAAAATAGAGGCCAAGGTGGATTCCGGTGCACGTGATAGCTCGCCGAGGGTGTAGATGCGCATGCGGCGCAGTCGCTCCTCGGCCGAGCGCCCGATGCCGCTCATGGCAGATACCGGCAGCGCGGCCAAAAAGCGCTGCTCGGTTCCGGGTCGCACGATGGTCAGCCCAAACGGCTTATCCCGCTCGCTTGCGATCTTTGCGACCGTCTTGTTGCAGCCCACACCAATGGAGCACGTCACTCCCAGCGCTGCCACGCGGTCGCTTATACGCCGCGCAACCAGCAACGGGTCTTCGGGCGCAAAGCGACCCGGTGTGATATCGATAAAGGCTTCGTCGATGGATACGCGCTCAACGCGCGGGGTCTCTTCGGCGAGAATCGCCATGACCTGCGCGCTCACCTCGCGGTAGCGATCAAAGTGCCCGTGCGTCCAAATGGCTTGCGGGCATAAGCGCCGCGCCTCGGCCGAGGCCATGGCAGAGTGCACGCCAAAGCGACGTGCCTCATACGAACACGTGGACACGACGCCACGCGAATCGGCGTCTCCGCCCACGATGAGCGGCTTTCCTCGCCATTCGGGATGATCGAGCATCTCCACGCTCGCAAAAAACGCATCGAGGTCCATCAGGCCCACCGCCGGTCCCGTCCAGGGAGGCGGCGTGACGCCCATGGCATCCTCATAACCGTATGTATGTTCGCGTCTTTCCATGTCATGAGTATACCGCGCAGCTCATGTGGGGTGCGTGTATGTGCTTGCAAATCCCGAATTCTTGTCTAAGATATGGATTTGCCCTCGACTACACCGAAGAAGTTGGTCTCACGGACTTCACCTGCCCACGTCGATGGCGTATTATGTTCAACTGTTTGTTTGTAGTTGCAGCCTAAAGCTGCTTGGTTGGAGGAGTTTCCTTTGGCAGTCAAGATTCGCCTTGCTCGTCACGGCGCTAAGAAGCGTCCGTACTACCGTGTCGTCGTCGCCGATTCCCGCGCCCCGCGTGACGGTCGTATCATCGAGGAGGTTGGCCGCTACAACCCGATGACCGCCCCCAAGACCATCAACCTCGACCTCGAGAAGATCGCCGACTGGCAGTCCAAGGGCGCTCAGCTCACCGACGCCGTCGCCGCTCTGGTCAAGGCCGCCAACGAGGGCGAGAAGACTGAGACCGTCGTCAAGAAGTCCAAGAAGCAGCTCGCCAAAGAGGCCGAGGCCGCTAAGGCTGCCGCTGAGGCCGCTGAGGGCGCCGAGGAGTAAATCGTGCCTGAGGTTGACGCTGCACAGCTCGAGGGTGAGGCAATGCTCTCAGATCGCATCGCCGATCTCGTCGAATATCTCGTTGTTCAGATCGTCGACGACCCGGATTCCGTGAGCCTCGAGGTCATCGATGGTGACGACGCCTCCACGATTGAGGTTTCGGTCGCCGAGGATGACGTCGCTAAGGTCATCGGCCGTCGTGGCCGTACCATCAAGGCCATTCGCACGCTCGCCCGTGCACTGGCCGCTCGCCTCGACACTGCTGTCGAGGTAGAGGTTCTGGGCTAGGACCTTGAGGTCCCAGTACAAAAACATCGCCCGTGTGGTCAAGCCGCACGGAAGGAAGGGGGAGGTCCTCGCGCAGCCGCTGCGGGGGCTTCCTTCTGTATTAGAGCCGGGTATGCGCGTCGCCCTGACGCCGCCGGCGCTCAAGCGCGACCGCTTTTGCACGGTCGTGTCCGTCACCGATACGGGCGATGGCGATCTGGTCTCGTTTGAGGGCATTGACGACTTGACGGCCGCCGAGGGTATCACGGGATGCTACGTGCTGGCAAATCGTGACGACTTTGAGCTCGATTCGCTCGACGCTGCCTATACCGACCTGATGGGTCGCGAGGTGGTCGACGAGCGCTTTGGCTCGCTCGGCACAATTGTCGAGATCATGTCGACGCCTGCTAACGATGTTTGGGTTGTCGAGGGCGATCGGTACGGCGAGGTGCTGATTCCCGTGATCGAGCAGGTTGTGCTCGATCTTCCCGACACAGGAACAATTTCCGTCCACGTGATGGACGGCCTGATCGATATGGACAAGTAGGGAGGACAACATGCTGATCGAGACCCTTTCGGTCTTTCCCGAGATGTTTGAGCCCGTCATGTCCACATCGATTTTGGGCCGCGCCCGCAAGGCCGGCCTTTTTGATTTTAAGGCGTATAACCTGCGCGACTGGACGCACGACCGCCATCGTACCGTCGATGACGAGCCGTACGGCGGCGGGCAGGGCATGCTCATGAAGGTCGAGCCTATCGCAGAGGCCATCGAGGCCATTAGCGCAGAGGGTCCCAAGCCCACTGTGGTGTTCTTTACCCCCTGTGGCGAGCCCTTTACGCAGCATGTGGCCGAGCGCCTGCTCAAAAGTGAGCGCCTGTTGTTTGTGTGCAGTCGCTACGAGGGCGTCGACGAGCGCGCGTATGCGTATGCCGATGAGCGTCTGTCGATCGGCGACTACGTGCTCACGGGCGGCGAGCTTCCCGCTATGGTCGTTGCCGATGCCGTCGTACGCCTGATTCCCGGCGCCCTGGGCGACGAGATGAGCAATGTGGACGAGTCATTCTCGACCGCCGAGGACGGAGGACTGCTCGAGTACGCGCAGTACACCCGTCCTGCCGAGTTCAACGGCGAGGGCGTGCCGCCGGTGCTTGTGAGCGGCAATCACGCCAAGGTCGATGCCTGGCGTCGCAAGAATGCCATCGAGCGCACCTGCCGCTGGCGTCCCGACCTGATCGAGACGGCACGGCTTACGCCCGAGGAGCGCGCATACGCGCAAGAGATCCTGGACGCGTCGTATTCGCAGAGCGAGGAGTGAGAATGGTTCCATCGCAGCATTCCGCGTTGAGGGGCGCTTTTGAGTGGATCGCGGTCATCGCGATCGCACTGGTCGCCACCTTCTTGATTCGCTCGTTTGTGGTCGAGCCCTTTGTGGTGCCCACCGGCTCCATGGAGTCCACGATCGAGATTGGCGACCAGATCCTGGCACAAAAGGTGAGCCTCGAGCTCGGTCAGCCCGTCAAGCAGGGCGATATCGTGGTGTTTCACAACCCCGATGGCACCTCCGAGCATGATGTTCTTGTCAAGCGTGTTATTGCCACGGCCGGCCAGACGGTCGACCTGCAGGATGGCAAGGTGGTCGTTGACGGCCAAGCGCTCGACGAGGACTATACGACGGGCATGAGCTGGCCACTTTCGGTCCAAGCACCCGGCACTCAGGTAAGCTATCCCTACACCGTTCCCGACGGGTGCGTGTGGGTGATGGGCGACAACCGCGAAAACTCTGCCGACTCACGCTACTTTGGTCCCGTCGATCGCTCTGATTTGATCGCTGTGGCACTCGTTCGCTACTGGCCGCTCAACCGCATCGGCGCTATCGACTAAAAACCGCTATAGTACAGTACCTAACCGTGTAATCGTTTCGACGAGGGGATATTAGAGGCATGAACGCTTCATCGCTTTCCTTCCAAGACATCATCCTGCGCCTCCAGCAGTACTGGGGCGAGCAGGGCTGCGTCATTATGCAGCCCTATGACTCCGAGGTCGGTGCCGGTACCTTCCATACCGCGACCACGCTGCGCTCGCTCGGTCCCGCCGAGTGGCGCACCTGCTATGCGCAGCCTTGCCGCCGTCCCGCCGACGGCCGCTACGGCGAGAACCCCAACCGCATGCAGCACTACTATCAGTTCCAGGTGCTCATCAAGCCCTCACCGGTCAACGCCCAGGAGCTTTACCTGGGGTCTCTTGCCGCCATTGGCCTGGACCCCAACGACCATGACGTCCGTTTTGTCGAGGACGACTGGGAGAGCCCGACGCTCGGCGCCTGGGGCCTTGGCTGGGAGGTCTGGCTCAACGGCATGGAGGTCACGCAGTTTACGTACTTTCAGCAGGTGGGCGGCATCGAGGTCGACCCCGTACCCGTCGAGATCACCTATGGCCTAGAGCGCATTGCCATGTATGCGCAGGGCGTTAACTCGGTTTACGACTTGGTGTGGAGCTACCTGCCCGACGGCACGCCCATGACCTATGGCGACGTGTTCCTCGAGAACGAGCGCGAGTTCAGTGCCTATAACTTTGAGGTCGCAAACGTCGAGATGATGCGTCAGAAGTTTGATGACTACGAGGCCGAGTGCCATTCCTGCCTGGAGCGCAAGCTGCCGCTGCCGGCATATGACTGCGTCATGAAGTGCAGCCACGCTTTCAACCTGCTCGATGCCCGCGGCGCCCTGTCCGCGGTCGAGCGTGCCAACTACATCCTGCGCGTCCGCGCCGTCGCCAAGGCGTGCTGCGAGGCCTACATGGCCGAGGTCGCCGGAGTCAACGAGAATGCCGACCAGGAAGGCGAGGTGGCGTAAGCCATGGCAGACGCTAAGGATTTCCTGTTTGAGATCGGTACGGAGGAAATGCCCTCCGCACCGCTGAACAATGCCGTCAAGCAGCTTGGCACCATGATCGCCAAGGGTCTCGACGAGGCCGGTCTGGCTCACGGCGAGGTCCGCGTGATCTCGAGCCCGCGTCGTCTTGCCGCGCTCGTGGCTAATGTCGCCACCGCGACCGATGAGGTTCACGAGGTCAAGCGCGGTCCCGCGGCAAACATTGCCTTTGATGCCGACGGCAACGCCACTAAGGCCGCCCAGGGCTTTGCCCGCAAGTGCGGTGTGGCTGCCGAGGATCTGGTCCGTCGCGAGGACACCGACGGTCGCGAGTATGTGTTCGCCGAGAAGAACATTCCCTCCGCACCGGCTACGCCGATTCTGACCGCTCTGTGCGAGAAGACTATTGCCGGCCTGCAGTGGCCCAACTATCGCTCCCAGCGCTGGGGCCACGAGCACGCGACGTTCGTGCGTCCTGTCCGCTGGATCTGCTGCCTTTTGGGCGAGGATGTTGTGCCCGTGTCGTTTGCCGACGTGACGAGTGGCAACACCACGCGCGGTCATCGCGTACTTGGCCCTGGCGACCATGTGGTTGCCAGCCCCGCTGTTTACGAGCAGGTGCTCGAGGACGCCGGTGTGCTTTCTGCCGAGCGTCGTCGTGAGGCCATCCTCGCCGGTATCGCCGAGGTCGAGGCTGCCCGTCCCGGCTGCCATGTCGATACGCCCAAGAAGGTCTTTGAGGAGGTCATTAACCTCTGCGAGTGGCCGACGGTGCTCGTCGGTACCTTCGATGAGGAGTTTCTCAAGGTCCCGCACGAGATCATCTGCGAGTCCATGCTCACCAACCAGCGCTACTTCCCGATCTATGACGGCGAGGGCAAGCTCACGCGTGAGTTCGTGGTCGTTTCCAACAGCAAGCCCGAGAATGCCGAGCGCGTGATTGACGGCAACGAGCGCGTCGTGCGCGCCCGTCTGGACGACGCCAAGTTCTTCTACGAGGAGGACCTGAAGATCTCCCTCGACGAGTTCCGCGAGCGTCTGGCCAAGGTCGCCTTCCAGGAGAAGCTCGGTAGCGTGCTCGCCAAGTCCGAGCGCATTGAGCAACTCGCGCTTGCCATCGCTCGCGAGGCCCATCTGGGCGCCCACCTGGCCGCCGATGCCGCTCGCGCCGCGCACCTGTGCAAGGCCGACTTGGTATCCAACGCCGTCGTCGAGTTCACGAGCCAGCAGGGCGTGATGGGCGGTTACTACGCCACCGCGATGGGGGAGAACGACGAGGTCGCCCACGCCATTCGCGATCATTATCGTCCCCGCTTTGCCGGTGACGAGCTGCCCGAGGGCACCGCTGGCTGCATCGTGGCCTGCGCCGACAAGCTCGATACCATTGCCGGTATCTTTGCCATCGGCGAGCCCCCGACCGGCTCCTCCGACCCCTATGCGCTGCGTCGTGCCGCTATCGGCATCATCAACATCCTGCGCGACCGTCTGCCGATCGACCCCACGTCGCTCATCGACTTCGCCCTCGAGCTCTACAGTGAGCAGGGCATTGAGTTCGACGCCGCCGAGGCTGCCCAGCAGGTTCGTGACTTCTTCCATGGCCGCCTGGTGAGCATGGCCCGCGACGAAAAGATCCCGGCCGATACCGTTGCCGCCGTCTCCGCGGTGCACATCATCGCCCCGTCCGTCTTCTTCGCCCGCTGCGCTGCGCTCGACGAGGCCCGCAAGAACGATGCCGAGACCTTCGATAACCTGGCTACCGCCTATGCCCGCGCCGCGCACATCTCCAAGCCCGAGCTGGGTGCGGAGTACGACCGCAGCCTGATGGGCGAGGCCGAGCTCGCGCTTGCCGATGCCTCCGAGGCTGCTCAGACCGCTGTCGATGCCGCCCTTGCTGCCGAGGATTACCCGGCCGCATTTGCCGCCCTCGCCGCCCTGCGCGCGCCCATCGACCGTTTCTTCGATGAGGTTATGGTCATGGACAAGGACGAGCAGCTCCGCGATAATCGCCTTAAGCTGCTCAACCGCTTCGAGGCCGTTTTCTCCGGCATCGCCAACATCGGTGAGCTTACTCGTAAAAAGTAAGCCAGCCTGCGCGTAAGCGCAAAAGGAGCCCCGCATGGATTGCCCGGTCACCGCTCGTCCCACCGTTATCGTTATCTCCGACTCGCTCGGTGATACCGCTTGTGAGGTGGTGCTTGCGGCGTCCGGGCAATTTGATGAAGGGGCTTTTCGTTTGTTGCGCCTGCCCAAGGTGACCTCGGTGGAGCAGGTGGAGTCGTTTGTGGGCCCGCGCGTCGATGCCGACCATCGCGATATTGCCGTGTTTCACACCATTGTCGATCCGGCGCTTCGCGCCCGCGTGCTCGATTACCTGGGCATGCTGCATATCCGTTCGGTCGACCTGATCGGTCCGACGCTCGCCGTGCTATCGTCGCTCATCGGTGTGCCGCCCAAAGGCGTCGCGGGCGTGATTCACAGGACCGATGACCGCTATTTCCATCGTATCGAGGCCATGGAATATTTCGTTGAGCACGATGACGGGCGCGGTTGCGACGATTTGTCGGGTGCCGATATCGTGCTGCTGGGCGTATCGCGCACGTCCAAGACGCCGCTGTCGATGTATCTGGCTTATCAGGGCTACAAGGTTGCCAATGTTCCGTTGGCCCATGGCATGGAGCCGCCGAAGTCGATTTACGAGGTCGACCCGATGCGCCTGTTCGGCCTGATTTCGACCGTCGATGTGATTTCCGAAATTCGCGATAGCCGCTTGGGCGATGACTACGCCCGCGCCGTTGCCGGCTCCTATGCCGAGCTTGAGAGCGTGCACAGCGAGCTCGAGGAAGCCCGTGCGCTCATGAAGCGCCTAGGCTGCTTTGTGGTGCGTACCGACGGCAAGGCCATCGAAGAAAGCGCTGCCGAGATCATTAGCCACTTGGAGGAAATCCAAGAAGCCCGTGCCCGCCGCGCCGCCCGTCGAGCCTAATAGTAGCAGCATTTTGATAAAGCGATTTAGCAAAAATATCGCATCTGACCTGCACTTTCTTACAGTGGTATCTTCATAAAGTAACCACCTTTACCTACCGTTTACCGCCAGTTTTAGCACGTTTACCAAACCGCGCACCCTCTGCTCAAGCCTGCCCAAAACCCGCCGTATAGTTCCCTCACGGCCCGCATTCGGCGGGTCGATTCGTTACCACGGTCGTGCGCGAGAGCGCATGGAAGGGGAAGTATCGTGAGCGATTGCAAGAGGGTTTACCGTTTTGGAACCGACGCCCAGGGCACCTGTGTCACCGAGGGCGACAAGTCCATGAACTTCGCGCTTGGCGGCAAAGGCGCTAACCTTGCCGAGATGAGCCGTATCGGCCTGCCGGTTCCCGGTGGCTTTACTATTACCTGCCAGACTTGCGTCGAGTACTCCGGTGCCGGCAACGTGTGGCCCGAGGGTGCACTCGATGAGATCGTTGCTGCCGAGGCGGACCTCGAGGCCCGCTGCGGCAAGAAGCTCGGCGACGCCTCCGATCCGCTGCTCGTGTCGGTTCGTTCGGGCGCTCCGTTCTCCATGCCCGGCATGATGGACACGGTCCTCAACTTAGGCCTCAACGACGACTCCGTTCAGGGGCTCATCGCCCAGACGCAAAATCCGCGTTTTGCTTGGGATAGCTACCGCCGCTTTATTCAGATGTTCTCCAACGTCGTTATGGGCGTTGACGCCGACCTGTTCGAGAACGCGCTGACCCAGGCACGCCTGGTCGCCGGCGTCCGCGTCGACTCCGAGCTTTCGGCCGAGGATCTGCAGGAGCTCGTCGAGACCTTTAAGGGCATCTTCTCCGAGAACGTCGATGCCTCCCTGTATCCCGAACTCGAGGTCGCTGACGGCAAGCCCGTTTTCCCGCACGACCCGGAGCTTCAGCTACGCCTTGCAATTCAGGCCGTCTTTGGCAGCTGGATGAACGAGCGTGCCTGCATCTACCGCAAGCAGCATGGCATTTCCGACGAACTCGGCACCGCCGTCAACGTACAGGCCATGGCCTTTGGCAACAAGGGCGAGACATCTGCGACCGGCGTTGCCTTCACGCGCAATCCGGCCGACGGCACCAAGGAGTTCTACGGTGATTTTTTGGTTAATGCCCAAGGCGAGGACGTCGTCGCCGGTATCCGCAACACCGAGCCCATCGCCGACCTCAAGACCACCCCGGGCCTTGAGTCCGCGGGCGAGGAGCTCGAGCGCGTCTTCCTGACGCTCGAGGATCACTATCGCGACATGTGCGACATTGAGTTCACCATCGAGCAAGGCAAGCTCTGGATGCTCCAGACCCGCGTGGGCAAGCGAACTGCCACCGCCGCCCTGCGCATCGCCATCGAGATGGTCGAGGAGGGTCTGATCACCCGCGATGAGGCTGTGAGCCGCATCGATCCCGCGCAGCTCGACCAGCTCCTGCACCCACAGTTCGACGCCTCCAAGAAGTACGAGGCTCTCGCCAGCGGTCTTAATGCCAGCCCCGGTGCCGCCGTGGGCGAGGTCATGTTCTCGAGCGACGACGCCGTCGCGCGCGCCAACGAGGGCCACAAGGTCATTCTGGTTCGTTGGGAGACCAACCCCGACGACCTGAAGGGCATGGTCGCCGCCGAGGGCATTCTGACCAGCCACGGTGGCAAGACGAGCCATGCCGCCGTTATCGCCCGCGGCATGGGTACGCCCTGCGTCTGCGGCGTTGAGCGCTTCCATATCGACGCCGCCGAGAAGGTCGTGCGCATCGAGGGCAGCGACCGCGTGCTGCATGAGGGCGATGTCATCTCCATCGACGGCACCCAGGGTATCGTCGTCGACGGCGCCGTTGATCTGGTTTCGGCCGAGCTCACCGGCGACCTGGACACCATCCTGTCCTGGGCCGACGAGATTCGCCTGGACGAGACCGGCGGCCACGCCAACCATGTGCGCGTCAACGCCGACAACCCCGAGGATGCCGCGCTCGCGCTCGAGTTTGGCGCCGAGGCCATCGGCCTGTGCCGCACCGAGCACATGTTCCTGGGCGACCGCAAGAACATCATCCAGAGCTTCATCCTCTCCGATGATGAGGCCGTGAAGCAGCAGGCCCTGGCGGACCTGCTTAAGGTTCAGACCGAGGACTTCCTGGCGATGTTCAAGACCATGTCCGGTCGCGACGTAGTTGTTCGCCTGCTCGATCCGCCGCTTCATGAGTTCCTGGATAATCCTCGCGAGCTCGAGGTCGCCATCACCAAGAAGGAAGCCGCTGGCGCCAGCGAGGAAGAGCTTGCCGTCCTGCGTGCCCGCCTGCGCCGTATCGATGGCATGGTCGAGTCGAACCCCATGCTCGGCCTGCGCGGCGTGCGCCTGTCCGTTGTCTTTAGCGATCTGCCACTCATGCAGGTTCGCGCCGTCGCCACGGCTGCCGCTCGCCTCATCAAGGAGGGCGTCGATCCGCGTCCCGAGATCATGGTTCCGCTCGTCTCCATCACGGCGGAGCATGTCCAGACCCGCGAGGTCATCGAGCGCGTGATCGCCGAGGTTTCCGTCGAGGAGGGCGTCGAGCTCAATATTCCCGTGGGCACGATGCTCGAGCTGCCGCGTGCCTGCATGGTTGCCGACGAGATCGCCCATCATGCTGACTTCTTCTGCTTTGGCACCAATGACCTCACCCAGACGACCTTCGGCTTCTCTCGTGACGATGCCGAGGCCAAGTTCATCCCCCTGTACATGCACAAGAAGATCTTGAAGGACAACCCCTTCGAGACCATCGACTCGGCGGTGCTGGAGCTCGTGCGCATGGCCGTCGAGAAGGGTCGCGCCACCAACCCCGACATGCACTTTGGCGTGTGCGGCGAGCACGGCGGCGACCCCAAATCCATTAAGGGCCTGTTCAACGTGGCCGATGTGGACTACGTGTCCTGCTCGCCCTATCGCGTGCCCCTCGCGCGCCTGGCGGCCGCTCAGGCCAAGCTCGAGGCGAAGCGCTCCGCCTAACGTTTTGGGTTTAGACGCCTAGCGTAGCCCCCTTCATGCCGCCCGTCTCATTCGCGAGGCGGGCGGTTATCATGTGCGGGTTTTGTCTTTTTGTCTGCGTAAAAAATTGTTCTTGCAGCAGAAACCCGCGCGTGTATACTCGAATACGTTTGTTCAACTACGTGCCGGCCAAGGTGGTACGGCACCTCTAGAAGAGTAAGGAATTGCACATGGATTACATCCGCGCAATCGAGCGTCAGCAGATCCGCGAGGACATTCCTCAGGTTCGCGTCGCCGACAACGTCAAGGTTCACTACCGCATTAAGGAAGGCGACCGCGAGCGCATCCAGGTCTTCCAGGGCGACGTCATCCGCATGGCCGGCGCCGGTGCCCGCGAGACCTTCACTGTCCGCAAGATGTCCTTCGGTGTCGGTGTTGAGCGTACCTTCCCGCTTCACAGCCCCAAGATCGCCAAGCTCGAGGTCGTTCGTCATGGTCGCGTCCGTCGCGCCAAACTGTACTACCTCCGCGACAAGGTGGGCAAGGCTGCTCGCATCCCCGAGAAGCGCTAAGAAGATCGCAGCGTCTGTCCACTCGTTTGGACGTAAGGGTCACCTTCGGGTGGCCCTTCTTTTTATCTGATTTGCATGCAAGGAGGGCCTGGTATGGCCAATATGACGAGCTCGGTTTCGGCATCGCAGGTTGCCGGCGAGCTGGCGAGTGCCACGTTCGAGGAGATTCCCGCCCTCGTGGAGCATTATCGCGAGGATCCGCGCCAGCAGGTGATCAAGGCTTGCGAGCGTGCCCTTAAGCGCCATGCCAAGGAGCTTGCCGAGCGCGAGCGCGTCAACGGCATGTACGAGCTTATGCATGAGCTCGGCGGTGATGGCGTGGTCGTGGGCGTCGACGAGGTGGGCCGTGGCTCGGTAGCGGGGCCCTTGACCGTGTGTGCCGTGTGCCTTCCGATGGAGCCGCGCATCTGGGGCATCAACGATTCCAAAAAGCTCACGCCGGCGCGCCGCGAGCTGCTCTCGGTTAAGATTGCCGAGGTGGCGACTGCTATCGGCTTTTGCCATATCGCTCCTGCAGATATCGATGAGATGGGTATGGCCCGCGCCATCCGCGCTGCCGTTGCGGGTGCGGTGGCCGATACGGGACTTGAACCCGACTGCGTCCTCATGGATGGCAACCCCTTGGGCGCCGTTCCCAATGAGCGCGACGTGGTGAAGGGCGATGCCAAGATCGCCTGTATCGCCGCGGCATCCATCATGGCAAAGGTCACGCGTGACGAGATGATGGTCGAGTACGACGCCGAGTACCCCGAGTACCATCTGGCCGAATCGAAGGGCTATGCGAGCCCCGAGCACATCGAGGCCATTCGAAAACATGGACTTTGTCCACTGCATCGTGTGAGCTTTTGCGGAAACTTTCTGCAGACTGAGCGCCTTTTCTAGGTCAATTGTGGAGACAGGGACCTCTAGGGTTTTATAAACCTGCTGGTAGCGGGCCGTATGCAACAGCATTGCTGCGTACGGCCCTTTTTTTGACGGCATTTGGTCAGCTTTTGGTTTGCTTCCTGTACTTACCCGCATGAAAGGTGCCCTCATCATCGGGGCAATGCAGTGTGCGGGAAAGGAGACCCCATGAGTGCCGCAAGCAAAAAGAGCAAGACGCAGCAGCTCAAGGAGCGTTGGGAAAACGGCGAGCTCGACTGCGGGGCGATGACGCCCGAGTTTATCAAGGGACTCAGTCCCCGTGAGCTGGGCATGCTGGGCGAGCTGATCACCATCGACTACTTTAACGAGCGCGGCTACACCTTGCTGGAGCAGGGTTATCGTTGCACCGAGGGCGAGGCCGATCTGGTGCTGCTCGATGAGCTTGACGATGTCGTGGTGATGGCCGAGGTCAAGACCAGGCGCGTCGCCCTGGATTGCACCACGCGGGTCTTTCCCGAGGAGGCCGTGGATGCCCAAAAGCAGCGTCGGTATCGCCGTATCGCAAGTTGCTATCTCATGGAGCACTATCCGCTCAAGGCGATCCGCTTCGATGCAGTGGGTGTCACCATTCGCGGCGGGCATATCGCCGAGATCGAGCATCAGTACAACGCGTTCGATTGGCAGGTGTCGTGATGGCGTTCGAGACGTTTGCCGTTCACGCGGCCTGCATCCGCGGCGTCGAGGCGATTCACGTCACGGTCGAGGTCTCGCTTGCCGGCGGCGTTCCGGGCATTCAGATGCTCGGCATCCCGAGTATGGAGGTGATGGAGTCACGCGGTCGTATTCGCTGCGCGATGCGCTCCGCCGGGTTCGAGATCCCGCGCTCGGGCATTACCGTTAACCTGGCACCCGGCGATATCCGCAAGACCGGTAGCGGCTTTGACCTGCCCATCGCCATCGCGGTTCTAGCGGCCGATGAGCAGATTCCCCGTGACAACCTCGATCGCTGCCTTATCGCAGGTGAGCTTGGTCTGGACGGTACGGTGCTTCCCGTCAAGGGCGAGGTGGCGTTTCAGCTATTGGCTCGCGACATGGGGCTGTCTTTTATCGCCGGCAGGTCCGACCAGCATGTGCCACTCGCGGGCGTAGATTGCGGCTTTATCGACCATCTGTCTCAGCTTGCTCACGGCATGGGCGATGCCGCACGGCACTACTTGGATTCCGAGGGTGTCGAGGCGACCTTTGAGCCCGAGCTCGACTATGCAGACGTGCTGGGGCAGGAAGTCGCTAAACGCGGCATGGCGCTTGCGGCGGCAGGAGAACTCGGCTTGCTCATGATCGGGTCTCCGGGATCGGGCAAGACGATGCTCGCACGCCGTATGACCGGCATCCTGCCCGAGCTTTCCGTTGAGGATCAGCAGGAGGCACTGTGCATCCATTCGGTTTTGGGTGAGAACATTGATGGCTTGTTGGCGGGGCACCGCCCCTTCCGCAGTCCCCACCACAGTATTTCGACCGCAGGCCTTATCGGCGGCGGGCGCCCGGTGCACCCGGGTGAGATCAGCCTTGCTCATGGCGGCGTGCTCTTTTTGGACGAGCTTGCCGAGTTTCCCACTGGCGTGCTGCAGACGCTGCGTCAGCCCATCGAGCGCGGCTACGTGAGGATCGTACGCGTCGACGGGGCTTTTACCTTCCCGTCGCGCTTTCAGCTGCTGGCTGCGAGCAATCCCTGCCCCTGCGGCTTTTTGGGCGATCGCGAGGTACCGTGTCGCTGCTCGGCGGCGATGGTCGAGCGCTATCGGTCTAAACTGCGCGGTCCCTTGGCCGACCGTATCGACATGATGATCGATGTGACCCGTCCCGACCCTCAAGTGATTATCGAGGGTGCGGAGGGTATGTCGTCGGCCGAGTTACGTGACTACGTTGTGCGCGGTCGTGCCTTTCGCGCCTGGCGCGAGTTCCGTATGGACGATGCGGATGCCGAGGCCGAGGATGACGAGACGCGGTCTATTGACGGCGTCGTTTCGACCTTCGAGCTCGATGATGCTGCCGAGAAATGCGTACTTGGCCTATCCAAACGCACGCATCTCACGGGCCGCGGCATCGTACGCCTGGTGCGTATCGCGCGTACAATCGCTGACGTCGCCGAGAGCGAGCAAGTGACGCAGGACCACGTGCTCGAGGCGGCGATGTACCAGGGAAGGAGGGACCAATGATAGCTGAGGGGACCTTCGAGCTGCATCCAGGTGATGCGTTGTATCCCGAGAGCGTTTTGGAGCTATCTGATGTACCCCAGACGCTCTATGTGCGCGGCAACCCCGAGGTGCTTTCGACGCCCGCGCTCTCCATCATCGGTGCGCGAAAGGCCTCGCCGTATGGTCTTGCCGTGGCAGAGCTTGCGGCGAAGGTGGCGGTTGAGGCGGGCGTGACGGTAGTTTCGGGCGGTGCGGTCGGTTGTGACCAGGCCTCGGGTTGGGCTGCGGTCAACGCCGGCGGCAAACACGTCGTGGTGCTGGGGACGGGCGCCGACGTGGTCTACCCGCGTTCGAGCGCGGGGCTTATTACGCGCACGCTCGATACGGGCGGCGCGGTCGTGTCGATCTCTCCGTGGGGCATGGGTCCGCGCAAGTTTGCCTTTCCGCGTCGCAATCGCGTGATCGCGGCCCTGTCGCAAGCCCTCTTTGTATCCGAGGCGGGTATGCCTTCCGGGACGTTTTCTACAGCCGAGGCTGCTATGGATTTGGGGCGCGAACTTCTTGCCGTGCCGGGGTCGATCCTATCGCCCGAGTCGCGTGGCACGAATTACCTCATTGCGAACGGTGCCTGCTGCATTGTCGACGAGGAGTCCATCGAGATGGCTATCTCTCGCATCTACGGCACCCTGCGCTACTCGCGCCCCGATGCTCCCGGCATTGCCGACCTGAATCCAACACAGCAGACCGTGATGCATGCGCTCATCGCCTCTCCGCTCAAGGTCGACGACATCGCGGCGCTCGTCTCACTCGATGCTGTCGGCGTACTCAAACTCTTGGGTTCGCTTGAACTCGAGGGCCTTATCGAGCGCATGATGGATGGAAGGTATGCGCCCTCCAAGTTTGCCCTTCACGCCCAGACGCCCTTCGGTCACAATGGAAAACGTGTCAATTAGAAAGGTGTTTGCAGATGCAGTTCGATCAGGTGACGGTTATCGGTGGCGGTCTGGCGGGTTCGGAATGCGCGATCCAGCTGGCAGACCGCGGGTTTGCCGTAAAGCTGTGCGAGATGCGCCCCCAGGTGAGCTCCCCGGCTCACCATACCGATCACCTGGCAGAGCTCGTCTGCTCCAATTCGTTTAAGTCGACCCGTCCGGATTCCGCGGCTGGTTTGCTGAAGGCCGAGCTTGAGCGCATGGGTTCAGTCCTGCTCGACTGCGCCCATCGCGCTGCTGTTCCCGCTGGTGGCGCCCTGGCGGTCGACCGTGTTACATTCTCCGAGCTCGTCGAGGCTGAGGTTGCCGCCCGCCCCAATATCGAGGTCGTTCACGGCGAGGTCACCCAGATCCCCGAGGGCCACGTGGTCATTGCCGCGGGCCCGCTGTGTTCACCGGCGCTGAGCGAAGAGGTCATGAAGCTCGTCGGTGGCGACGCCCTTGCGTTCTTCGATGCCGCGGCGCCGATCGTCGATGCCTCCACGCTCGATATGGACGTGCTGTTTTCGCAGTCGCGCTACGAGGAGCAGGGGAGCGGCGACTATCTCAACGCTCCGCTCAACAAGGAGGAGTACGAGGCCTTTATCGAGGCGCTCACCACGGCCGACCGCGTGGTGCTCAAGGACTTTGAGGGCGGCGATCTGTTCCAGGCCTGCCAGCCTGCCGAGGAGGTTGCGCGCACCGGCAAGGACGCCATTCGCTTTGGCGCCATGAAGCCCGTCGGCCTCACCGACCCGCGTACCGGACGTCGCCCTTGGGCGGCGATTCAGCTGCGTGCCGAGAACAAGGAGAAGACCGCCTATAACCTGGTGGGCTTCCAGACCAACCTGACCTTTGGCGAGCAGAAGCGCGTCTTCCATATGGTGCCGGGCCTGGAGAACGCTGAGTTCTTCCGCTACGGTGTCATGCACCGCAATACCTTTGTCGACGCCCCGCACGTGCTCGATGGCACCTTTGCCGTGCCCGGTACCGGCGTGCGCCTGGCCGGTCAGATCACCGGCACCGAGGGGTACATGGAAGCCGTGGCGACCGGTCTGCTCGCGGCGCTCAACACCTATGCAGAGGCTATCGGCGCCGATTCCGTCGAGTTGCCCCGCGTGGGCGCCCTGGGTGCGCTCGAGGGCTATGCGACCGATCCTGCCACCGTGGGCTATCAGCCCATGCATGTCAACTTTGGCCTGGTGCCGCCGCTCGAGGACGGTAAGCGCCGCAGCAAGCGCGACCGCTATCAGGCCTATGCGGACCGTGCGCTCGAGGCCCTCGATGCCTACTTGGCCACGCGTTCCGACTTGTTTGGAGGCGACCGGTCATAGCCTTTGACCTGTACGACACCGTCGACTCTTTTATCGCCTATATCGCACGCGTTGAGGGGCTTTCTCCCAACACGGTGACGGCCTATGGCTCGAGACTGGAGCGCTTTGCTGCCTGGTGCGAGCGCGAGGATATTGATGCTTTCGCTGCCGACGTGCGCACCATTCGTC
>DXMG01000006.1:0-4463 GCA_019414325.1 Collinsella sp. | reverse complement strand
CTATCTTGCTGAGCTTTCGCGTGAGCAGGTGGCTCCCCGAACGCTTGCGGCGCACCTGTCGGCTATCCGATCTCTCTATCGCTGGATGGCTGCCGAGGGGATTGTCGAGGGCGATGCGGTCTCGGCGATCGCGTCCCCCAAGCTGCCGCGTGACCTGCCGGGCGTCCTTACGACCCAGCAGGTCGAGGCGCTGCTCAAGACGCCTGATACCTCAACACCCGCGGGACTGCGCGATGCGGCGATGCTCGAGTTGCTCTATGCCTCGGGTGCCCGCATCTCAGAGCTTGCGGCGCTCAATGTGGAATCCATCTCATGGTCCGAGCGCACGCTGCGCCTGTGGGGCAAGGGGAGCAAGGAGCGTATCGTCCCTCTGTATCGTCGTGCGCTCGATGTGATGCGTCTCTATATTGAAGAGGGGAGGCCGGAGTTGCTCGCTCGGGCAAAGCGCCGCGACCTCGCTACCGGGCCGCATCCGCTGCTTATATCGGCGCGCGGCAATCGCATGAGCGCCGCGATGCTCCGGCGGCGGTTCCATACGCTGGCGACGCTCGCCGGCATTCCGGCTGACATCGCCCCGCATGCGATGCGCCATACCTTTGCGACCGACTTGCTCGAGGGCGGTGCGGACCTGCGCTCGGTTCAAGAGCTGCTAGGTCATGCGAGCCTGTCCACGACGCAGATCTACACGCATCTCACACCCGATCGGCTTAAACGTGCCGTGGCTCAAGCCCATCCCCGCGGCGAATAGTGGCTGGGACGTCCCGCGCCGCACTCAGGTGTGTGGTTTTGATTGCGGGTTGGCAGGAAGAGGCATTCCTGCTATCATTCATCGGGTTGCTTCACGGCAACATGTTTTTATCACGCACGCGCGGCTACTTCATACCGTGGTGCCCGGGCTTTGGTAGCACATGTCCGGGTTGGTTTTGGAGGATGACCCCGCGCGGAGGCAAACCACAGGAGGTTTAACATGGCTACCAAGATTAATATCCGCACCCTGCTCGAGGCCGGCTGCCACTTCGGTCACCAGACCCGTCGCTGGAACCCCAAGATGAAGCCGTTCATCTTCGGTGAGCGCAACGGCATCTACATCCTCGACCTCAAGCAGACCATCCTCGACGCCGACCAGGCCTACACCTTCGTCAAGAACGTCGCCAAGGGTGGCAACGTGCTGTTCGTCGGCACCAAGAAGCAGGCTCAGGAGGCCGTCAAGAACGCTGCTGAGCGCGCCAACATGCCTTACATCAACCAGCGTTGGCTCGGCGGTATGCTGACCAACTTCGTCACCATCCGCTCCCGCATCAACCGCATGGAGGAGCTCGAGGCCATGGTCGAGGACGGCCGCATGGCTGTTCTGCCTAAGAAGGAGCAGGCTGTTCTCGGCAAGGAGCTCACCAAGCTCCAGACCAACCTCGGTGGCGCCCGCGACATGAAGGGTCTGCCCCAGGCTCTCTTCGTCATCGACACCAAGCGCGAGGAGAACGCCATCAAGGAGGCTCAGCGCCTGAACATCCCCGTCGTCGCCCTGATCGACACCAACTCCGATCCCGACGAGGTCGAGTACGGCATCCCCTGCAACGATGACGCTATCTCCGCTGTCACCCTTATGTGCGAGCTCATGGCTGACGCCTGCCTCGCTGGCTCTGGTAAGGAGCAGGTCTCCGAGGCCGAGATGGCCGCTGAGCCCAAGGCCGAGTAAATCAGTCTTAGTTAATTCTTTTTCATCTCTTTGAAAGGAACCACAATGGCCCAGATTACCGCCGCTATGGTCAAGCAGCTCCGCGAGATGACCGACTCCCCGATGATGGAGTGCAAGAAGGCTCTCGTCGAGGCTGACGGCGACATGGACGCCGCTGTCGACGTTCTGCGTAAGAACGGCCTTGCCAAGGCTGCCAAGAAGGCTGGCCGTGAGACCAACGAGGGCGCTGTCGCCGCGTTCGTCTCCGAGGATGGCAAGACCGGCGCTCTGCTCGAGCTCTCCTGCGAGACCGACTTCGTTGGCTCTAACGCCAAGTTCACCGGCTTTGCTTCCAAGGTCGCTGAGGTTGTCGCTACCACCGAGCCTGCTGACGTCGACGCTCTGCTCGAGAAGCCGATGGGCGAGGAGACCGTTTCCTCCGAGCTCACCGAGATGATTCACATCATGGGCGAGAACATGAAGATCTCCCGCTTCGCTGCCCGCAAGGCTGAGAACGGCGCGCTCGCTTCTTACATCCACATGGGTGGTAAGATCGGCGTCCTCGTCGAGTTCGCCTTCGAGAAGGCTGAGACCGCTCAGGCTGAATCCTTCAAGACCTTCGCTCACGACGTTGCCCTTCAGGTTGCCGCCGTCGCCCCGATCTGCGCTACCCGCGATCAGGTTCCGGCCGAGACCGTCGAGCACGAGAAGCAGATTTACATGGCTCAGGCTGCCGAGTCCGGTAAGCCCGAGGCTATCCAGGAGAAGATGGCTGTCGGCCGTCTGGAGAAGTTCTACAAGCAGTCCGTGCTCACCGAGCAGGAGTTCATCAAGGACAGCTCCCTCACCATCAAGAAGTACGCTGAGCAGGTCTCCAAGGAGCTCGGCGACACCATTACCGTCGTTGCCTTTGACCGTCTGGTCCGTGGCGAGTAAATAAGCTCTTGTAGCTGGTAATGAGCAGGCTGTGGGTTTTACTCACAGCCTGCTTTTTCATGGCTCTTCTTAGAGCCTTTGATAGAATGTTGAGAGTTCAATCTAAAGGAGGATCGCTTTGTCCGACATCCGATATAAACGCGTGCTTCTTAAGCTTTCCGGCGAAGCGCTGATGGGCGACGGCCAATATGGCATCGACCCCAAGGTTACCGACCATCTTGCTAAGCAGGTCAAGGAGCTGCTCGCCGTTGGCCATGAGGTCGGCGTCGTTGTCGGCGGCGGCAATATTTTCCGCGGCATGGCAGGTGCTGCCGGTGGCATGGAGCGTGCTCAGGCCGACTACATGGGCATGCTGGCAACCGTTATGAACGCGCTCGCCCTGCAGGATGCCTTCGAGCATAACGATGTTCCCTGCCGCGTGATGAGCGCTATCCAGATGAACGAGATCTGCGAGCCCTATATTCGCCGTCGCGCCATCAACCACCTTTCCAAGGGCAACGTCGTTATTTTTGCCGCCGGTTCGGGCAATCCGTACTTTACGACCGACACCGCCGCGGCTCTTCGTGCGTGCGAGATCGGCGCCGAGATTCTGATTAAAGCCACCAAGGTTGACGGCATCTACGATAAGGATCCCGTCAAGTGCGCTGATGCCGTCCGTTTTGACAAGATTACCTATCACGAGGTTCTCGTCCGCGGTCTGCAGGTTATGGATTCCACCGCTACGGCACTGTGCCAGGATAACCGTATGCCGATTTTGGTCCTCAACATCGATGGCGAGGACACCGTCAAGCGCGCGCTCGCGGGTGAGCCCGTCGGCACGCTCGTCTATCAGGAGGATTAAGCATGGCAGAGAACATCACCGCCCATATGGACAAGTCGCTCGAGTCCCTCAAGCATAACTTCTCCAAGGTCCGTACCGGCCGCGCCAATGCCAACATTCTGTCCGACATCACCGTCGATTATTACGGTGTTCCCACGCCGGTCACGCAGGTTGCCGCCGTCAAGACCCCCGAGGCCCACATGCTGCTCATCGAGCCGTGGGACAAGGCACTCATCAACGCTATCGTCAAGGCCATCGGCGCTTCCGATCTGGGTATTACCCCCAACTCCGATGGCACCGTCGTTCGTCTGCCGTTCCCGGCTCCCACCGAGGAGCGCCGTCGCGAGCTCGTCAAGGAGTGCCGCGAGTACGCCGAGCAGGCCAAGGTGTCTATCCGTAACATCCGTCGCGACTTCAACAACAAGCTTGAGCGCGATGAGGAGCTCACCGAGGACGATGTCCGTCGCGAGCAGGCCAAGGTCCAGAAGCACACCGATGAGTATGTCGCCAAGGTCGAGGAGCTTCTGAAGGAAAAAGAAGCCGAGGTCATGGAGATCTAAGGTGCAATACGACGAGCATAAACTGGTCGAGTACTTTGCCGACGCCCCTGCGGGCGTCGGTTTTTCCGACCTTGACCTCAATAACATTCCGCACCATATCTCGTGCATCATGGACGGCAATGGTCGTTGGGCCACATCGCGCGGTCTTGCACGCACCGAGGGCCACAAGGCGGGTATCGTCTCCCTTCGTGAGATTATTACCGCCTGCGTGCGTCTGGGCGTCGACGTGCTTTCGGCCTATGCGTTTTCTACCGAAAACTGGAACCGCCCGCAGCATGAGGTCAACGTCTTGATGCACCTGTTTGCCAAGACGTTTATCGACGAGCTGCCGCTTCTGAAGCGCGAAAACGTGCGCGTTGTCTTTTTGGGTGACATTTCCGCGCTGCCCAAGAAGACCCGCGACGTTTTTGAACGCGGTCTTGCCGAGTGCGCCAATCACACCGGCATGACGCTGGCGCTTGCCGTCAACTAC
>DXMG01000059.1 GCA_019414325.1 Collinsella sp. | reverse complement strand
ACGTTTGGGATGCCGTGCACCAGAAGGTCGCCGGCCCCGTCGCCTGCGTTGTTGCCAGCGTGACCGAGAAGGGCATCCCGGCTCTGCTCGCCGCCGGCTCCGATGACGCCGTGAAGGCCGGTTTCCACGCCGGCAACGTGATCAAGCAGATCGCGGACCTGGTCGATGGTCGCGGTGGCGGTCGTCCCAACATGGCCCAGGCCGGTGGCAAGAACGCCGCCGGTATCGCCGATGCCCTCGCGGCCGCCAAGACCGCGCTCGGCGCCTAAGAACCTAGGTTGTCGCTGTGGTCGCGCTCGCGCTGGACATAGGGGAGACCAGGATTGGCATTGCCGTCTCGAGCCGTGATGGCAAGATGGCGATGCCTGTCAAGGTGCTTCCTGCTGCCGAGGTCACTGGCATGGCAAAGACGTTTCGCTACCTGGTTGAGGACTATGAGCCCGATATCCTGGTAAGCGGACGTCCCTTGACCATGGCCGGTGAGCCCGGCCCCCAGGCCGAGCGCGTCGCCGCCGTGGCCCAAAAGATTGCCGACGAGCTCGAACTTCCGCTGGAGTTTGAGGACGAGCGTCTGTCCTCGCAGGAGGCCAAGCGAATCCTGCGGGAGCAGGGGCTCAACGAAAAGCAGATGAGGGGCAAGATTGACATGATCGCCGCCAGCCTGTTCTTGCAGACATGGCTCGATCGTAAAAACGAGGAGGTTCAGCATGCCTAGCGCTTCCGATCCGCGCCAGCAGAATCGTACACGGCAGCCCGCGCCGCGCCCTGCTCAGCCTGGTCAGCGCCCCGCGCAGCCGACGCAGCGTTCGGCTCGGCCTACTCAGCGTGCTGCTCAACAGCCCGCCGCTCGTCCCGCGCAGCCCGCTGGCGGCGCTCGTTTTAAGCAACAGGCTCCTGCCCAGCGCACGCAGGGACAGGCCCCGCAATCACGCTCCCACGCACATCATGCTCATGGCTCGCACGGCGTTGCTCCGGCCACGCGCTCGAGCTATAACACGCACGCCCGCCGTGGTGCCCAAAAGAAAAGCTCCCCGGTGCCTATGATTATCGGTGGCGTTGTCGCCGTGCTTGCGCTTGTCGCGATCGTTTTCTTTGTCGTGCCGGCCGTCAAGGGCTTCTTTGGCGGTGAGGATGCGAAAGTCGCTGCTGGCCAGCAAGTTACTATCACGATTCCCGATGGTGCCTCGGGTGACAGCATCGCTTCGATTCTCTCTGAGAACCATATCGTCGAAGATCCCAAGGATTATTACGCGGCGGTCAAAAAGCTCAACGCCGACATGTCGCTTAAGCCTGGCACCTACTCGTTCAACACGCTCATGGACGCGACCAAGGTCGTTCAGCAGCTCATGGAAGGCCCCAATGCGGGCTCCGATGCGCTGACTATCCCTGAGGGTCTGACGGTTGACCAGGTCGCTGACCGCGTGGCCAAGGCATACGACAGCATTTCTAAGGAGGACTTCCTTAACCAGGCCAAGGCGAGCAATTATGTGAATGATTACGCTTTCCTTAAAGACGCCGCGAACGATTCGCTCGAGGGCTTCCTGTTCCCCAAGACCTATTCGCTGGGTAAGGACCCAAGCGCCGATGATGTGATTCGCGCCATGCTTGACCAGTTCAACGCCGAGTATAAGTCGCTTGACTTTGCCAGCTGCGAGGCCAAGATCAAGGAGCGCTATGGCGTGGAGATGTCCGATTACGACATCGTTAACCTTGCCTCGATCGTCGAGCGCGAGGGCCTCAACGCCGACCAGCGCGCGCATGTGGCCTCGGTCTTCTACAACCGTCTGGCGGGCAAGCTCGATGGCCTGCGCTACCTCAACAGCGACGCGACCATGATGTACGTCACCGGTGGCGAGGTTACCGCCGACGACCTGCAGAGTGATAGCCTCTATAACACCTATAAGCACGAGGGCCTCCCGCCCACGCCCATTTGCTCTCCGTCGCTCGAGGCGCTCAAGGCCACCCTTGAGCCGACCGACTCCGATGACCTGTATTTCTACATTACGCAGGACGAGGAGTACTTCTCGCAAACCTACGAAGAGCATCAACAGTCTTGGAATTAGCATGAGGATTTTTAGCCCCAAACGATACGTTGCCTCGGTCGATCGCATCGACCTTGATACCCTGTGGGCCGACGGCAAACGCGCCATTCTGCTCGATCGCGATAACACCCTGGTGCCGCGCGACACCGAGCAGGTTCCCGCCGCGGTTTCCGCTTGGCTCGATACCGCCCGCGCCAAAGGCTTTAAGCTGTGCATGGTGTCCAACAACTGGCATCGCGACCAGGTCATGAGCTCTGCACGCGAGCTGGGACTCGAGGCCATTAGCCACGCCATGAAGCCGGCGCCCTTTGCCCTCAAAGCGGGTCTTAAGCGTCTGGGCGCCACGGCTGACGAGGCCGTTCTGGTCGGCGATCAACTGTACACGGACGTGTGGAGCGGAAACTTTGCCGGCGTTGACACTATTCTGGTCAAGCCGCAGGCAACCCAGGACCTGTGGTACACGCAGATCTTCCGTATCTTTGAGCGCCGGGCCCTGCGCGACCTTCCCTGCGAGGAATAGGTTTCGCCATGTCTCAGCACATCAAACACGGCTGCGACCATATCTTCTTTATCGGCTTTTTGGGCGCGGGCAAGTCGACGCTTGCGCGCAACGTGGGCACTATGTTCAAGCGTCGATTCATCGATACCGATCGTTTGGTTGTGCGTCGATGCGGCAAGTCGGTGACCGAGATATTTAAGACCGAGGGCGAGGATCGTTTTCGCGAGCTCGAGACCTCGGCACTTCGTTCGCTTCAAAGCGAGCGCAGCCTGCTGGTATCGTGCGGGGGTGGCATCGTCGAGACGCCGGTGAACATTGAGCTGATGCACGAGATGGGTACCTGCGTGTACCTCGAAGGCGACTTTGAGGACTCGTTGCGTCAGATTCGCCGCTCCGATACCCGGCCCGATTTCCGCTCGCCCGAGCATGCTGCGCGCCTGTTTGAGCATCGCCGTCCGCTGTATCGCCAGGCCGCCGATATTACCCTTGATATTCGCAACAAGTCCTTCGAGGACGTTTCCTACCTTTGTGCCGAGAAGCTTTTGGAGCGTGGATTGCTATGATTCGCCGTCAACTCATCAATTTCCAAAACCGTAGTGTCGATGTTCGCGTCGGTCTTGGCGCGTTTGAGGAACTGTCGCGCATGTTTGCCTCGGCTGTGGGCAAGCCTAAGCGCGCGATGGTGGTTTGGAACGACGCCACCTCCGAGCGCTTTGGTGAGGTCGTCGAGCGTGCGCTGGTCGACGCTGGTTTTGCCGTGTCGCAGCTTTCGCTTGAGGTTTCGCCTGCCGGTGCTACGCTGGCCGATGCCGATACCGTCTTTGGCGCCCTGTCGGCTAATGGCATTACCTGCGACGATCTCGTTGTTGCCGTTGGCGATGCCGCAACCTGCTCGGTCGTTTGCTGGTGTGCCAATCAGTGGTGCGGTCGCACCGAGTGTGCCTTGCTGCCGACGACGTTCGACGCCATGCTCACGGTCGCGACGACCATGAAGCCGCTCGTCGCCTCGTCGGTGAATGCGCTTCCCGCTATCGCGTTCCGTCCCGAGCCGGGCCTGGTCGTGTGTGACCTCGACCTTGTTCGCGAGGCGGACCCCGAGGACCTCAAGCTCGGCTATGCGGTACTTGTTGGCACCATGCTTTCGAGCAGCAAGTCCCGCTGGAATCAGTTTACTGAGACCGTCCCCGAGATTCTCGCGGGCGAGGAGGTCGCGCTCGTCAATGCCGTTCAATGGTCTCAGACTGCCCGCAAGGACGTGCTGACGGCCACGAACCCGAGCGCTCGCCATGCGCTCGATTTTGGCAAGACGGGGGAGCGTACCTTGCGCGCTTGCTTGGGCGATGCCGCTTCGCAGGTCCCTGCCTACCAGCTGTTGTCCGAGGGCATGCGCTTTGAGGCGCGCCTAGCACATGATGCCTGCGACTTCGATATCGATTACGTCTTTGAGGTCGATGACTGCCTGGAGGACTTTGGTATCGAGGAACTTGCCTTCGATCTGGAGCCTGCCGCATATATCGAGGAGTTCCGCAAGCAGCAGTTCGCTCGCTCGAACCGCAGCATGCTGCCGCTGCCCGCGGCACTTGGCGCCATTCGTCTAACGAGCGTTGAGGACGAGCTTCTTGAGCGCCATACTCACGCCTACTTGGCTTCACGCAAAGAACTTCTCTAAGATTTATTGACATCCATTGTCTTTCGTATCATGTTGAGGGACGGGTTTCCAATCGGTTGCGGATCGCATGCGATTCCGTTGTTCGGTTGAAGCCCGTCCCGCACTTTTGGAGACAATAAGAAAGGAATCTGCATGTCTGAGTTTGCTGCCGGTCCTGCCGGTCGTATCGAACGTGTCCGTGCCCTGATGGTCGAGCGCGGCTACGACGCCATCGTGGTACGCGACGAGGCCAATCTTCGTTGGCTCACGGGCGTGAAGGGCGTCTTCGACTACACCTTCGAGTTTCCGCACGCTGCGTTTATTACGGCCGACCAGTGCCTGTTCCACACCGACTCGCGCTACCTCAACAGCTTTGAGGAGAACACGCCCGCCGGCAGCCCTTGGGTCTACGACATGGACGAGGGCACCATCCCCGGTTGGGTCGCCGGCAAGATCGCGGCCAACAAGTGCCGCGTTTGCGCCGTCGAGGACGATATGCAGATTAATTTCTACCAGGGCATTCAGCGCGGTCTGGAGGACCGCTCCGTCGCCTGCATGCTGCCGCTGATGCACGACGACATCCGCAAGATGCGCGCCATCAAGGATGCCGAGGAGATCGAGCTCATGCGCCACGCACAGTCGATCACCGACGCCGCCTTCCAGCACATGCTCGGCTTTATTAAGCCTGGTATGACTGAGAAGCAGGTTCGCAATGAGCTCGAGAACTTTATGTTCGCCAACGGCGCCGACAGCCTTGCCTTTGGCTCCATCGTGGCGAGCGGTCCCAACACCGCCAACCCGCATGCCGTGCCGAGCGACCGCGTGATCGAGAAAGGCGACTTTGTCCTGATGGACTACGGCGCGGGATACTGCGACTACCGCTCCGACATGACTCGTACCGTCGTGATGGGCGAGCCCACCCAGGAGCAGCTCGACCTGTACGCGCTCGTGCGCCGCACGCACGAGGAGTGCGTCGCCGCCATCCATCCGGGCGTCGAGGGCAACGACATCTTCAAGCTCTCCAAGAAGATCATCGGCGATGCCGGCTATGGCGATTACTATAACCATGGCTTGGGCCACGGCGTTGGTATCGACATCCACGAGCTGCCCAACTTCAACCGCAGCAAGAACATCATCGAGGTTGGCTCAGTTGTCACCATGGAGCCCGGCGTCTACCTGCCCGGCGTGGGCGGCGTGCGCCTTGAGGACTACGGCGTGGTCACCGAGAATGGCTACGAGCCCTTCACCAAGACCCCTCACGACCTGCATGTTATCGACTGCTAGTCCACTTCGGTAGATAGTTTGGGGCGGGGCGTCCGAATCGATCCGGACGCCCCGCGTTCTCTTTTTATGCGCTCGCTGCAGGCGCCGTCTGCAAGTGTATAATTTCCATCGTATGTAATTTGGACGCTTGTGCGTTCTGCCCATAACAAGAAAGGTCGCTATGCCTACCATTTCTACCGCCGACTTCAAGAACGGCCTCGGTCTCCGCATCAAGGACAAGGTCTACACCATCGTCGAGTTCCAGCATGTCAAGCCGGGCAAGGGCGGCGCGTTTGTGCGCTACAAGACACGCGACATCAAGAGCGGCCGCGTCGTCGAGAACACCTGCAACGCCGGCACTAAGTTCGAGAGCGTCATGCTCACCACCCGTGAGTTCCAGTACCTCTACAACGATGGCACCGACTACATCTTCATGGACAACGAGTCCTATGAGCAGGTTCCCGTTCCCGAGGACATGGTGGGCGAGAACTCCAAGTGGCTGCGCGAGAACGACATCTGCCAGCTGCTCTTCGCCGACGATGAGCTCATGGGCGTGACCCCGCCGATGTTCATCGAGACCACCATCGTCCAGACCGACCCGGGCTTTAAGGGCGACACCGTCCAGGGTTCCACCAAGCCGGCCACGATCGACACCGGCGCTGTCATCCAGGTCCCCATGTACCTCAACGAGGGCGAGGTCATCAAGGTTGACACCCGCGACGGCAAGTTCGTCTCCCGCGTCTAGCAACCAAATCTTCTAGGAGGACTCATGCCCCAGGAAATCAAGATTGACGGCATCGGCATTTCGCCCGATGTTCTGACCGCCATCGTCTCGCGCGCCGTGTCCGATGTCGAGGGCATCGCCTCCGTTGGCGTCAAGGACCTTGCCACCAACCTTGTCTCCATGATGCTCTCGTCCAAGGCCCCGGCTTCCGAGCCGGCGGTCGAGGCCGAGGTCGTCGGCGACAAGCTCGCACTCACCGTGCGTGTCGTGGTGTTCTTTGGCTATCCGTTCAAGAAACTCGCCGAGGCCGTTCGCGCCGCCGTGGTCGCCGCCATCGATGCCCAGGTTGGCGTCGAGGTCGAGCGCGTTGACGTTTGCATCGACGGCCTCGTTTTCCCCAAGGAGTAACCTTTGAGTCTTAAGGTTTATCGCGGGCGTACGCTTGCCCGCAGTCAGGCGCTGCAGCTGCTGTTCCAGGCCGAGGCCACGGACAGCCCGCTCGAGCGCGTCCTCGAGGGCGATTTCCTGATCTCGAAGGGTCCCCTCGACCCCTATGCGCTGGAGCTGTGCCGTGGTGCTTACGAGCATATCGACCGCATCGACTGCGCCCTGCGCTCCGTTGCCAAGAACTGGGATCTTATGCGCATGCCCGGCGCCGATCGCAATCTGCTTCGTATCGCCGTTTACGAGATGCGTTTCCTCACCGACGAGGAGGTTTCGGACGCCATCGTGATCAACGAGGCCGTCGAGCTTGCCAAGGCCTATGGCACCGACCAGTCTGCGTCGTTCGTCAACGGCGTGCTGGGCAAGATCGCTCGCAGCGAGGAACTGCCGGGCGAGGACCTGTACCAAGAGCTGCTGGCCGAGGACCGTGCCCGCGAGGAGGCCCAGGCCGCCGAGGCTGCCGCCAAGGTTGCGGTTGCCCAGGCTGAGGCTGGCGTGCTGGCCGAGGACGTGGACGCTGCTGAGGTCGCCGAGGCCGAGACCGGTACCGTCGAGGAGTAGCCATGCCAGAGGGTTCCGTCCGCAACTTCGACGAGATTTCGGACCGCTTGGACCAGATCATAGCTACCGTTCGCTCTAAGGATACGTCCTTGGAGCGTTCGCTCGATCTGTTTGACGAGGCGATTGAGCTGGGCTCCCGTGCGGTCGACATGGTCGACAAGTTTGAGCTGACGCCGCGTGAGGCCGACAAGCTCGAGCAGGAATACGATGAGGATGCGGCAAACGAATCCCAGGATAGCTAGGCCGCATCTCCGGATACGAATGGTTGATGGCATTCATGAAACGCGTGCGTCTTGATGACGAACTGATTTCA
Organism: Collinsella sp.; assembly: GCA_019414325.1. Classification (GTDB taxonomy): domain Bacteria; phylum Actinomycetota; class Coriobacteriia; order Coriobacteriales; family Coriobacteriaceae; genus Collinsella. The sequence goes on along the minus strand of DXMG01000059.1, from coordinate 3,264 downwards.
CAGGGCATCTGCGCCGATCGCGCGGATGCCCTTCGCACTCTTATGGCTGGCTTGGTCTCGAGTGGCGGCGAGCGCTTGACTTCGCCGGGCCTTAAGGTGACCCCGGGCCTGCCGTTGCACGTGAAGGGGCGCATTCCCTATGTTGGCCGCGGCGGTCTTAAGCTCGAAGGCGCGCTTGATACGTTTGGTATCAATCCGACGGGCCTTGCCTGTCTGGATGTGGGCTGCTCTACCGGCGGCTTTACCGATTGCCTGCTCAAGCGCGGAGCTGCGACCGTTGTCTCGGTGGACGTTGGTCGCGCCCAGTTCGATTGGTCGTTACGTCAGGACGATCGCGTGACGCTGCATGAGCGCACAAACGTGACGCAGCTGCCTGAGCTTGGCTATGCCGGCGCCATCGACCTGGCTGTGTGTGATGTCTCGTTTACCAGCATCGCGAACATTATCGATGCGGTGCTGGCGTGCCTGGCGCCTACGGGTGCATTCTGCACGCTTGTAAAGCCGCAGTTTGAGGCTCCGGCGGCGCTGGTGGGTGAGGGCGGCATTGTGACCGATCCCGCCGTGCGCCGCGATACACTCGTTGCGGCAGTTGAACTCTTTGCTGCCAAGGGGCTGTTCCCGGTCGATGTGTGCGTGTCGCCCATTCATGGTGCCAAGGGAAACGTTGAGTTTTTCCTGTACGGCACGAGATTTGACCCCGGCGACCGCACGCAAGACGAGCTGCAATTCCAGGTATCGGTTTTGAGCGAGAAAGCTGCAACGCTATGAAGGTCTTTCTGGTTCCCAATTACTACAAGCAAGAGGCGGTTGAGAGCGGCCTGATGCTCGAGCTTTGGCTGACGCGCCAGGGCTATGAGGTCGCATGGGTTGCCGACCAGCGATCGAAGATTCAAAGCACGCCTGATATTGACGGCTCCGATCTGGTCATTACGCTCGGCGGCGACGGTACGTTGCTGCGCGCTGCCCGCATCCTCAACCATCGCGAGATTCCTATCCTCGGTCTTTCCTATGGTCACCTGGGCTTTTTAACTGCTGCGAGCCCCGAGGAGCGCGACATTCTGCAGGTCGTGAGCGACGCCCTTTTCGGCGAGCTGCACGTGAGCCGTCGCGCCACCATCGCCGCGGATATCGTGTCCGTGCGCGACGATGGCACGAAGGATGTCGTGCGCACGTTCGCCCTCAACGACATGGCGCTCACGCGCGGCCCCCTGTCCGATATGGTTGAGTTCGACATCACGGTGTCGGGCCACCATATCGATCGACTGCGTGGCGACGGCGTGGTCGTGTCCACGGCGACTGGTTCTACGGGGTACGCGCTCAGTGCAGGTGGCCCCATTGTGAGCCCCGACTATACGGGTATGGTCTGCGTACCCATTGCGCCGCACACCATTCAGGCCCGTGCCTTCTTGACTTCGCCGAGTGATGTCGTCGAAATCTTTATGTCCGATGATCGCCCGAGCGTTCCGGCGATCGCTATCGATGGACAGTTTATTACCTGCGACGGCACGGTCGAGAGCGTGGCCGTGCGCCGAGGCCCAGGCGATGTGCTGCTGCTCGACTACGGCCCCGAGAGTTTTTACAACTCGGTGAGCCGCGTATTCTACGGAGTCCGTCATGATCGATGAGCTGCAGGTTTCTAACATTGCACTCATTCGTGAGGCGACGCTGGTGCCGAGTGCCGGCTTGACCGTCCTGACCGGTGAGACCGGTGCTGGCAAGACCGCACTGCTCTCGGCGCTCAAGCTTATTTTGGGCGAGCGCGCGGATTCGTCGACGGTGCGCGAGGGCGAGGCACTTGCCAGCGTCGAGGCGCGCCTGTTTGATGGCCCGCATGACACGGAGGGCGTCACCGTGCGGCGCAGCCTTTCTGCCGAGGGCCGCAGCCGCGTAAAAATTGACGGCTGCATCGCCAGCGTGCGCGAGCTTTCGGAGCGCGTTGGCGTGATGATGGATCTGTGCGGCCAACACGAGCATCAGCGCTTGCTCGATCCATCGCATCACGTTGCGATGGTCGATGCCTGGGCGGGGCGCTCTGCGCTCGAGGCACTCGAGCACTACCGTACTTGCTTTAAAGCCTCGCGCGCGGCTGCCAAGGAGGTCCGTCGCGTTGAGGAGGCCTCGCGTGCGCAGGGGAGTCGTGTCGAGGAGGCGCGCTTTGCCCTCGAGCGCATCGGCGAGGTCGACCCTAAGCCGGGCGAGTATGAGGAACTCGAGGAATTGCTGCCGCGCTCCGAACATGCCGAGGTACTGGTTGCCACAGCTAACGATGCCCATGCATCGCTTGCCGCCGAAGGGGGAGCGCTCGATGCCGTGAACAGCGCCGTGGCAGAGCTTTCCCGAATGGCTACCGTCGATCGCAAACTGGGCGACATTGCCGATGCACTTTCGGATGCCTGCATCTCTCTTGAGGATTGCGCGAACGAACTTCGTTCCTATCGCGATGGGGTTGCCTTCGATCCTCGCGAGCTCGCTCGCATGCGCGAGCGGTATTCCGACCTCAAGGGCCTGCTGCGTCAGTGGGGTCCGACCATGGACGATGTCTTTGCCATGCGCGACCGCTCACAAGAGCTGCTGTCGCTGGTCGATGATGGCGATGAACAGATCAAAAAGGCGCGTGAGGCACTCGGGAGCGCCGAGCGCGAGCTGTTCGCTGCTGCCAGGGCACTTAAGCGCGCTCGCAATACGGCGGCCCCGCGCTTCTGCCACGAGGTCGGCCGCCAGATGGCTCGCTTGGAGATGGGTGGCGCCGAGCTCGTCTGGGAGTCGCGCGATCTTCCCCGTGCTGAGTGGACGCCCGTTGGTCCTTCGAGCTACGAGCTGCTATACCGCAGCGGTGCCGGTTTGACGCCGCGCCCCCTGCGCCGCATTGCGTCGGGCGGCGAGCTTAGCCGCGTCATGCTGGCAAGCAAGGTTGTCCTCGGTAACGCGGACGGTGTCGATACGCTGGTGTTTGACGAGGTCGATGCTGGTGTCGGTGGCTCCACGGCGCGTGCACTCGCGGGCGTGCTGGCAGATCTCGCCGCTACGCATCAGGTGATTGTCGTAACCCACTTGGCGCAGGTCGCCGTCATGGCGGACAAGCATTATGTTGTCAGGAAGGAACCGGGCGATGTTCCCCAGACGCATTTGGACGAGGTAACCGGCGAAGCGCGTACCGCCGAGATCGCCCGCATGCTGAGCGGCGATCAGTCCGAGGCAAGCTTGGCCCACGCGAAGCAGATGCTCGAAGAAGCTCGAGGTTAGGTCGTATCAGCGGAGTTGGTG
>DXMG01000058.1:9302-10761 GCA_019414325.1 Collinsella sp. | reverse complement strand
CGATTGGCGAAAATACGTTGGTGAAAATGGTGAAAAATATATTGACGCTAACAGGCCGGGGCGAGCCGGTCGAACCTGAGCCCGGCGCCCTTGGGCAGCAGCTTCCTTATCTCGACGTGGTTTCGCTCGCAGGCGCCCTTCTGGTCGCTGCGGCGCGGGTCGCAGTAGAACAGCCTCGTCTCGCCGGGCCCCTCGCCGAGCAGCGCCGCGATCGCCGCCTCGTCGGAGAACTCCGCGCCGTTGTCGGTGAGCACGGCGCGGAAGACCCTCCCCATGCCGTCGGCGCCCAGCACCGAGCGCACGCCCTCCAGCGCCGCCTCCACGCTCGCCGAGTCCTTCGCCTCGAGCGGCAGCGCGAGCTGGAGCCTGCTGGGGCGGTGGAGCAGCGTGAGCAGGCAGGTCGAGTCCTCCCGGGCGCCCTCGACGGTGTCCATCTCCCAGGCCGCGGCGCACGCGTCCTCCCCGAGGGCGAGGAACGCGGCATGCGACCTGCGGGCGGAGTGGCGCGTCGCCGCCCGGCCCGCGGCGCGCTTCCTCGGCCTGTAGCCGACCTTGCGCCTGAGCTCCATGTTGGTCATGCCGTCGTAGCCCGCCGAGACCCAGCGGTAGATGGTCGACGGCGACAGGTCCACCGGGCCGCCGTTGCGCGCCGCCATCTGCTCGGGCGACAGCCCCCGGCGCAGGCAGTCCCTTATCGCCTCCAGCCTGGCCGCCGCGGCGGGCTCGTCGACGTCTATCCCGCGCCTGGACGAGACGAGGACCGAGTCGGCGCACAGCTGCGCGGCCCGGGTCTCGTAGAAGACGTGGGGGCGGCGCTTGCAGCCGATCGCGCGGTACCGGCCGCACCCGTTGCAGCATCGCGGCCACGCCGCCAGGCGCGGGCAGGCCGCCGACAGGTCGGCCGAGCCGTCGACGCGCTCGCCGCGCCTGGACTTCGGCGCCGTCACGAACCTGTGCGACGCCACCTCGGCGCTCACCGTCGGGGGCGACCTGCCCAGCTCCCTCGCGATCTCCCTGCACGACGCCCTGCGCTCCAGCATCCTCTGGACCGTGTCCCGCTCGTGCCTCGTGAGCCTCCCGTACGACCTTCCGGACGGTCGCGGTCTGGACATGCCGGCCTCCCTCCATCGAGGGCCGGGGGATTCCGGCCCCTCTGGGGTTGCCTACCCGGATTCGCGCCTCAGGACTCAGCGCAACGCGTTGCGCTGAGTCCTGAGGCTGTTGCAATGAAAATAACAATCAAGGCTCGAAAAACTCTTTTCAAAATTCTTGAAAATTGGGGCTTGCATCGCGTGGCGTTCCTTGCAATAATAGTCGAGCGCAAAGCGCACAGGACACGGTGGGTGTAGCTCAGTTGGCTAGAGCGACGGGTTGTGGTCCCGTAGGTCGAGGGTTCGAGTCCCTTTACCCACCCCAGTTCTTGCTTCGTGTTGATATCGGGTCGTTAGCTCAGTTGGTA
>DXMG01000058.1:0-9202 GCA_019414325.1 Collinsella sp. | reverse complement strand
GAGCAGGGGACTCTTAATCCCAAGGTCCAGGGTTCGACCCCCTGACGGCCCACCACACGATATCTCCTCTAAAGTCCGCCATAACGGACTTTAGCTTTGGGTCGTTAGCTCAGTTGGTAGAGCAGGGGACTCTTAATCCCAAGGTCCAGGGTTCGACCCCCTGACGGCCCACCAAAGCATTGTAAAGCGATTGGCTTCGGCTGGTCGCTTTTTTGTTGACCTTTCATGGGGTCGAACCCGAAAGGGCACAGCCGCTTTCACAGATCGAGCTTACCCTGGGGATCGGTAAAACCGTCAGTACCCTCCTTGAGTTTCTTCTCGTCTGCCTTCACGCGACGCTCGAGCTTTTTTGTATCCTCGGCAGGCGGTAGGTTCTCGGGGACAATTCCGCGGTCAATGAGGCTGCCACGCACGCTTGTGTTGTTCTCGACGTGCTCTTGCTTGATCTGGTCCAGGCCGTACAGGTCGTGTTCCTCGGCGTTGAAGGCCGTCATCGAGTTCGTAAGGTCCTTTGCTTTGATGAGGACATCGGCTAACCTGTCCGCCAATGCCGCGCTCTTGGGTACGCCGAGCTGCTGCTTCATTTCCGCCGTGCTTCTGCCGCCGAATAACGCCTCATCGCCCTTCGACTTGATGATCGCGAATCCTTTGGAGTCCACGCCGCGTTTGAACGCAATACCCGAGAGCTGTTTCTCTGAATCGGATAGCGAGTGGCGCGCCTGCAAGCGCTGAATCTCTGCGAAGCGCTGCTCTATGAGCTCTTGGCGGCGCGTCTGCACGGCAAAGTATGCCTGGGCGAGTGCGATCTCTGGCTTGTTTGAATCTCCGTTCTGTGCGATTAAATAGCATGCATAGCGCGTACGTTTGTAGTCTTTAACCGCGCGAGCGGCGACACCGGCAGTTACCATTTTCGTGGTATCACGAAAATGGGAATCAACTGGAGTTTTGTTTGTTTCGCACGAGACTTTTGCCCTCTTAACAACTTCGGCGAAGTTCTCCCATCGAGTGTACCCCATGGGTTCCATTAAATCGCGTGCGAGCCAATACTCAACGTCGTCTTCCACATTGGCGTAGCTATCAAGTTTGACACGCCACTTCTCGATATCACTACTGTCCATATCTCCTCCTCGCTGGTCTATTGTCTGTGCGGGCTTTGCCCGCTCTGTATTCAGAATTAGGATACGCTGCCGTGCGGACACGAATAGGCCCCGTGCCACCTCGAGCTCACGGGGCCCATAGATATCGATTAGTTGTGTTCTGCTTTAGATGGGTGCTCAGCTTAGTCCGCTCGATAGTGCGATCCGAGACTTTCGGTTCGCTTGCGCATGGCTTTGACCATCTCGGTTGCCAGCTTAATTTGCGATTGAAGGCGAGCGAGGGCCGCGATTTGGCTGTCCTGGGCGTCTGCCATGTTCAAGGCTTCAGACTCGGTCCTCAGACCTTCAAGCTCTTGCAGTGCTGCGGATAGGCCAGCCTCGGTTCGGTTGATCATGCAATAGGTGCTCATCGTGTGCTTAAGGCTTTGTGTCAGGCGTTCGGCATCTGTTGCGGCTATGCCGTACTGGGGGAGGGCGATATCCGCCTTCAGTGCTGCCTCAGGCTCTTTCTGTGCTGCAAGGGCTGCCGATGCGCCTGCGATGCGTCCGAATACGATGCCGTTGGCACTTGATAAGCCACCAATGCGGTCGGCTCCGTGCATGCCGCCTGTCGCCTCGCCGCAAGCGTAGAGGCCCTCAACGCCCGTGTACGCGGTCTTATCGATCTTGATGCCGCCGTTAGCGGCGTGGGCATACATTGCAACGCGCATCTCGTCAGTCGGGGCGATGCCGTGCTCGTCTTGCAGCCAGGTGGCAAAGGTCTGCACAAACTCTGGGACATCCTCGCGGGGGAAGTCGTAGCGGAGCGCCAGGCCTTCGGCGCCTGCCTGATCGATGGCAAGATCGATAGCGCGGGAGGCCAAGCGTGACGTGAAAGGACCATATCCAGAGCGCTGCTCGAGCAGGTTGTCCAGCTTGTCGTCGGCAATATCTGCCGGCTGGTCTACATGTACGTAGCGCCAGGTTTTCTCGTTGAAGACCAAGTTACGCCTGGGCTCGATGAAGCCGGGCATCATTTGCATGAACTCTATATTAGTAAGCGATGCGCCGTGCGCCAGTGCGATGGCCTGCGAGGAGCTGAGCACATCAGCCGACGTAAGGCTGCGCTCGAACAGGCCGCCTGTGCCACCGGCTGCGATGATCGTGGCCTTGGCAGCAAAGGGCACGATTCGATCTTCGGTGAGGTCGTAGAGCACGGTTCCGATGATTCTGCCGTTCGTGTCCCCAACAAGGTCGATAAGCTCATGTCGGGGGAGCAGGCGAATGCCGAGCGACTCGATCCGGGCTGTCAGAGCGTCCTCAAGGGGCTTGCGGGTGAGGCCGCGCCACATGCGCGTTTTGTGGTCAAAGCAGGGGATAAACTGCTTTTGCTGAGCGCTCTCAGCGCTTTGCGGACGCTGGAGCTCAACGCCCAGGTCTTGCTCGAGCCATTCAATTGCTTGAGGAATGCCGTAGACAAACGTCTGGACAAGCTCGGGGTCGGCGACACCGCCGCCGACGGTCTGGATGGTGTCGATGAGGTCCTGTTCATCGTCTTCGTTAACGGGTCCGATAAGCCCCAGGCCCCAGGTTCCGGGGAAGAAGCTCGATCCACTCATAGTCTTGCCGGCGCTTGCCACAGCGACGGTTGCGCCCGTGCGTGCCGCTTCGATGGCGGCACAAAGGCCCGCAATGCCAGATCCAATTACCAGTACATCAGTCGATTCCATCGGATTCCTTTCTCGTCCGGCGCATTGTCGCATGGGTGATCGGCAATGGGGCCGCAAAGACTCGGCAAATCGGTAAAGGGCAAATATGGCAGGTGGGCGTCATGGACGCTCTGACGCTCCATCTCTTCACATCTCGTATTTCGCCCCAGCTGATATACCGGCATTAGCTACCCAGCGCCAGCGCAAACAAAAAGAGCCGCTACCTCGAAAGGTAGCGGCTCCAAAGCTCAACTATCTGAGCATCGCGCGGGCGCGATTAGGCCTTGAGGGCCTCCTCGACGGCGACAGCGCAAGCGACGGTGGCACCGACCATGGGGTTGTTGCCCATGCCGATGAGACCCATCATGTCAACGTGCGCAGGCACGGAGGAAGAACCGGCGAACTGGGCGTCGGAGTGCATACGGCCCATGGTGTCGGTCATGCCGTAAGAGGCAGGGCCGGCGCCCATGTTGTCCGGGTGCAGGGTACGGCCAGTGCCGCCACCAGAAGCGACGGAGAAGTACTTCTTGCCAGCCTCGATGCGCTCCTTCTTGTAGGTGCCAGCGACGGGGTGCTGGAAGCGCGTGGGGTTGGTGGAGTTACCGGTGATCGAGATGTCGACGTTCTCGTGCCACATGATGGCAACGCCCTCGCGGACGTCGTCGGAGCCGTAGCAGTTAACGGCAGCGCGGGGACCATCGGAGTAGGGGATGGTCTCGACGACCTTGAGCTCGCCCGTGTAGTAGTCGAACTGGGTCTTCACATAGGTGAAGCCGTTGATACGGGCGATGATCTGGGCGGCGTCCTTGCCCAGACCGTTGAGGATAACGCGCAGCGGCTTCTTACGAGCCTTGTTGGCGTTCAGAGCCAGACCGATGGCGCCCTCAGCGGCAGCGAAGGACTCGTGGCCGGCCAGGAAGGCGAAGCACTCGGTGTCGTCGGAGAGCAGCATAGCGCCCAGGTTGCCGTGGCCCAGACCGACCTTGCGGTCCTCAGCGACGGAGCCGGGGACGGTGAAGGCCTGGATGCCCTCGCCGATGATGGCGGCAGCCTCAGAAGCGGACTTGGCGCCACGCTTGACAGCGAGAGCGCAACCGAGGGTGTAGGCCCACTCGGCGTTCTGGAAGGCGATGGACTGGGTGTTGTTGACGATCTCACGCGGGTTGAAGCCCTTGTCGGTGCAGATCTGCAGAGCTTCCTCGAGGGAGGCGATGCCGTTGTCGGCGAGGCACTTGTTGATCTTGTCAGCGCGGCGCTCGTAACCTTCGAACGTAACAGTCATAGTTATTTCCCTCCCTTTCTACTCGTGAACCGGGAACACGCTGGCGACGGAGTGAGTCTCCTCGTCGGTGCGCGGGTCGATGTACTTGGCAGCGTTCTCCCACTGACCATAGTGGCCCATAGCGCCAGCGATGGCCTCCTCGGGGGTCTTGCCGGCCTTGACGGCGTCGGTGAACTTGCCGAGGTTCAGGAACTCGAAAGCGATGATCTCGTTCTTGTCGTTGAGAGCCATGCGGGTGACGTAGCCCTGAGCGAGCTCGAGGTAACGAGCGCCCTTGGCCTTGGTGCCGAACATGGTGCCGACCTGAGAGCGAAGGCCCTTGCCGAGGTCGTCGAGGGAGGCGCCCACGGGCAGGCCGCCCTCGGAGAACGCGGTCTGGCTGCGGCCGTAAACGATCTGCAGGAAGATCTCGCGCATAGCAACGTTGATGGCGTCGCAGACGAGGTCGGTGTTGAGGGCCTCGAGGATGGTCTTGCCGGGAAGGATCTCGGAAGCCATGGCGGCAGAGTGGGTCATGCCCGAGCAGCCGATGGTCTCAACGAGGGCCTCCTCGATGATGCCGTCCTTGACGTTCAGCGTGAGCTTGCAGGCGCCCTGCTGGGGTGCGCACCAACCCACACCGTGCGTAAGACCGGAGATGTCGGAAATCTCCTTAGCCTGGACCCACTTGCCCTCCTCGGGGATGGGTGCGGGGCCGTGGTATGCACCCTTGGCAACGGGGCACATGTTCTCCACTTCCTGTGAGTACTGCATGCCTCTCCTCTCTATCGTGTTGGCGTCCCGTCTGGGGGTCGTGGCTGGCGATTGCCGGGCGACCCTTCGAAAGGGACATGACATGCAGCCCCTATAATACCGCGAAATGCACGGAATATTCGGCGAACGGCTCAGTTTTCGTAGCGAGAAGCGCGGAACTTTCAATTGAAGCGATTTAACTGAACTGCTTGCGGTTGTGCGGTCCGTTGAAGGGGTTCGGTTCTGGTCAAGCATATGGCTAGTTTTTAGCAAGCTTGCGTTGCCTGACCTGTGGTCTTATGCCGTTCGCCGTCGGTTTGCCGCCTTTTACCGTTGATGGGTGCCATTTTGCGTGAATGTTTTGATGGCACGTTTCAATCGTGGTGTATTTGATGGCAAGCAGATCCCGGCGAAGGGAGCCCCATGCAGCGCGTGTGGAAGACGATTACCGGCTTTTGCCATGTTTGTGTTCGCGGTAACTGTAAGCAGCCAATCTTTGAGACCGATGACGACCGGTGGGAGTTTTTGAAGCTGATGCGCGACTGCTGCCGCGATGCCGGCGTGACGGTCGTGGCGTGGTGTCTCATGAGCGACTACGCGGATCTGGTACTCTCGGACTATGAGGACACGATGAGCGCGGCGATGCAACGTCTGCTTTTGACGTACGCTCGTCGGTTCAATAAGCGCACTGGGCGCGCGGGCTGCCTCTTTCGTGAACGTTTTGAGCGCCGCTCGCTCGATACCGACTGGCAGGTGATGGAGGCTATTCGCTCCGTGCACGCCAGTCCGCAGGAGGCTGGCATCAGCTTAATCGAGCGCTATCCGTGGAGCAGCTTTACCGAGTATCTACGCGCTTACGACAGTGACGCGGCGGATGCCACGAGGGGATTTTCCGACCCGTCTTGCGTGCTTGAGCTTTTTGGTTCTGCCAAGGCTTTTATTGCCTATTCGCTTTCGACGCCCGACGGCGGCGAGGCGGCGATGCTCGATATGGAAGAGACGGAGTGGGAGCGGCACGCCTTTGCAGAAAAGTTAGCGCAGGGGCTCGGGGCTCCGCTCCACGGGGTTAAAGCCGCGCCGTCGGCGCAGCGCAACAGTGTAATTCTCGGATTGCACGATGCCGGTTTTACGGTGCGCCAGATTGAGCGGTATACGGGGATTGGCAAAAGCACCGTTTCTCGCATTGTGCGCGCTTATACGCAGGTGGACGCGCAGGCTGAGGGCTCTAAATAAAGGTAGAAAAGAAAATGGCCGAATCGCGAAAGTTAAGCGATTCGGCCAACTTAATTCTTCAGATTTGAGACAACTATTACTGATTATTTTGCCCCTCGAGCATGCCGTCGAGGGTGCGCCAGGCGAGCTCGGCGCATTTGACGCGGGCGGGCATGTGCGAGATGTCCTGGAGCTGGGCGGCTTCGTCCAGGTCTTCCAGGTCGTCCTCGGAGAGCTTCTCGCCGCGGATCATGGCGAGGAAGAGCTCTGCCAAGCGGTGAGCTTCCTCGACGGTCTCGCCGGTGATGAGGTCGGCCATGATATCGGCGCTGGCCTGGCTGATGGCGCAGCCATGACCGGTAAAGGAGGCCTCCTCGATCACGCCCTTCTCGACACGCAGCTGCAAGGTGAGCTCGTCGCCGCAGCTGGGGTTGATGCCGTCGTGCTCGTGCGTGGGAGCCTCCATCTCGTACTTATAGTCGGGGTGCGAGTTGTGCTCCATAAATGTGGTGGAGGTGTACAGATTACCCATTGAACGTGCTCCAAACGTGATGCAGGCCGGCGATGAACTTGTCGATGTCGGCCTTGTCGTTGTAGAAGGCCACGCTGGCGCGGCAGCAGGCGAGGTTCTCGACGCCCAGCCAGGTGAGCAGCGGCTGTGCACAGTGGTGACCGGCGCGAATGCAGACGCCGTCCATATCCATGATGCTCGCGACGTCGTGCGGGTGGATGCCCTTGACGTTAAAGCTCACGACGCCGTGGTGGTTGTCCCAATAGATGGAGCCGATGATCTGGACAAAGTCGAGCTGCATGAGCTCGCCCATCAGGTAGTGGACGAGTGCCTGCTCGCGGGCCTGGATGTTCTCGTAACCCACCGTGTTGACTAGGTAATTAAGGGCGGCGCCCGTGGCGAAGATGCCGGCGGCGTCCTGCGTGCCGGCCTCGAACTTCTCGGGGACGGGCGCCCAGACGGCGTCCTGCTCGGTGACCGAATCGATCATCTCGCCGCCGGTGAGCATGGGCGGCATGGCGTTCAGCAGGTCCATCTTGCCCCACAGCACGCCGACGCCCATGGGGCCCATGGCCTTGTGCGCGCTAAAGGCAAAGAAGTCGGCTCCCAGGTCGGCCACATCGACCGGCATGTGCGGCAGCGACTGTGCGCCGTCGACGACCAGATAGCCGCCGTACTTGTGCACAAGCTTGCCGAGGTTCTTGACCGGGTTCTCGACGCCCAGCACGTTAGAAACCTGACCCACGGCCAGAATCTTGGTCTTGGGACCAACCTTGGCAAGAACCTCCTCGGTGGTGAGCTGGCCGGTCTTGGTAGGGTAGAGGTAGACGAGCTTGGCGCCGGTCTCGCGGCAGACCTGCTGCCACGGAATCAGGTTGGAGTGGTGCTCCATGATGGTGATGACGACCTCGTCACCGGGCTCGAGCACCGTGGGTGCAAAGCTCTTGGCGACCAGGTTGAGCGACTCGCTCGTGTTGCGGGTGAAGACGACCTCGTTGGCCTGGGCGGCGCCGATGAGGTCGGCGATCTGCTGGCGGACCTTCGCGATGGCATCGGTGGCCTCGACGGACAGCGAGTACAGGCCGCGCAGGGGGTTGGCGTTCATACGCTGGTAGAAGTCGCGCTCGGCGTCGAGCACGCAGGCGGGGCGCTGCGCGGTGGCGGCGCTATCGAGGAAGGCGATCTCGGGGTGCTGCTGGAACAGCGGGAACTGGCCCTTGTAGGGGTTGGTCTCGATGTCCACGGTGGGCCAGCCGCGCGAAGCCTCGTCGCTGGCGTCGAGCTCCATGGGCTCGGGGGCAGTACAGGTGTCGCATTTAACGTGCTCGGTGTCGATCATGCGAGCTCCTCTTCAAAGTTGTCGATCAGGTTGTTGCCTAGGCGGACGACGGCGGCGCGGGTGCGCTCGTCGGTGGTGGAAAGTGCGGCGTCCTCCAGCTTGGCGCGGATGAACAGGTCCTCGGCGGCGTTTTGGTCAAGGCCGCGGCAGGCGAGGTAGAACAGCTGCTCGTCGCGGACGTGACCGATGGTGGCGCCGTGGTTGCCGGCGACGTCGTCCTCGTCGCAGAGAATGACGGGAACGGTCTTGTTGTCGACGCCCTTGTTGGCCAAAAGCACCGTCTCGCGCTCGGTGCCGGTTGCACCCTTGCAGCCGTGCACGAGGTCGATGGTGCCGCGGTAGACCTTCTTGGACGTGCCGGTCAGCACGCCGTTGGCGTCGATCTCGCACTCGGTCTTGCGACCGCGGTGGCGCAGCTCGTAGTTAAAGTCGCGCACCTGCTCTCGGGCGCCCAAGTAATCAGTATCGATGGTGACCTTGGCGGTATCGCCCAGCAGGTCGCCGGCAAGGCCGGTGGCGCTGGCGCCGGCACCCAGAACGGTGTGCTGCACGTTGACGCGCGCGCCCTCGTCCAGGAACAGGCCGGTGTCGTCGAGCGCGATCCAGCTATCGTCGAGCGTCTGCGTGCAGGTCACGTTGGCGGTGGCGTACTCGTGGGCGCACACACGTAGCACGGAGCCCACGACGCCTTGGCCGGCAACGGGGGAGTCCAGGGCTATGCGCAGGTCGAGCGTTGCCTGCGGACGGGCGACGACATCGATGGCGGCGATGGCCGCGGCAGCGTCGACGCCACTCACGCGCACGGTAACCGTGGCGTGCTTGTATGCGGGCACATCGATGACGACGCGCTTGGTGGCGTGGTCGGCCAGGTAGGTGTAGGCAGCCTCGCCCATGCCAGTCTCGAAGACCTCGGCAGGGGAGAGCTCCTCCTCGAGCTTGATGGCGCCGGCCTGGTAGATGGAGGTGGCGGGCACGTCGAGCTCGGTCTCGGGCGTGATACGGGCGCGGTCGGCGGCATCGCCGGGCGCGGAGGCGCGGCGCTCGGGGAAGCGCTCGGCCATGGCGTCCATGGCGGCGTCGAACGCGTCTGCCACGCCAGCAAATTGCTCGTCCAAGCCCTCAACCTTAACGGTCTCGGCGGGAGCGGCGGCAAGCTCGTCAGAGAGCTCGAGCTTGGTCTGGTTCATCTTCAGCCAGCCCCATGTGGCAGCCGGCATCGCATTGACCTGCTCAAGGGTGGTAGCAGCGGTGTTCGTGGTCTGTTTCATTATCCGATCGCTCCTTCCATCTCGAGCTTGATCAGGTTGTTCATCTCGACGGCGTACTCCAGCGGTAGCTCCT
>DXMG01000057.1:9642-11537 GCA_019414325.1 Collinsella sp. | reverse complement strand
ATTGGTCAAAATAGTTTGACTATTAGCGGCTAAAATCGCCCGGCGCTAACAATAGGCATAATTTAGCCACCAGCGCCTAAACGCAAATAGCCCGCTAGAACAACATCCGTTCTAGCGGGCTTATTCAGATATTTCGGTTACGCGCTCGGCGGCTCAGACAGATCTTTATGCAAACAGACCATAGATGCTGATGTTGGCCTTGGCATACAGGCCGTTAGCATACTCGGTCCACTTGGAGCTGGCGCTCGAAGCCTGCGAAGAGTACTGCTGGTAGGCGGTGTAATAGGCGGTCATGGCCTGCTTGTAGGTAGCGCTATCAGCCGTAAAGGCATCGTCAGCGAAGGCCTTAGCGTAGGTGCTATCGGCGTCCTTCCAGGTGCCCTTTTCGCTATCCCACTCGTCGCCGGCAAGTTTGATGATGTAATCGGCGTAGTCCTTGCTCGCGGTCTCCTCGTTGCCGTCAGCAGGCTCGGTCGGGGCGGTCGGCATGCTTGCGGAGCTATCGCCCACCTTCTTCTTGTAGAGCTTCTGCAGCGTCGCGGACTGGCGGACGATCTGCTTGGCCTGGTCCTTGGACACGCCATACTGCGTGGCCATGGTCTTGTAGTCCGAAGTGCCGATGGATTCCTCGGCGTACTGCTTCATCTCCTTAGAGGAGACGGTAATGCCCTCGTCCTCGGCAGCGTCGAGCAGGATCTTGTTGCGCACGTAGGACAGGATGACGTCGGCAGAAGGAGCGGTGTAGTTGCCATCGCTATCCTTGACGGTGTCGAGGCTGTACTGGCTCTCGATGGCCTCGCGCGCGGTGATGTCGCTCTTCTTGCCGTTGTAGCTATAGCTTGCCACGGTCGAATCGAGCTGGTCCTCGGTCAGGGTCGACGAGCCGACACCCTTGCCGCCAAAGCCGCCATTGCCAATAAAGAAGCCGACCACGGCGGCGATCACGACGGCAACCACAAAGGCGGCAATCATCGTCTTCTTGTGCCTGGATGCATGGTCGTCTTCATCGGAACCCAGAATATCGTCGTCCTCATCCTGGGCCTCGGGCATCAGATTCTCGTCAGCGGCATCCGCGGCAATCTGAGCCTCCAGTCGGGCGTCCTCCTCCTCGGCCGTCGTGCCGGCGGCAATGTGCTCGGCAGACGTACCGGCGACCAGATCGATCTTCTCGTCCTCGTCACCGTCGGGGCCTTCGCCGCGCTCGATGATCTGGATGCCGTCGATCTCGTCCTTCTCGTCCTTCTTTTGAATCAGACCCATATCAGTTACTCCTTGTTAGGAAACATAGTCTTCAATAGAATACGCCCGACAGAGTGCCGGGCGTATTGATTCTTAGGTTATACGCAAACACTTAAGTACTATTTAGGCGTTTGCAGCCTGCATGTCTTAGGCCAGGTGCGCGATAACGGCATCGGCAAAGGCCTGCGTGCCCACGGCGCCCTCGACGGAGCCGGTCTGGGCACGACGCACGTCGCCGGTAACCTGCTTACCCTCGTCGAGCGTGGCGGACACGGCGGCGCGGATACGATTGGCCGCATCGTTCTCGCCCAGATGATCGAGCATCATAGCCGCAGACAGAATCTCGGCCGTGGGGTTGGCGATATCCTGGCCAGCGATATCGGGCGCGGAGCCATGCGTTGCCTCGAAGATGGCGCAGTCGGCACCGATGTTGGAGCCGGGGGCCATACCCAGGCCACCTACCAGGCCGGCGCACAGGTCGCTGACGATATCGCCGTACAGGTTGGGCAGCACCAGGACATCGAAGTCGTTGGGGTTCTGGACCAGGCCCATGCAGGTGGCGTCGACGATCTTGTCGTTGAACTCAATATCGGGATAGTTGGCGGCCACCTCGCGCGCAACGCGCAGGAACAGGCCATCGGTCGCCTTCATAATGT
>DXMG01000057.1:0-9632 GCA_019414325.1 Collinsella sp. | reverse complement strand
CTTGTGCACGGCCGTCACCTTTTTACGGCCGCAGCGGCGGGCGTACTCAAAGGCGTACTCCACAATGCGGCGGCTCTTGGCGATGGAGATGGGCTTAATTGAGATGGCGGAATCGGCGGCGAAGGTCTTCTGACCCGAGCGCTCGACAAGCTGTGAGAGCTCCTCGACCTCGGCAGCGCCCTCATCGAACTCGATCCCGGCGTAGAGGTCCTCGGTGTTCTCACGCACGATGACCAGGTCGACGTCGCGGAAGCGCGAGCCGTCGCCCGGCTGCGACAGGCAGGGGCGCACGCAGGCGTACAGGTCGAAGTGCTTGCGCAGGGCCACGTTAACGCTGCGGAAACCCGTGCCGACCGGCGTGGTGATGGGGCCCTTGATGGCAACCTTGGTCTCGGCGACCGCATCGAGCACGTGCTGGGGCAGCGGCGTGCCAAACTCGTCCATGACGCCGGCACCGGCCTCCTGGACGTTCCAGTTGATCTGGACACCGGTGGCCTCGACCACGCGGCGCATGGCCTGCGTAATCTCGGGACCGATACCGTCACCGGGAATCAGGACTACATCGTGCGCCATAATCTGTTACTCCTCGTCTTCGGCGTCGTCAGATTTTTTTACGCTAGCACGCTTCTTCTTTTTGGAGAGATCCAGGCCAAAACGTTTAACAAGCATTTCGCAAATCTCGCTCGAACGGGCCTTAAGATAGCTGCCCTTACCGTTCTCGGCATCGAACTTAAGGCGCAGCGCAAGCTTCTCGGCAACCTCGGCGTCGATCTCGCCCTGGCAAAACTCGTACAGGCAACCGAGCATGTCGCGATACTCAAGGTCGCCGTGGTAGCACTGGATGGCCTCGTCCAGGATGGGCCAAGCCTCGCGCGAACGCTCGACGCTCGTGGCACCCCACACGCACAGCAGGCGGAAGGCGGCATAGCGCAGCGTGGAGGAGATCTCGTCGAACAGTGCGGTCTCGGCGCCCTCAAAGGCATCGCCCAGCTGCTCGGGGCAGGTGGTGGCGAGCGCCGTCAGGGCATCGAGGGCCTCCCAGCGGGTCTGCGCCTCGGGGCGGTCGAGCGCCTCGATCAACGCGGGCACGCAGGGCACGACGCGCTGCGGATCGCGCTCGGCAAGCAGGTGCAGCACGCGGGCGGCAAACTGGCGGATGCGGCGCGTGGGGCAGCCGAGCTCCTGGACCAGACGGTCGACGGCGTTCTCGTTCTCCTCTGCCAGCTGGAGCTGTGCCAGCTCCTCGTCGGTGAGCTGTTCGTCTTTGTTTTCTGCCATAGTTACCTCTTCTTTTTATTTCTTGGCGTGCTTGCCAGCACCCTTGCTGTCATCGGTGACCGAGATGAGCTGCCGGTCGGCCGCGCCATTGCGACGTGCACGGCGGCGCTCCTCGGCGTCGCCCGCGTCGGCGGCGGCGCGATGAGCCTTGTTGACGTTAAAAACCTCGTCGTGCTTGCGCCATGGACCGACGGACTCGCCAAAGCTCATCTTAAGGCCGGCGATAAAGCCGCCGAGCCAGCCGATCGGCGCAAACTGCACCAGCGGGAACAGCGAGAACACCCAGGTCAGTAGGACGACCGCCGCCGCTCCTGCAAAGTTGGCAATCCAGTAGTCGCGCTTGGTGATGACACGCTTTTCGCACGCCCACTGGCCGCACAGAAAGCCGATGTAGATCGCAAAGAGAAAGAGTACCAGCGCAAGCACCACGAACGTCCAGCTCATGGGCGCTACTCCCCGTGATGGTGGCCGCAGCAGCACTCGTGGCCGTCGTCATGGCCGTGGCCGCCGCAGCACTCGTGGTCCTCGCCATGGTGATGGCCACAGCCGCACTCATGGTCCTCGCCGTGCTCGCCGCAACCGCAACCTTCCTCGTGAGCGCCATGCTCCTCGGGGCGATACTGCGACCAGTCCAGACCGGCGGCGATGGCGTCGGCCTCCTCCTTGTAGAGAACCGTGATGGCCTGGGTGCCCAGCTTGGCGCCACCGATGGCGTCGAGCATGTCGTAGAGCGTAAAAGCGACGTCGGCACCGGGCAGCGCGAGCTCGCGGTCATCGGCGTAAGCGAGCGCCAAGCGCAGGTCCTTAATGAAGTGCTCGACCATAAAGCCGGGCTTGTAGTCGCCGTCAAGCGCCTTGGGAGCCAGGCTCTCCATGGCGCCGGACTTGCCGGTACCGCCCAGGATCATCTGGCGGGTCTTCTCCAGGTCAAGGCCGCTCAGCTCGGCAAATGCCATGGCGTCTGCCATGCCGACCATGCAGGCGCCCAGCGACACCTGGTTGGCGAGCTTGGCAGCCTGGCCCTTGCCGGCGCCGTCGAAGCAGCAGATGTTGGCCGCAAAGGTGGCAAGGATGTCGCGGACCGGCGCGATGTCGTTCTCGGTAGCGCCCACGATAGCCGTGAGCGTACCGGCGATAGCGCCCGACTCGCCGCCGGTGACGGGGCAGTCAAACGCCATGCGGCCGGAAACCTGGGCGGCCTCGGCAATGTCGCGCGCCAGCTCGGGCGAGCTTGTGGTGAGGTCGATCAGGACCGCGCCGGGCTTAGTGCACGCGAGCAGGCCGTCGCCCGCCAGGTAGAGCTCCTCGACCTCGGAGGGATAACCCACCATGGTAAAGACGACGTCGGCGTTCGCCACGGCATCTGCCGGCGTATCGGCCCAAACGGCACCGCGCTCGATAAGCGCGACGGCCTTGGACTTGGTACGGTTGTTGACCGTGACGGGATAGCCGGCATCCAGGATGTGGCCGGCGATGGGGGCACCCATGATTCCGGTGCCGATGAATGCGACAGAGAGCTTGTTTGCCATGAAGCCTTTCCTTTTGGGTTGGGTGTTATTACCAGGTTGAATACTCGGTGCCAGCGTTTGGGCTGTGAGTTGGGATCGATTACGGCCGCGTTACTTGCCTACTGACCGCGCACGCGGCGGGCGATGCGGTCGGAAAGCGACGCCTTGTCGGCGCGGTTCTTGCCCCAAAACGCGCAGGCCACCATGCCGGGGCCCACGTGCGAGCCGATGGTAGGACCGACGGAGCTGCGAATGATCGTGACGTCGGCGCAACCCTCCTCCTTGCGGATGGCGGCTTCGAGCCAGTCGCCGTCCTTTTCGGCATCGGCCGTCATAATGGCGATGGGCATGGTGCGATCGGGCACATAGTTCTCGCGGAACGACTTGAGGATGGACTTGAGCGCCTTCTTGCGGCCGCGGTTGACGCCGATCAGCGACAGCGAGCCGGCAAGGTCGTAGGAAAGCTCGGGCTTGACGTCGAGTTTTGCCGTGAGCTGCGCCGCCGCGGGCGGAATGCGGCCGCCAGCAGCCAGTGCGTCGAAGCTCTCGAGCGTAAAGTAACCGTGGACATAGGTCTTAGCCTCGTTTACCCAGTCGACCAGCTGCTTGGCGGTCAGTCCCGCCGAACGCTGGCGCACGGCCTCGAGCGCCAAGAGCGCGCCGGTCGCGCAGGGCAGAGCGTTGTCGACCACGTAGAGCTCAAAGTTGGGATACTCGGCGCGCACGGCATCTGCCGCCTGGCACGCGGAGTTGTAGCTCGACGACAGCGCCGAGGTAAAGCACAGGTAGACCGTGGGCGTGCCCTCTTTGGCGCACTCGGTAAAGAACTCGATATAGCGACCGAGCGACACAGCCGAGGTGGACACGCGGGCACCGGCGCGCATGCGGTCGTAGAACTCCTTAGGGCTCATGCTCGACCAGATGTCGTCCGTACGCTCCTCGCCATCGATAATGAAGGGGAAACCCAGGATATCGACATCGAGGTTCGCGGCGACCTCGGGGCTAAAGTCGCAGCAGGTATCGACGACGATGCGGCAACGGTCCGAATGACCGGCGGATGCGGCCTTGTCCATCAAAGCGACTCCTTACGTAAAAAGGCGGCCACCCGCATGGGATGGCCGCCAGCCGTTAACTCATGCAAGTTAACGTATTTTACTCGTCAAGTGTTTCGATGCGGGGCTTGATGATGCCATATCCACCATTCTTACGGTGATACACCACATTGATAAGGCCGGTCGTCGCGTTCTCGAACACGTAGAAGTCGTGACCGAGCAGATCGGTCTGCACCAGCGCCTGCTCCTCAGTCATCGGAGTGACGTCGATAACCTTCTCGCGGACGAGCAGGTCGTCTTCCTCCTCGGGCAGCAGCAGGTCGGCCAGATCCTCGACGCGCTCGACCGGTGCGACATCCGCGGCGCTGGCACCACCCTGGCGGTTGTCCACGACCTTAGTCTTGAACTTGCGCAGCTGGCGGGTAACCTTATCGGCGGAGAGGTCGATGGCGGCATACATATCTGCGCCGTGCTCGGCAACGCGAATCACAGAGCCGCGGGCACGAACCGTGACCTCGACGATTGCCGGGTTGGGGTTCGAGGGGTTCTTCTCATAACGAAGCACGACGTCGACTGTCATGGGCTCGATATCGAAAACCTTGAGCGCCTCGCCGATCTTCTCATCCACATGCGCACGCAGAGCATCGGTTACCGTCGTCTTGCGTCCAGAAACCTTGATATCCATACGTGGCTCCAATCTGCCTCGGGGACTTACTGTACTGGCTATGTACCCATTGCCGTGCATTTAATCACGCGGATTCCTAAAGACCCGAATAACGATTGCTTGATACCGCATACCGAAGTCTCGCACTTTTCTGTGGCAAAGTGCGCTATGGAAGAGCGACGGCGACTTTGCTTTTGCACCTAAAAAATGTCTTTGACCTGCTGGTTTTTTGGAAACGAAAAAGCCGGGCTCCCCTGTTGGGAGAGCCCGGCGATGCGTGTTGAAACCGTGAAGAGGCGTCCCTCCTAGCGCGTAGGAGACGCCACCCCTAGCAATAACTAGCTATTGAGCTTGTTAATGTCGTCGTCGGTGATAGTGTCTTCCTGGCTGGACGATTTGTCTTCGGAGGATGCGGTCTCATTGTTGGAATCGGAGGACTCGCTGCCGGAGGATGCGGTCTCACTGGACTCAGAGTCGCCCGGCTGCACGTTAGCGCCCGAAACCGTCTTAGTGGTGAGGTCGTAGGGCATCCTGCCATACCAGACAGAGTGGACCGCCTCGAGCGTGCCGTCGGCCGTAATACCGTCGAGGGCATCGCTCACGGCACGGCACAGTTCGTCATTGGACGAGAGGCCCGCAACACCAAGCGTCGAGGGCGCCTCGAGCGAACCGGCATAGGAGACCTCGCTCATCAGGCGTGCAAGGTAGCCGCCGGCCGTGGAGTCGCAGATTACATAGTCGACCTCGCCGGACTCGAGTGCCTCAAAGCACTCGTTGATGTTGGAGTAGGTCTTTTGGTTGGCGGTGATGCTCTGCTTAGCAAGCGCCTCCTGCGAGGCCGAGGACATCTGGACACCCAGAGTAGACGTGTTAAGGGTATCGGTGGAAACGCTTAGCGACCCACCATCGCTGGTTTTACCGAACACGGAAGCGGCATCGTACAGGCAGGTGCCGAGCGAGCTAACGTCCCCATCCGTGGAGTTGATCTCGCCGATAAAGATATCAGCCTTTTTGTCACCGAGCGCGGAACCTGCCGAGGACGCATCGACAAAGGCGACCTTAAGGCCCATGCGGCTTGCGAGGGCGCGGGCAGCGTCGACTGCATACCCCGTGAGCTCGCCGTCAGCGCCCTGCATGGCCTGCGGCGCATCGGAGGTATCGAGGGCAACCGTCAGGGTACCGGGGGTGACCAGGGCATCATCCGACACCGCGGACGTGACGGTCTCGTACTCGATCTGGTCGATCGTGGGAGTCGTGAACGTAGACAGCGGGTTGAACGCGCATCCGCTCAGGCCCAAAACGGCGATGACCGCTGCGGTCCCAGCACCTAACCGAGCCGCGTGCATCAAGCTGCCCCTCACCATGTCCACTACCCTGCCTTCTGTGTCGTATACGATCCGTGCGTTGCACGAAATATCAGATTGTTCCCACCAGCTGACCTGGTATTTGACCCCACACTTGCGCACCGGGGTGTTTGCTCGGGAGGCCGCAGCCACCTTCACGACTGGCCCGCTCGCCCGCGAGGCGGTATTGCCCCAAAGAAAGTAGAACGGACGGTGCGGCTTACATCTAGGACGCGCCATGATCGCGCCGCGCGCACGCGGTCGCTTACGTGGATCCCTTTGACCGCGTCTGTCTTGGACTAGGACGGGCATTTCGTCCGTCCGCAACCACAGCCTGGTAGGAACGTAGCGCATTATAGCTAAGTTCAAGCTAAAGTTTAAGGTTAGGGGCGTCATTCGCATCGCGAGTACAGATTTCGCAGGTCGGAGTGGGCTATTCGTGCCTCTGTGAAGCCCGGAGCTCCCCTATGGGGAGCTCCGGGGCACCCTTCCTAGGGTGCCGTGACCAAAAAATGGCAGATATGAGTACTGTCACCA
Organism: Collinsella sp.; assembly: GCA_019414325.1. Lineage (GTDB taxonomy): Bacteria > Actinomycetota > Coriobacteriia > Coriobacteriales > Coriobacteriaceae > Collinsella. The sequence continues at coordinate 3,250 of DXMG01000057.1, read as the reverse complement.
ATTTAGTAACAGGCAATTTTGGCCTCTCGGACAGATTTTGCGCTCAATGTCGCTAACCTGATGCTTAGTTATTCCACATTTGTTTATTATCTTCTTACTTTATGCCGCCTCCGAGTCCTAAATTCCTTGATTTTGCTGTTACTGATTTAGTGACAGTACTCATATTTGCCATATTTTGGCCAGGGCATATGATTAACCCCCTATTTTCGACGTGAATTAGACCGGCTTAAGCCCAAAACACGCCCGCAGCGTGTTAAGCAACGCCTCTTGCTTCTTCCTGCGGGCATCGACACGATTCCGGTACCGCTTTCGCATACGCTGGTGGATGCGCCATGCGAGCGCTTCCATCGCTTCCATGTCGCAGAGCATTTCGTTGTTGACCGTCGCGACCTCGATTCCCATAGTAATCAAGCCCGTGTTGCGTTTTTCATCATGGATACGTCCCCTCCGGGAGGAATGGCCCAGCTCACCGTTGTATTCAAGGTCAAACCGGGCTGCTTCCTGATACGCATCGCAAACTGCATGCGGCATCCCCGAGATTGCCTGCGCGCGGTCATCGAACTCGATCTTGTAGTCGGTCTTAAAGGGACCGCAGTCAAATCCGCCATAGGAAAACGGAAGCGAAAACAGAGCGAGCATGATGCACTCCATGGGCGAGAGCAGGTTTTCTGACAGGTAGGGACACAGACGCAGCAGCTGTTTGGCCACATTCCCCTTGCATGCCGCAAGGTAATCTGCCAGGCGATCGGGCGTCAGCGCCGGCTCGACTTCAAAGTAGCCCACGTCTGCTGGCTGGTCCTTGTCCTTTGCAAGTTTATTCGTAACAGGCGAGGTGTAGGGAGGCAGATACTTCCCGCGGTCGCTCAGTGAAATCTTAGAGCACAGCTCCTGGGCCAGGGCAAATGCCTGGATACAGCCAAGTTCGCGCGCAACGGCAAGGCAGAGGGCCTCGGGAGACAAGCTGTACACCCCCGGTTCCACCTCTAGAATCGAGCCGGCGGGCAACCCGGAACACACGGACCAGCCTACGCTAGGCATGCGGCGGCGCTGCGCCGCAGATCCCACCAGCAAGCACAAATCCTCTTGCACCTCGCCGCTTGCGGCTCCAATTCGCACCAAGTCGGGAAGATAGATGTCCTCGGTCGAGGGCGACGACGTGCGCAGCACACGGCGCTCTTCATCGGGATTGAGGTCCTTCCAGCTGATATAGCCCATCTGCCGGCGCTCGGCGCGCATCATGCGCAGCGCTGAAGCGCCTGTTAGGATTACGGAAGCCGCTAGCTGTTCGCCTGTCGGCTCGTTGCGCCGCTCAATCTTCACTGCCACAAAACCACCCCTACCAAACACGTGCGATAGCGAGGCCATCAACGGCCGCGGCACCGGCGCGCTTGAGTTCCGCCGAAGCCGCTGCCATCGTCGCACCCGTGGTGATAACGTCGTCGATAAGCAGCAGGCGGCGGCCCCGCACGTCCTCAACGGTCTCGTACATGCCTCGGACGCGTTCACGGCGTTCTTCACGGCCGAGTTCACGCTGGTCGCCATGGCCGTATTTAACGAGGGCGTCGAGCAACGGAACACCCGACAGCTCGCAAAATGGGCGCGCGATGGCCTCCATATGATCGAAGCCGCGTCGCCGAAACGCCGCCGCAGTCGCGGGCACAAACACCACCGCATCGGCGCCGGACAACACACCGCCTAAGCGTTCGGGCGCCGCGACCTGGGCATGTAAGGCGGTGTCGTATAGCAGCTCTGCCAGATACGGCGCCAGGCGTCGCTCGCCCGCGTCTTTGTACGCTTTAATGATCCGCGGCAGCGGATGCGCGTAAACGGCACATGCCAGGCACCGGTCGAGTGCTTCGGCCATCGCCGAGGACGAACCCTCGACCGAGCACTCGGTGCACAGCAAGTCTCCAAACGGGGCGCCGCATCGAGTGCAGCTATGCCGCGGGTCGATGAGCGCAAGCGCCGCCAAGCAGTCTTGGCAAATAAGCGCGCCGGAGCGCTCGCAGCCGGCGCATCGCGTAGGCGACAACGCCTCAAGCGCCTCGTACGCCGCCAGCTCGGCAAACGGTAGCAATTCGTCCGCAAACGGCAGGATGCCGGCACCTTGCAGGCATCCCAACACATTCAAATATCTCTTCACGACACAACCCTCCCTACGTTCGGTCGCAGGGAGGGTTGTTGATTCAGTGCTATGGTACCCCGACGCGTTTGGGGTCAGGCAGGTTAAATCCGTTTGCGGGCGCTATTCGCCGGTAGGCGGTTGTGGTGCAGACGAAGACGGGGTCGAACCCTCGCCACCATCTTGACGCGGCTTGCGGGAACGACGACGGCGACGGCGCTTCTGGCCCTGGTCGGCCGAACCCTCGCCACCACGATCTTCGCGCGACTCGCGTTCGTCGCGAGCAGCGCCGCGCGCGGCCTTGGCAGCCGCCCCTCCGCCATCTCCGGGGCGACGACGCGTGACCTTGACCTCGCCATCCGAGACCTGATCGGCAACGGAGGGCACCGAGGGCTTTTGCTGCGTGCCCGAGGAATGGCGACGACGCGGACGCGGGGCGCGCTCGTCATCGTTGCGCTGCTTGCTACCCTTGTCGGCAGGCGTATCGGAACCCGAACCACCCTTGGGGGCGGCACCGGCTTCGCGAGCGGCTGCGGCGCGGAAGGCGTCCTCGCGCTCCTCGCTCGACAAATGGCGGCGGCGACGGCGCGTGGGATTCATGCCACCGCCGCGATTTTGCTGTTGAGGCTGCTGAGCTTCGCGCTCGCGGGGGGAATTCTTGCCTGCGGGAGCGGCCTCGCCGACATCGCCCGAGCCCGCGCGCTTGCGACGACGACGGCCACCGGCGGCCTCCTCGGCCTCAGGCGTTGCGGCATTGCCACGGCCCTTTCCGCGGCCACGACCCTCGCCCTGCCCCTGACCGGCGCGGGCATCGGAATCGGCATCGCGACGACGGCGCTTGGGCATCGACGTGCCAGCAAGACGGTCGGCGCTCGACAGGCCATCGCCCACGTCGACGCCGTTCTCGCGGTCGAGCTCCATGAGCGCCAGGCGCATCTCGGGCGACTCGATGCGCTCGAGCACGTCGCGCGTCACGCAGTCGGGGCGGCAGCTGCAGCCCTGCTCGGCGGCCTTCTTTTTGCAGCCCTCCGAGCAGGTCATATCAGCCAGGTTGACCTTAAAGACCTTGCCGTTCTCCAGGCGCAGCACCAGCTGCTCGCGCGGCGTGTCATATTCCTGAATACGCGC
>DXMG01000056.1 GCA_019414325.1 Collinsella sp. | reverse complement strand
TGAAAACATTGATTTTACTGGACTATCTCATGTTTTCTTATTAGGAGGCGGGGAACGCGGCTCCGTTTTTTGTGCCCGCACGTTACCCTGTGATCCGACTCGGCCAAACAATCTCGATCCATAACAACTACTCAACCAAAACGGTCCCAGCCGTTACAGATTGAGACATACCGGCCCCTCCCCTTGGGTTTATCTCAATCTGTAACATCTAGCAGGTGAAATTCGCCTTTGGTGTTACAGATTTAGATGAAATGGTTAGCTCAGCGGAACCGTCTCGATCTGTAACATCTAACGTCCGAAATCGGCCCTATCCGTTACAGATCGAGACAAACGACCGGTCAGACAGTCCCAACACAAAGAAAGGCTCCCCTCTCGCCCAGTGGACGGGAGGGGAGCCTTATATGTGACCGCGGCAAAAGGATGGCAAAGCCGCAGTCGCCCAAAGGGAGGGCCTGGATGCACCGGGCCTAGATCAGGTTCTTGCCAGACACCTTATCGAAGAGATGAGTCGCGTTCTTCTCGAACTTGAACCAGATGGGGTCGCCAGCCTTGAGCGCGCCCTTGGCCTCGAGGTCGACGACGGGGATAATCAGGACAAACTGGCCGTCGGGAGCGGTCACGTGGACATGCTCGGTCGAGCCCATGAGCTCGGTCACCTCGACGGTGCCCTGGAGCGCACCCTCCTCGCCCTTGTCGGCAAGCAGGATCTGCTCGGGGCGCACGCCGGCCGTAATCTCCTTCACGTCGCCGCCGTCCCAGTTGAGGGCAAGCTGAGCGCAAGTCTCCGGGGCGAGCGCCACGTTCATATCCTCGGTCTTGACAGTAAAGCCGTTGCCCGAGCGCACCAGCTGGGCATCGAAGAAGTTCATCTGCGGCACGCCGATGAAGCCGGCGACGAAGATGTTCGCGGGATGGTTGAAGACCTCCTGCGGCGTGGCGATCTGCTGGACGACGCCGTCCTTCATGACCACGATGCGGTCGCCGAGGGTCATAGCCTCGGTCTGGTCGTGGGTAACGTAGATGAAGGTGCCCTTGATCTCGTGACGCAGCTTAATGAGCTCGGCGCGCATCTGGTTACGAAGCTTGGCATCCAGGTTGGACAGCGGCTCGTCCATCAGGAAGACCTTGGGGTCACGCACGATGGCGCGGCCGATGGCGACGCGCTGGCGCTGGCCGCCAGAGAGCGCCTTGGGCTTACGGTCGAGGTACTCGGTAATACCCAGGATCTCGGCAGCGGAGCGAACCTTGCGGTCGATCTCGTCCTTGGGGACCTTCTTGAGCTCGAGCGTAAATGCCATGTTCTCGTACACCGTCATATTGGGGTACAGAGCGTAGCTCTGGAACACCATGGCGATGTCGCGGTCCTTGGGCGCCACGTCGTTGACGCGCTTGCCGTCGATGAGCACGTCGCCGGAGGTGATGTCCTCCAGGCCGGCGACCATGCGCATCGTCGTGGACTTACCGCAGCCAGAAGGGCCAACGAGGACGATGAACTCCTGGTCGTGAACGGTGAGGTTGAAGTCCTCTACAGCGAGCACACCGTCCTCGGTAACCTTGAGGTTGTGCTTCTTCTCCTCGGTCTTCTTCTTTTTGCCAAAGAAGCCCTTCTTTTTTGACTCGTTGTTGGGATACACCTTCTGAACATGTTTGAGAACGATCTCGGCCATGTCTCTACCTTTCGATACGCGGCGCCGCGCTGAGGGGCGCCGCCAAAACTTGCAAAACAGTTACGGCATCAGCCCTTGACGGCACCTGCCACCACACCGTCGATGATGTACTTCTGGCAGAAGATGTACATGATGACGATGGGGACAACGACCATCATGATGCAGGCCATCATGGGGCCGAGCTCGACGTGGCCATAGCCGCCGCGGAAGTACTGGATCAAAATAGGAATGGTCTTGTACTTGGTGGAGTCGAGCGTAAGGTAGGGCAGCAGGTAGTCGTTCCAGACCCACATGGTCTCGAGGATGCCGACCGAAAGATAGGTGGGCTTCATAATGGGAAGGACGATCTTAAAGAACACCTGAACCGGGTTGCAGCCGTCAATCATGGCCGCCTCCTCGATCTCGAGCGGGATGTTCTTTACAAAGCCGGCGAACATAAAGACCGCCAGGCCCGCGCCAAAGCCCAGATAGATAAAGCAGATGTTGAACGGCGTATTAAAGCCGATGCGGTCCGCCAAATTGGACAGCGTGAACATGAGCATCTGGAACGGTACGACCATCGAGAACACGAACAGGTAATAGAAGAAGTTCGAGATCTTGTTGTTGACACGAACCACGTACCAAGCGCACATGGAGCAGCACACCAAGATCAGCACGACCGACGTGACCGTGATGATGAGCGAGTACATAAATGCTGAGGCAAAGCCCTGCTCGTTAAGAGCGTGCACGTAGTTTGCGAGGCCGTTGAACGTCTCGGGCGTGAGCAGATCGAACGCCGTGGTAGTGCTGATTGCGGTCCCCTTCTTAAAGGAATTGAGCGCAATCATGAACACGGGGTAGATCCATGCGAGCGACAGGATCGTAAAGAAGATCGAGAGCGCGCGGTTAATAGCCTTATCGCGTTTCATTACTGCTGCACCTCCTTGGACCTCGTGGCCTTAAGCTGGATCATGGAAATAGCGACAACCAGGATGCAGAAGATAACTGCCTTGGCCTGACCGATGCCCTGCCATGCGATGCCAGCACGCGAATAGAACGTGTTGTAGATGTTCAGGGCGAGCATCTCGGTAGAGTGCGCCGGGGCACCACCGGTAAGGGCGAGGTTCTGGTCGAACAGCTTAAAGCCGTTGGTGATGGACAGGAACAGGCAGATGGTGATGGTCGGCATCAGGTTGGGGATCTTAACCTTCCAAAACGTCTGCCATGCCGTAGCGCCGTCGACCTTGGCGGCCTCGATGTAATCAGACGGAATGGACTGCAGACCGGCGATGTAGATGATCATCATGTAGCCGACCTGTTGCCACAGGGTCAGGATGATAAGGCCCCAGAAGCCAGCGGCGGAGTTGAGGGCGATAAGCTGGGCACCCACGTTGGAGAGCAGGCAGTTGATCAGAATCTGCCAAATGTAACCCAGTACAATGCCGCCAATCAGGTTAGGCATAAAGAAAATCGTACGGAAGATGTTGGTGCCCTTGAGCGCCTTGCGGGTGAGCGCCTGCGCAATGGCCAGCGCGATCACGTTGATGAGCACCGTCGACAGGAAGGCAAACGCCACGGTAAAGAAGAACGACGTGGAGAACTGCGGGTCGGTCAGTGCGCGCACGTAGTTCTCGATACCGACAAAGTGCGCGTTATTGATGGTAATAAACTGGCAGAACGAGAGATAGAAACCCTGGATAAAGGGAATCACGAACCCGATCATAAACGCCAGGCACGTGGGCAGCATAAAGAGCGGCCACCAGCGCTTGAGTGCTTTGCCCATAGAAGGGTCCTTTCAATATGCAGGGGGCGGGCAAACCTACGTCTGCCCGCCCCCTGTCGCTAATCAGATAGCTTGGGCAGCAACTGCTTACTCGGAAGCAGCCTTCTCGGTCTTCCAGCCATCGACGAAGGCGTTCTTGACGCCGTCCCACTTGGTGTTATCGGCAGCATAAGCGATGAGAGCCTGCTTGAGGTTCTTCTTCCACTCCTCGGAGGGGATGTAAACGAAGTCCCAAGCGACAGTCTTCTTGCCGTCCTTGGCCATAGCAACGGCCTGCTGAGAGAAGACGTTGGTGGTCTCCTTAGCGCTCTTGAACGGGGCGGTCAGACCCATCTTGTCAGCGATGATGCTGGTGGCGGTGTCAGAAGTGACGCACCAATACATGAAGTCCTCGGTGGCCTTCTGGGCATCCTCGGAAGCCTGGGAGCTGACGCACCAGTAGTTCTCGCCGCCGGAGCACAGGCCCTGGTTCTCCTCGCCGTCGACGCCGATGTAGATCGGCAGCATGCCGAGCTGGTCGTCGGTCATACCGGCCTTGGTGAGGTCGGCGTAGGCCCAAGAGCCGTTCTGGTAGAAGACGGCCTTGCCGGTTGCGAACTCGTTGGTGGCGTCGTCACCGGTCTTGGAGGCGAGCTGCGAAGGATCGCAGGTGGAGTCGGTGATGTACAGGTCGAAGATCTGCTTAAAGTTGTCGAGATACTCGCCCTTGATCTCGTCGTCCTCCTGGTTGTGCTCCTTCTCGAACTCGTAGTAGAGCGGGAGGTTGGCGAGGTGGGTGGTGTAGCGCCAGCTGGAGGAGTCATCCATACCGGCGGAAGTGAAGGCACCGTCAACGCCGAGCTCGTCCTTGCGGGCCTGGATGTCATCGGCGCAAGCCTTCAGCTTGTCGAAGGAGTTGATGTCCTCGGCCTTGTAGCCGGCCTTCTCGAGGAGCTCCTTGTTGTAGATGATGCCGTAGCTCTCCTGAACCCAGTCGATACCCAGATCCTTGCCGTCGGACTGCAGCGCCAGGGAGTCGTCGATGAGCTCGCCGCGGAGCTTGGTGTCGGAAAGATCGGCGCAGTAGTCCTTCCAGTTCTTAAGGCCGGTGGGGCCGTTGACCTGGAACAGCGTCGGAGCGGAGCTCTTGGACATCTCGGACTTGAGCTTCTCCTCGTAGGTGTTGGAGGCGGCGGTCACGATCTTGACCTCGACGCCCTTCTCCTTCTTGTACGCCTTGGCGATCTCCTTCCACTCCTTGTCGACCTCGGGCTTGAACTGGAGGAAGTAGACCTCGGCAGCGTCACCAGAAGCAGAGGAGCCAGAGCCGGCAGAACCACCGCAGCCCACGAGGCCCAGACCAAGAACCGCAGCCGCGGAACCAGCAAAGCCCAGGAACTGCCTTCTGCTCATTTCGTTCTTCATTACAATCCACCCTTTCACACCGTGGCGGCACCCTTTGCCGCCGCCTTCGGAGATTGGCTCGGGGACTTTGCCCCTTTTGCTGACTTGTACAATACGCTATTTGGCTAGTTGTTTGAACAAGTATTACTAGAGCGGTAAAAAAACTTCGGTGAACGGTAATTTCGACTTGATACTTGACAAGTTTTGTATAAACAATTATTTGTTATCGAATGCAGAGAAAACGCCCGATCAAGCCGATGCATCGTCGGTTTGACCGGGCGTTTTCGCTTTGAGGGCATGAGTCTCGTCAGGCTGCGAGCTAGCCGGCTATCGCTTGGAATTGACGCGGTAATGGAAGATCTCGGGGTGTGTGCGGGCATGCGTGACCTCGAACAAGATGCCGTCCGAGGTGTACGACTGGCTCTCCATAACGGCGACGCAGTTGTACTTGCCGAGGTCCAGATAGCTGCAGTCTTCATCGTTGGCGAGCTCGACACTCACCGTACGACGGCTCGCCATCACTTTGACGCCGCGCTTGTGCTCCAGATAGCCGTAGATAGAATCCGCCGCGATCTCGGGGGTCAGGCCCTTGGCGATCGACGCCAAAAAGTAGCCATGGTCCACTTGGCGCGCGCTGCCGTTGAGGCTTCGGACACGCACTACGCGAATCAGCTCCTCGCCCACCTTAAAGCCCAGGCGACGAGAGAGTTGCTCAGTGCAAATCAAATGTTCAAAAGACTTGACCTCGGTCGATGCGACGGCATTGTTGCGTTTTGCGAACTCGCCAAACGACTCAACCTCTTCGAGTGCGCCCAGCATGTCGGTTTCGCCCTTAAGCCAAATAACGCGCACGCCCTTACCGTGTATAGGCTGCACAAACATCTGGTCGGCCAGCATGCTCAAGGCGCGTCGAACGGTATTGCGCGTGCAGCCAAACTCCGCGGTCAGCTCGGCTTCGGTTGGCAGCATCTCCTGAAACGCATAGGTCCCGTTGATGATGCGCGAACGGATCTCGCGGTAGATTCCTTCGTAAATCGCTTTTGGCATGATTTCACCTCTAATGAATATGTATGGCTAGGCACGATAGCATTTCTTTGGGTTGTTTAAACCGTCTATCGGCAAAGCACCGATTATTAACTGTCAACGGCGCCCGTGATGCTCCAATCGATTCGAATCAAAACCAACAATGCGGCGAACGCTCACTCCCCTACAATTAACTCATTGTTTAAACGTTCCACCGCAGACACGGCGGGCTTATGGTCGAGAGGCAGAATATGCTGCAAAAAATCCAACGCTTTGGCGGGGCAATGTTCGCGCCCGCCATGCTGTTTTCTATATCAGGCCTCATGGTCGGCATCTCCGCCCTCGCCACGACCGTAGACATCGTCGGCGACCTCGCCGTATACGGAACCCCTTGGTACGTTTTCTGGACCATCATCCAGCGCGGCTCGTGGACGGTCTTTAAACGTCTCCCGCTCCTTTTTGCCGTAGCGCTGCCTATCGGTCTTGCCCAAAAGCAACCGGCACGCTGCTGCCTCGAGGCACTCGTGGCCTATTTTGCCTATTGTTTCTTCTTGAGCGAGATCATTAAGCTGAGCGGCGACAACCTTGGACTTAAGTACCCGGCGTCTTTGACCCCCGCCAGCGGCATCACCGTCATTGATGGCATCAAGACGCTCGACACCGGCATTATCGGACCGCTGGCGGTATCGGCAACCGTCGTCACCATCCATGACCGCTTCTACGACGCCAAGGTGCCCGATTGGCTCGGTACGTTCTCGGGCTCTTCGCTGGTCTACCTCATCAGCTTTTTTGCTGTGTTCGCCCTTGCCGCTATCTCGGCCGCCATCGTGCCCTTCGTATACGCTGTGACCGAAACGCTGCGCCACGCACTTGCGGGCGTCGGACCCTTCGGCGTGGGCATCTTTGTGTTTTTGGAGCGAGCACTCGAGCCCATGGGTCTGCACCACCTGCTCTACATGCCAATCTACTACGACAATTTGGTTATTAACGACGGCATCTACGCCACGTGGACCAACTTGCTTCCCATCCTCTCACACAGCACACGCCCCCTCAACGAACTTGCGCCTTGGGCTGGTTACACCGCCACCGGCTGGGTCAAGCTCTTTGGCCTTCCCGCCATCGCTGCGGCGTTCTACACCACCGCCAAGCCCGAACGCCGCGCCGGCCTCAAGGTTATCCTGGTTCCCGCCATCGTTGCCTCAGTGGTCTGCGGCATCACCGAACCACTCGAGTTTCTCTTTATGTTCACCCACCCCGGGCTCTTTTTGCTCTACGCCGTCCTCTCGTCTTGCCTCGCCATGACCATGAATTTCTTTGGTATCGTCGGCATCTTTTCGGGCGGCTTCATGGAAATGGCCGCCTTCAACTTCATCCCACTCATGCGAATGCATGCCGGCTCCTATCTTTTGGCGCTCGGTATCGGTCTGATGTTTAGCGCTGTCTTTTTTCTGGTCTTCCGGGGCCTCATTCTGGCTTTCGACCTAAAAACCCCAGGCCGCGAGGATCATATCGCCAGCGATGCGGCGCTCGCACGTCTGACGGGAAAAAGCTCTGCCAAAGAAGGCGCGGCCCAAAACGGCACCGACAACCAATCATCCCAAGATCATCTGCTTGCTGAGCAAGTCGTTGCGCTCTTGGGTGGCGTTAGCAATATTGTAGGAGCAACCAACTGCGCCACGCGCCTGCGCGTCGAGGTCGCAGACCCTTCCATCGTTGCAGATAACGCGTCGTTTGTCGCGGTGGGCGCCAAGGGCCTCATCATTACGGGCAAGACCGCCCAGGTGATTATCGGCATCTCCGTTTCCCGCGTTAAAGAGCATTTTGACCAGATCATGGGCCTCGAGCCGGGATTTGTGCCCACCACCTCGGCCTCCCCTGCCGCCAGCGCAGCCCATAAGCGCGGCGATATCTGCTTCTTCGATATCGACGGCACGCTCGCCTGGCAAGATCCCAAACTCGTCCAAGAGCTCCCCGAGGATGAACGAGACCTCTCCCCCTACCCCAATGAAGCGGTCTCGCAAGCCATCCGTGATTTTGTCGCCAAGGGCAATATGGCGTTTATCTGCACAGGGCGCACTCTGAGCTGCATCCATCCCAAGCTGCTCGAGCTGCCGTGGTCAGGCGTCGTCTGCCTCGCGGGCGGTTACGCCGAACTCGAGGGGCGCGTCGTACGGAATGTGGCCATAAATCCTGGCCTGCTGCAACGCCTCGCCCCCTACCTTGAGCAATCGGGTGAGCTCATTCGCTTTGAGGGTCTCGATCACGTCGTGCGCATGAGCGCAGATGCCCCCGAGACGTACGGATACGCACGCACCGTGGGTGACGCCGTCACGCAACTTAAGCACTACAACGCCTACAAGATTCTCATGTCAACGCAGCTTGCCAACCGCATCGCTCAGGATAAAGAGCTTGGACCCCTCCTCTGCTTTAATGAGCTCGAGCTTGAGGTGACGGAGATTTCGCCTCGCGAGTGCACCAAACGGGCCGGGATTCAGGCCGTGCTCGGCGCTCTGGGGCCCGACCACGGCACCGTGTATGGCATTGGCGATGCGAGCAACGATATCGCCCTCATGGAGACGGTCGACGTTGGCATCGCCATGGGCAACGCGCCGGACTTCCTCAAGGAAAAGGCCGACCACGTAACCGACAGCTTCGACCACGACGGCGTCGTCACCGCGCTCGAACACTTTGGGCTTATCTAGCCGAGCCCCTTGCCGCGTTTGCGGCCGCACGACTCAATCGTCTTCAACCGCCGCGCTCGACGCCCCAATGTGGCAATATGTTGTCTGCATAATGCAACGGTGCAACCTATCGAAGAATGCGAGAACCCGTGTCCAGTCCGTTTACCAGCTTTTTAGCCCAGCACTTTGACCAGATTAACGACTATCTGGCCACGTTCTTTGACGGACAGGCGACCTCCGCCGATATCGAGCGCTACCTGTACGCCCCGCTCTCGGCATTTACGGCCAACGCCGGAAAACGCCACCGCCCGCTCATCTGCATGCTCGCCGCTGCCGCGGTGGGCGGCAGCTTTGAGGACGCCCGCAGCGCCGCGGCAGCCATCGAGCACTTCCAATCCGGTGCGCTCATCCACGACGACATTGCCGACAATGGGCAGCTGCGTCGCGGCAAGCCCTGTATGTACCTTACCGAGGGTACGGGGCTTGCCATCAACTGCGGCGACCTGGCGCTCACCATGGTCACCAAGACCGTGCTCGACGATCCCACGCTCGAGGCAGACGTGAAACTCCGCGTGCTCCACGAGCTCACCGAGATGATCGTACGCACCATCGAGGGCCAGGCGCTCGACCTGGGCTGGGTCCGCGACGGGCGCTTTGACATCTCGGTCGACGACTATCTGGACATGGCGACGCACAAGACCGCGTTTTACAGCGGAGCAACGCCGCTTGCCGCCGGAGCCATTATCGGTGGCGGCAGCGAGGAGCAGATTGAGGCGCTACGCGCCTTTGGCCTGCACACTGGCCTTGCCTTTCAGATTCAAGACGACCTGCTCAATTTGGTCGGCACCAAGGAAGCTGCCAACAAGGACTTCCGAACCGATATCACCGAGGGCAAGCGCACACTCGTTGCCGTACACGCTCTGTCCAATGAGTGCCACCACGACGAGGTCGAGACAATCCTTTCCTCGGGCACCGAGGACCCCGCGCAGCTCGCACGCGCCGTGGAGATCTTCCAGGAGACCGGCTCCATTGACTTTGCTCGCGCCTATGCAATCGACCTAACCGCCAGGGCCAAGGCCGCCATCAAGGACGTCACACTCGACCCGCATGCGCGCGAGCTGTTCCTCTCCATGGCAGATTTCTTTGTGGAGCGGCTTAACTAGCGGGGGTTACCAAACCTGTCGGCAGCGTTTCCGGGCACAACTTGCTACACTATTGAGTGCATGTTTATGCATCCCAATGCGTTGTCTATCCGACATGCGTCTCTATAGTACGAATTGGTACGCCGAAGGGGGTCCGTTCATGGAACCTATCACATCGGGAATGCAGGGAGCAGCCGTCGAGGACGTTCAGTCCCGCCTTCTGCAGCTCGGTTACACAATTGATGCCGACGAAATTGCCGACAAGCGCTTTGGCGCCACCACGGAGCAGGCGGTCGGCACCTTTAGACTTGACAGCGGTCTTGCCGCCGGCCACGCCGTCGACATTCCCTGCTGGAGCGCCCTGGTCGACGCCTCATACAAACTGGGTGATCGCACGCTCTATCTACGCATGCCCAATTTACATGGTGCCGACGTTCAGGCCCTGCAACGTGCACTCAACGTGCTGGGATTTGCCTGCGGCGCCGACGATGGCTATTTTGGCCCGCACACCGAAGCCGCGCTGCAGCAATTCCAGGAAAATGTCGGTCTATTTGCCGACGGCATGGCTTTCCAAGATACCTACGCCTACATCAATCGCCTGCACCATGTATGGGAGGGCAAGCCCTCGGTCACCGAGGCAGAGTCGCGCATTGGCTTTGCACGTGCCGCCAACGTGCTTGAGCGTTTCCGCATTGCCGTTATCGGCGAGGACCCCATTGCGCGTAACGTGGCATCGCGTATGTGGAACATCTCCACGGCAACCACCGATGCCAGCGGCATGATGCTCTGTGATTCCGAGGTTCCAACTGATGTCGATCTAGTGCTCGAGATTGCAAGCGACGAGCTTCCGGCGGATGCGGCACCGCGCGCCACAATCGCTCTTGCCGAGTGCCACAACCTGGCCCAGCGCATCCGCACCGCCGATGCGGCTTCGCAGCAAAAGCCCGCACGCATTCGCATCGAACTCACCGGCATGACGCGCTACAACGGCACCTTTACGGCAAGCGACGCGCAGACGCTCGCTGTCCGTCTTCTCGACGGCGTTTGCGATGCCCTCGCAGATTAGGTAAACTAACCAAGTTGCCCTAAGCAACACTCACATTGGGACGTAGTTCAACGGTAGAACTCCGGTTTTTGGTGCCGGCTGTTGGGGGTTCGAATCCCTCCGTCCCAGCCAAAGAAACAAACCTCCCGAACGCATAGCCGATCGGGAGGTTTTTCTTGTGGGCGAACGGACGGATTCGAACCCGCAAGGGTGCGAAGCTGAGGAAACGTGAAGCGTTTTTCCAGAGCAGCACGCAAGAAACGAAGCGACGCAGCGAGCCGCATGCAACAACCAAGTAACCACAGGCCCCGGGAGAGCGGGGACACCGACTTAGGTTTATCGCGAGTTCCGCATGCAAAGAAGGCCACGTGACCTCGATGTTTTGGACGTGACAGACACTATGACCCAATCCAGGGGCACGGAAACGACAGGAGCCCCCGCTCGTGACCGCGGGTCGGGGCTGCGACAATGTTGTTGAAGTGCCAGAGGCGCAGCCGCGCCGCAACGAGGTTGGGAGGCTCCCGTGCCTAGATATTCTACCGCCTTCGGAATGGACGTACACCTCAGGTCCACCACCGTCTGCGCGCTCGACGCGGAGACGGGCGAGGCCGTGGCGAGGAGGTTCCGCGGCAACCCGTGGGGCGAGGTCGCGGAGTGGATGTCGGGCTTCCCGGGCCCGTCGCTCGCCGCCTACGAGAGCGGCTACCCCGGCTTCGCGCCGCAGAGGGAGCTGTCGGCCCTCGGCGTCGACTGCGTCGTCGCGGCCGTCTCCAAGGTCCCGAGGTCGGCGGCAGACCTCTCGTCCAAGAACGACCGCAACGACGCGGCCAGGATGGCCAAGGCGATACTGTCGCACGACGTCACCCCGGTATGGGTTGTTAGCGTCAATATATTTTTCACCATTTTCACCAACGTATTTTCGCCAATC
>DXMG01000055.1:820-11668 GCA_019414325.1 Collinsella sp. | reverse complement strand
GCTCGCACGAAGAGCACATTAAGTGCTCTTCGGCTCGTGCGGAATCTACGAAAACCTTGCGCCTGGCCTTTGGCTGCGCGGCCTGCGTCAACTATGGGGCAGCCCGGTTTTCCGTTGGCCGGCACGCCCCACTCATAATGCTTGGGTCGGTGGGCTGATGTTTTTGGGTCCCGCTGGGCTACAGGGTTGAAACGAAGGTGGACAGGCGGCGGAGACCTTCGTCCAGATCTTTGTCGGAGACGCAGTAGCTGAGGCGGATGTGGCCTTCGGTGCCGAAGCAGTTTCCGGGAACTAGGGCTACGTTGGCCTCTTTGATGGCTTTGATGCAGAAGGCTTCGCTGGTTAGGCCGAACTTTTTGATGCTCGGGAAAGTGTAGAAGGCTCCTGCGGGCTCTACTACGTCGAGGCCCATGGCGTTTAAGGCTGCGAGTACACGTTTGCGACGAGCTCGGTAGACTTCGAGCATGGGGGTGGGGTCGACGGTCAGAGCTCGAGCTGCAGCGTCCATCTCGAAGGAGACGGCGCTCGATACTAGGTATTGGTGAGCTTTTGCGATCTCGGCGATGACGGGGGCCGCTGCTGCGAGCCAGCCCAAGCGCCAGCCGGTCATGGCCCAGGGCTTGGAGAAGCTCTCGATGACCACCGTCTGTTCGCGTAGCTCCGGGTGGCGCTGGGCAAATCGCTCGTAGCCGTCCACGTAGACCAGACGGTTGTACACGTCGTCGCAGACTACGTAGATACCCGCCTGCTCCGCTACGCGCGCCACGGTGTCGAGCGACGCCGTGTTGAGGATGCAACCCGTAGGATTGTTGGGCGAGCAGATGACGATGGCCTTGGTCGCCGGCGTAACGCAAGCGCGCAGCGCCTCCTCATCAATCTGAAATTGCGCGGGCTCCGTATCCAAGAAGACCGCTTTGGCGTGGTTGGCCACAACGATGCTCTCGTACAGGCCAAAGGCCGGCGTGGGGATAATGACCTCGTCGCCGGGGTTGAGCATGGCCATGAATGTTGCCGACAGTGCCTCGGTCGCGCCGTCGGTCAGGATGACCTCATCGGCGGAAAACGCCAGGCCCGCGTCATCCATATATTTGGACAGTGCATCACGCAGGGCGGGGCGACCGTTGTTGGGCGGATAGTGCGTGTCGCCGCGGTCCAGTGCGGCGGTCACCTCGGCGCTAATCACATCGGGCGTGGGAAAATCGGGCTCGCCGAGCGCGAGCGCGATGCACCCCGGATGCTGGGCGGCGAGCGCGTTAATCCGACGGATGCCGGAGGGCTTGAGCGTGGCAAGCGAGGTATTCATGGGCAGACGCATGGCGTTCCTTTCGTAAGGGTTGCACTAGGATAGCGCGGCGGGGCGCCACCAGACGGTGTAACCTAAACGGAAACCAACCGGAAAGGAGGCAGCATGGAGACGACCGCACGCGGCGATGTACCAAAAACACTGCAAACCATTGCGTATATCAGCATTCCCAATAGCGACGATCTTGAGTTTTTGCTCTGGGACCTGCAGGATGCCATCACCGCCTATGCACAGCTTTCCGGCACCGCACTCCCCCACCCGGTCGACTTGAAGGCAAATGACGCCGGCAGCGTTGCCGATGGCATCGTGCTGGCCATTGAAGATGTGGCTGACGATAAGACGTTGACAGCCATCGAGCAGGCGCTTGAGCGCTTTGGCGGTACGGGAACGCGTGTCTACGCCGCGATTCGAGCCGCACAACAGGGCACTGAGCAGGCGCGTGAGACCGCCGTTCGCCTGCACAAGGCATGTGAGCGCCATAACCAATTGTGGTGTGGCGGCGTTGCCATCTGCGCTGGCAGCGGCATTGCGGCGCTTCGTCGCTCCCCGCGCATGGGACTCTTGCGGCGACCGTTTTCGGAGGCCATGGACAAGCTCGTGGGCGCCGTTCGTATGGGGTGTTCCGTCGAACACGCGCAGAAGCTCAGTGGCGCCGCAACGGGCGGCGTCGACACCGACGGCATGGTGCGCGCCACGCCTGCACTGCCCACACCGATCTGGCACGCCGTTATGAGGCATCTTGCCGAGCACTCAAACTGCTAAATCGAAAAAGCCTGCCAATCAGCGGCGCCGCTCCAACGCTCGACAAGGCGTTCCAGACGCCACGCCGCATTGGCGGGACTTGTCGACGGCAGAACGATGGCCGGCAGCCCGGTGCGCTCTTGTAGATAGCGCTTGTAGAGCCGGCCAGCTGTACCACCGTTGCATATCACCTGCTCAATGGGAGCTGCGCCGGTAATGCGCTCGATATGTGCCGGCACAACGTTGCGAATGCTCGCGTCACTCGAGCCCTTAATGTCGCAGCCCTCAATCACATCCCACAGGGCTACGCCGCCGTTCAGCAGCATGGATCGCTTGGCGGCAATCGAGGCGTCGAGCGTCGCAGGCTCGCTGCCTGCCAAAGGGTCGCCCTCGTTGGGCGGCACGGGCACACCGAGACACGCGGCCATCACGCGCCAAAAGCGATTCTGAGGGTTGCCGTAATAAAAGGCATTGGCGCGCGAAAGCACCGAGGGAAACGACCCCAGCACCAAAACGCGCGAGCGCCGGTCGAACACGGGCTCAAACCCATGCTCAATATGTTGATAGCCCTCGTCGGACGCAGCCATGGCCTAGGCCCTCAGCAGATAACGCACCTCGTAGGGCGCAAGCTCAAGGGCACCCGTCAGCTCAACCGTGGGCGCGCCGTCGGCCAGCAGGTCGACAAAGGACCCATTGAGCTCGCCGGCGCCAAAGGTGTAAGGCTCGCCCACGGCGTTCACCGCCACGAGCACCGTCGCGTCGTCGCAGGCACGCTCGAACAGCAGCTGCTTGTTCTGAATCACCACGTTGCGGTACGCGCCGTAGTTGAGAGCGCGTGCCGCCGCACCGTCTGTCGAGCGCAGGTGCGCGAGCTGCTTGATGAAGGCCGACAGCTCGTTGGGCGCAGGCTCATCGAGCGCAGGGCGCAGCGCCCAGTCGCCATCGGGGCCGCCCTTTTCGCCAGCAATCCCCCACTCGCTGCCATAGTAGACGCACGGGATGCCCGGCATGCCAAAGAGCGTGCCATAGGCGGGACGCAGGCACGATTTGTCGGTGAGGATACTCGCCAGGCGCGGCACATCGTGGTTGTCGACAAACGACAGCAGGTGCTTGCCGCGGTAGATGCACCACGGGTCGCCGCCAAACTGGCGATGCAGCGAGTGGGCAATCTCGAACATGTTGACGGAGTTAAAGCTGGAATACAGACCCTTGTAGCACTCATAGTTGGTGCAGGAGTCGAGCATCTCGTCGTTGACGATCTGGTTGTAGTCGCCGTGGAGCGTCTCGCCGATCAGCACGAAGTCGGGCTTGAGCTCACGGGCAAAGCCATGCAAACGACGCATGAAGTCGCGGTCGAGCATATAAGCAACATCCAAGCGCAGGCCATCGACACCAAAGTCATCGGCCCAACGGCGCACGGACTCGAGCAGGTAATCGACCACGGCGGGATTTTGCAAGTTGAGCTTCACAAGCTCAAAATGGCCCTCCCAGCCCTCGTACCAAAAGCCGTCGCCATAGCAGGAATCACCGTCAAAGCTAATGTGGAACCAGTCCTTGTACGGCGAGTCCCACTTGCGCTCTTGCACATCGCGGAAGGCCCAAAAGCCACGACCGACGTGGTTGAAGACGGCGTCGAGCACCACGCGGATGCCGTGGGCATGCAGCGTGTCGCATACGGCGGCAAAGTCGGCATCCCCACCCAAGCGACGGTCGATATGGCGCAGGCTGCGCGTGTCGTAGCCATGGCTATCGGACTCGAGCGGCGGATTGATGAGCACGGCGCCAACGCCGAGTTCCTGCAGGTAGTCGGCCCATTGGGCGATCTTCATGATGGGCGCATCGGGGTTGGGCGCAGCGTTGACAGCCTGGGCGAGTTCATCCTCGGCAACGGGGGCGGCGTTTTCGCGCGGAGCTCCGCAAAAGCCCAGCGGATAGATCTGATAGAACGTCGTCTCGTATGCCCACATAGCAACCTCCCGGTAAGCTCAACACAACGACATCCATTGTATGCCCGGCTTGTATCCTCTCCCCCAAAATAAGTTGCGGTGAAATAGTTCCTGCTTGGGCCTTCAGAGGCCTTAAACAGGAACTATTCCACCGCAGCTGATGGGGGACGTGATTAGGCGACGGGCTTTGCACGGCGTATGGCCGGGAACAGCACGGTGATGGCGAGGATGACGCCCACGACGGTAATCGCCCCGCCCGCGAAGCCAATCCAAGCGATACCGGGACCCGAAACCACGGCGCCGCCGATTGCGGTGCCCGTGCCGATACCCAGATTGAACAGGCCCGAGAAGATCGACATGGCGACAGCCGACGAATCCGCCGGCGTGTACTTGATGAGCTCGGCCTGGAACGCCACATTGAAGGCCGTGGCGCAGCAGCCCCACAGCGCGCAAACGCCAAGAACCGCGACGAGCGACGGTGCAACCGGACCCATGAGCAGCAGGGCCGCTGGCACGCCGGAAAGCGTGATAGCCAAGAACGGGAAGCGGTGCCCATCGAACAGTCGGCCGAACAGCCAGCTTCCGAGCAGACCAGAGCAGCCAAACGCCGTCAGTGTCATGGTGATGGCGCCCGCGTCGACGTGCGCGACCTGCGCCAGGAAGGGCTCGATATAGCTGTAGCCTGCGTAATAGCCGGTCGCCATAAAGACCGTGACCGCGTAGAGCGCGATCAGGAACGGGTTCTTGAGCAGCTCGGGCAGCTGTTTGACGGTAAAGCGCTCACCCGCCGGCATGGCCGGGAATACCGCTGCCTGGTACACCACCGCGGCGGCAGAAAAGGCCCCGACCACGGCAAACGTCATGCGCCAGCCCACGGCCAGGCCGATGGCGCGGCCGATCGGCAGGCCGAAGATCTGCGCGATGGACGAGCCCGTGGCGATCATGCTGATGGCGAGCGCCCCGTGGCGACTGTCAACCAGGCGCGAGGCCATGATCGAGGCGACCGACCAGAACACGGCATGCGCACAGGCGACCACCAGACGCGCGCAAACCAAAATAGGATAGGTAGGCGCCACGGCGGACAGGAACTGACCCAGCGAGAACACGGCAAGCACGCCGAGCAGCATCCGCTTGAACTCAAAGCGCGAAGCAAACACCATAAGCGGCAGCGACAGCAGCATGACGCCCCAGGCATAGACCGAGATCATGATGCCTGCCTGGGCCTCGGTGAGCGAGAACGACGCGGCGATATCAGTCAGAAGGCCGATGGGCATGAACTCCGACGTGTTGAACACGAACGCGCAGCAGGCGAGCCCGATAAGCGGGAGCCACTGCTTGAGTGAGATGCCATCTTGTCTTGCCTGAGCCATGTAGAAACCTCTCCGATTGTCTTGAGCGGTGGGCGATTATATAGCAACGGCCCCGCATCCGTCAGTACAGATGCAGGGCCGCAATCAACTCAATACACAGAGGTTGCGCCGTCAATAAATAGCTAAGCCAACCCCAGCAATATGCCCGCCGAATGCACGACAAACGCCACGATCCAGGCGACCGTCACCTGAAACGCGAATACAGCCACGGCATAGCGCGCGCCTAGCTCGCTCTTGACGGCGCCGATGGCAGCCACGCAGGGCGGGTACAGCAGCGTAAAGACCAGGAACACGTAAGCGGTAAACGGCGAAAACATGGTTGACAGCACCGCGGGCGACGTTGCGCCCAAAAGCACCGTGAGGGTCGAAATGACGCTCTCCTTGGCGATAAGTCCGGTGACGAGCGCCGTCGAGGCGCGCCAGTCGCCGAAGCCGAGCGGCGCCAGCAGCGGAGCGATAATGCTGCCCAGACCGGCAAGCAGACTCTGCGACTGATCGGCGACCACATTAAAGCGGATGTCGAACGTCTGAAGGAACCAAATGACCACCGTAGCGGCAAAGATAATGGTGAAGGCCTTGGTGATGAAGTCCTTGGCCTTATCCCATGCCAGCATCACCGTCGTCTTGATGCTCGGCAGGCGGTAGTTGGGAAGCTCCATGATAAACGGCACCGGGTCGCCCTTAAATGCCGTGCGGTTGAGCACCAGGGCGGCAATGCAGCCGACCACGATACCAATCAGATAGAGCGAGACCATGGCGGGAACTGTCGCCTGCGGGAAGAATGCCCCGCACAGCAGACCGTAGACCGGCAACTTGGCCGAACAGCTCATGAACGGCGTGAGCATGACCGTCATCTTGCGGTCGTGCTCGGATGGGAGCGTACGGGTCGACATGATAGCCGGCACGGTGCAGCCAAAACCGACGAGCATAGGCACGAAGCTGCGGCCCGACAGGCCAAAGCGTCGCAGCACTTTATCCATGACAAAGGCCACGCGTGCCATGTATCCGGAGTCTTCCAGAATGGAAAGGAACAAAAAGAGCACGACGATAATCGGCAGGAAGGTCAGCACGCTGCCCACGCCCGTAAGCACGCCGTCGACAGCCAGCGAGCGCACTACGTCGTTGGTGCCGAACGCCTTGAGGCCCGCATCGGCCGAGGTAATGATGGCAGCGATGCCGTCCTCCATGAGTCCCTGCAACGCCGCGCCGATCACGCCAAACGTCAGCCAAAAGACGAGACCCATGATCACCAGGAACGCTGGAATGGCCGTGTAGCGACCCGTCAGGATGCGGTCGATCTTGACGGAACGCACGTGCTCGCGGCTCTCGTGCGGCTTGACGACGCAGTGCCCACACACGTCGCCGATAAAGCCGAAGCGCATGTCAGCCAGTGCAGATAGACGGTCGGTACCGGCCTCACCCTCCATCTGGGTAATGATGTGCTCGATGGCGTCAAGTTCGTTACGGTCCAGATGAAGCGCCTCCGTCACCAGCTCGTCGCCCTCAACCAGCTTGGTCGCCGCAAAACGCACCGGGATATGCGCCGTCGCGGCATGGTCCTCGATCAGGTTGGCAATGCCGTGGATGCAGCGATGCAGTGCACCGCCGTCTGGACCATCGGGCGCACAGAAGTCCAGGCGACCGGGGCGCTCACGGAACCGCGCCACGTGCAAGGCATGATCCACCAGCTCGCCGATACCCTCGTTGCGGGCAGCGCTAATGGGGACAACGGGCACGCCCAACAGGCTCTCGAGCAGGTTGACGTCCACGGCGCCGCCGTTGGCCGTCACCTCGTCCATCATGTTGAGCGCGATGACCATGGGACGATCGAGCTCCATAAGCTGCAGCGTCAGGTACAGGTTACGCTCGATGTTGGTGGCGTCGATGATGTCGATGATGGCGTCGGGGTCTTCGTCCAAGATGAATTGGCGGCTGACGATTTCTTCGCCCGTGTACGGCGACAACGAGTAAATACCGGGCAAGTCGGTAACGCTCGCCTCGGGGTGGTTACGGATAGTGCCGTCCTTGCGGTCGACCGTCACGCCGGGAAAGTTACCGACATGCTGGTTGGAGCCCGTCAGCTGGTTGAATAACGTGGTCTTGCCGCAGTTTTGGTTGCCGGCGAGGGCAAAGTGCAGCGGCGCGCCCTCGGGCACGGCCGTCTTTGCCGCACGGGGCGAATACGTCCCCTCGCCCAGGGCCGGATGCTCCGTCGTGCCGATTGCGGCGTTAGCGCGCGGACCCGTATCGGTGTCGTGAATACCCACAAGCTCGATGCGAGCGGCATCGTCCTTGCGCAGTGTCAACTCGTAGCCACGCAGGCGGATCTCGAGCGGGTCGCCCATGGGGGCGTACTTCATCATGGTGACTTCGGTGCCCGGCGTTAGGCCCATGTCCAAAATATGCTGTCGGAGTGCCTGATCGTCCGATGCCACCGATGCGACAACGGCGTCCTTTCCAATCTCGAGTGTATCGAGCTTCA
Source organism: Collinsella sp. (assembly GCA_019414325.1). Lineage (GTDB taxonomy): Bacteria > Actinomycetota > Coriobacteriia > Coriobacteriales > Coriobacteriaceae > Collinsella. The sequence continues at coordinate 3,826 of DXMG01000055.1, read as the reverse complement.
CGCGCTCATCCTTTCGTTAGACGCGGTTAACCGTTTACCGGGGCTAACCAACTCGTAACGACAAATGATAGCGCTCTGAACTATTTTATAAAGTCAAATACCGATGTTTACCTGCGCAAACTTTATGCGGTGCGCCCCGAAAGCTCTTTGCGCATACCGCTCAGCGAGATCGAAACGGAACCCGACCGCGCGGTAGCAGTGAGTCGATCGCCCTCGACTGACCCCGTGCATGTAAAGGGCGCCTTGCCCATCAAGACGTGGGAGATAGTACCCGAGAGCTCAAAGAAATCGCCCTCAGCGCGGGCACTCGAGAGAGCGATATTGAGACCCCTGACGTTTAGTACTGCCCTGAGCACGCCGTTCACCCCATGTGAAAACGTCACCTCGCCGCGTTTACTCCCCACCAGCGTCTGGGCCGAAACCACATACGTACCCTCAAGCATGGCTCCTCCTCTAAGCAGACTTTTTGAAACGGGCAAGTAGTCTACTTTTACATATGGCGCTCCAGGAAACGGAAGGCCAGGCGGATCCAAGGACGGACCGCCACCTGCTTGTCCTCGTTATCGACCGCGGTGTTGGCGTTGCCGAGCGAAAGCCCGTGACCACCTTGGTCAAAGACGTGCATCTCGCAAGCGACGCCCTCCTCGGCCATGCGCTGCGCAAACGGATAGACCTGCGCGATCGGCGCCGTCTTGTCGTCGGACACGCCCCACACAAAGGTCGGCGGCATCTGACGCGAAACATGCGTGGTGGGGCAGATGTCGGCCAGGTGCTCGTCGGTCGCCTCACCGCCCGTCACCATCGACAGATAGTCGTTGAGCAAATCGCGCCCCGTCTTGCCACCCGTCTTGGGAACGCGCAGGTCGATGCGCGGGTCGCGCGTCTGCATGTCGCGCACATAGGCAAAGTCGAGCAGCGGATAGCCCAGCACCACGGCATCGGGACGAATGTCGTCCGGACGCGACCCGGCAAGCGCCGCGAAGGGACCAGTCTTCCATTGCGTTGCCAGCGAAGCGCAGATCATGCCGCCTGCCGAGAAGCCCACGACGCACACGCGCTTGGGATCGACATGCCACTCGTCGGCGTTGGCGCGAACCGTGGCGACCATCTTGGCAAGGTCTGCCTGCGGGTGAGGAAAGCTCACGTCGCCCGTGCCACTTGTCACATAGTTGAGCACAAAGGCCTGGTAGCCGCGGTCCAAAAACGCAAACGCCACGGGATCCTGCTCATGCGGAGCGATATGCGTAAACGCACCTCCGCCGCAGATAATCACGGCAGGGCGGCGGCCATTCGGCTTATCGGGCAGCGGCTCGGCACCCAAATACGTAAACGTCGCCGGATACTCCTCGGTCGGCTCCTCGCCCCACAGCGCATGGTTCTCGACAATCATATGTGCTCCCTTCGCGCAGATTATGCGCCCTTGTTTTTCGCGTCTAAGCGTACCCCACTTGAGCCCGTGGCGAAGAAACACTCCAGCAATAAGTTTCCCTTCAACTGATATATCACATAATCCCAGTTCAGAGGTATCGTTGAGCAGCGTAAAATAGGGGCGTTGACCAAGCCGCGAAACACATATGAAACGTTTCCGGCAAACCAAGCGCGCGATATGCGCCTATTTAAGTTGGAGGCAACTATGGGTCTGCTCGATTCGCTTAAGTCCACCTTCACCTCGACGGGCGAGGCATCCGTTCCGCCCGCAGCAAGCTTCGCCACCCGCGAAGGCGTCATCTACGCCCCCGTCAACGGCGTGCTCGTCAACCTCGATGAGGTTCCCGATGAGACCATCGCCTCGGGTATGCTCGGTCAGGGCTACGGCATCGAGCCCATTACCGGCACCATCTATGCGCCCGCCAACGGCCGCATCGGCGCCACCACCGTCACCAACCACTCCATCGGCATGATCACCGAGGACGGTCTTCGCGTGTTCATCCATGTTGGCCTGGGCACCGTGGAAATGAACGGCAAAGGTTTTGCCCGCTTTGTCGAGATGGGTGACACGGTCAAGGCAGGCCAGCCGCTCATCAGTTTCGACCGCGAGGCCATCAAGGCCGCCGGTCACGAGGACATCGTGACCGTCATCGTCTCCGAGCTCGATCGTCTTAAGAGCATCGACCATGTCGGCGAGTCCGGCACGCTTATCGGCGGCAACCCGCTCGTCAAGCTGGGCGACCCGCTGCTGGTAGCCAAGACCAAGTAGCCAGGCCCCGCGCCACACAGCCAAAAGGCACCTCGTCAAGCGCCCGCGACCATTTGGCCGCAGGCGCTTTTCGTTTGAAAAACCATCCCGCCAATGCCTTATCCGTATAGCCCAAATGAGCCGAGCTGCTAGAATATCGAACTGTATGGATAACTATCATTCAACCGTTATGGGAGGATACGTGAACCGCACCAAAATCGCGCAGCTTTACGCCGATGCCGAGTCGCTTGGCGGCCAGACCGTCACCGTCGCCGGCTGGGTCAAGTCCATCCGCGACATGAAGAACTTTGGCTTTGTTACGCTCAACGACGGCAGCTGCTTCCGCGACCTGCAGGTCGTCATGAACCGCGAGGCACTCGACAACTACGACGAGATCGCCCATCAAAACGTCTCGGCCGCACTCATTTGCACCGGCACCGTCAAGCTGACCCCCGATGCGCCCCAGCCTTTCGAGCTTTCTGCCACCTCCATTGAGGTCGAGGGCGTCAGCGCCCCGGATTACCCGCTGCAGAAGAAGCGCGCAACCGTCGAGTTCCTGCGCACCCAGCAGCACCTGCGCCCGCGCACCAACCTGTTCCGCGCCGTGTTCCGCATCCGTTCTGTCGCGGCTGCCGCCATCCACCGCTTCTTCCAGGAGCAGGGCTTTGTCTACGTCAACACCCCCATCATCACCACGAGTGACTGCGAGGGCGCCGGCGAGATGTTCCGCGTGACCACGCTCGACCCCAAAAATCCGCCCCTCACCGAGTCCGGCGAGGTCGACTGGAGCCAGGACTTCTTTGGCAAGCACGCGAGCCTTACCGTGTCCG
>DXMG01000055.1:0-810 GCA_019414325.1 Collinsella sp. | reverse complement strand
TGTCCGGCCAGCTCAATGCCGAGAACTTTGCCATGGCCTTTGGCGACGTGTACACCTTTGGCCCCACCTTCCGCGCCGAAAACTCCAACACCACGCGCCACGCCGCCGAGTTTTGGATGATCGAGCCCGAGATGGCCTTTGCCGACCTTAACGACTACATGGATAACGCCGAGGCCATGCTCAAGTACGTCCTTAAGGACGTTATGGCCACCTGCCCCGACGAGCTCAATATGCTCAACAAGTTTGTGGACAAGGGTCTGCTCGAGCGTCTGGACCACGTGGCAAACTCCGACTTTGCCCGCGTCACCTATACCGAGGCCGTCGAAATCCTGGAGCAGGCCGTCGCCGCCGGTCACAAGTTTGACTATCCCGTGAGCTGGGGCATCGACCTGCAAACCGAGCACGAGCGTTTCCTGACCGAGGAGCACTTTAAGCGCCCGACCTTCGTAACCGACTACCCGGCCGAGATCAAGGCGTTCTACATGCGCATGAACGAGGACGGCAAGACCGTCGCCGCCGCCGACTGCCTGGTGCCGGGTATCGGCGAGATTATCGGCGGCTCCCAGCGCGAGGAGCGCCTGGATCTGCTCGAGGCCCGCATCAAGGACCTGGGCATGAATCCCGAGCAGTACAAGTACTACCTTGACCTGCGCCGCTACGGTTCCTGCAAGCACGCCGGCTACGGTCTGGGCTTCGAGCGCTTGGTCATGTATCTGACCGGCGTGGGCAACATCCGCGACGTCCTGCCGCACCCGCGCACCGTGGGCAACGCCGACTTCTAATCGCCACAGCGCCACCAAACACGTTCCA
>DXMG01000054.1 GCA_019414325.1 Collinsella sp. | reverse complement strand
GAAACGAAAGGGCGCTGACCTTCTGGTCGCGCCCTTGAAGTTGAACGTCAGATTGCCGTGCCAGGACCCCTCGCAGCGTCAAGAGGACCGCCGTTCGGTAGAACGGCGGAACTAATTATTCAGCATGCGGTCGAAGCTTCCCGAGTCGCCATCCCGATAGTCGTCGGTCATCAGAATCTCCTGCGGAATTCGTCCACCCTCACGCAGCACGTTGCGGAATTGCACGCGCGTGACCATGGGCAGGTCCTTGATCGTGGCAGCAAGGTTCTGCGGCACGCCCTGGTTGGCTGCCGCGGGCTCGCACTCGCCACCGGCCTTCACGCGGCGCTTGTGCTCGGCGAGCATGGCGCGGTACATTCCGGCATGCAGGCGAATCTCGACGACGTTGGCATTGCGGGCCTGCTCGACGATGCGTGCGCCCTCGCGGTCGATATCGCCCACGTAGTACACGTAGGTAAAGCGATAACCGATCTCGGCCAGATAATCATCCAGTGCATGCGAGACGCTCGCCTTGCAGCCGCCGCCAAAGATTACGCCGCCCACCTTGGTGCCAAAGAGCTTGGCATGCTTACGGCCACGCAGGAGTTTGACGATCTCGTCGTAGGTGTCCAGGTTCTCGACCATAATGAACGGCTTATCGGCACCAAGCGTAAAGAAACCCGTAAAGTGCACGGGGCGATTAGGAGCAACCTTGATCGCCTGCATGTTGATGCCCTTTTCGGCCATGCGCTTAATCAGGCGCTCGCCATGCTTGCCGTCGAAAGCTTTCTCGTCGTTGAAAATCTGGTAGGCACGCTGGCGACGCGAGGCGATCGGCGTATCGGCACCGCGATTCTGCTCTATCCAAGCTTGGATGATTGCGATTTCCTCGGCGATTTTGCGATTGGACATTTCGTTGTGCTGAGCGCGCTGCGGCGTCTTTTTACCGTCCTTGCCTTCAACCCTTACAATCTGGGTCTGCTGCTCCTTGATCTTGGAGAGCGCCGTAGGCGTGGGGACAACCTTGAGCAGCTGCCTGCCCAGCACGCGGGCCAGGGCAAATGCCGAGACCTCGCCGTGGACGGTCGGCTCAGACCGCTGGGCAGCATTATCAGCTGCGGCAGGCTCAGCCTGTGCATGGGGCTTACGCTTGGAATCTGCCCGGGTATTGCGTTCCTGCTTGGGCGCAGACGAGCGCTTTTGCGGACGATCAGACTTAGTCTCCTTCGCCGGCTGGCGCTTGACCTGGTCCACCGGAGTCTCGGCCTTCTCATCTCTGTTTTGTATCGCCGCCTTCGCGGCTGCGGCCTCGGCATTTGAGCCACGACCGCCGCGGTGACGACAGCGGCGGGGTTTGCTTGAGGCGCTCTCCCCCGCCTGCTTATCAGCGGTCTGTTGAGCTTTGGCCTCGGTGTCAGCCGCAGGCTGCGACTCGGAAGGTCGCTGCTCGCAAGTCGCCGGCTCAACGGTTTTCTCGGTTTGTTCGATCTTCTCGGCCTGAGCGGTCGGAGCTGGCTCGCCCTTCTCCTGACGCTTTACGGGATACGCGCGTCCCGCAAACCCGCGGCCGGGACGACACGAACCCGGAGCCCTCTTGGCAGACTCCTCTACATCGTCTGCAACCTCGAAAGGCTCTTCAACCTCATGCGCGACATCCTGCTGCGCAGCCTTAAAGTGAGCACCGCGACGACGCTTGGGCTCTTGGACCTCCACGGGCTTTTGCTCCTTCGCGGGCTTCTGCGACTCGGCAGCAACCTCGGTCTCAACAGCCTCGGTATCAAGTTCGTCCTTTTGAGCAACGGCGCGACGGAAGCGCTCCTGCTGAGCGCGGCGTTGCGCATCGCGCTTGCCGCCTCCGCCAAAGCCACCACGGCCCGCCTTGGCCGTAAAGGCGCGAACAACGTTCTCATCGAGCAGGTCATCAGTATCGACATGCTCTCGCGGAGCTGTCTCCTCCATAGCGGCAGCCTCTACGAAATCCTCAGTGACGGCATCTTCGACAGCCTCGGCAGGTTGCTCCTGAACATCATGAATCTCGGCATTGATGGTATAGAACGCCGGGCGTCCGTTAATGCCGCTGCCCTCAATCTTGGTAACGATCTTCGCCGCGATAAGCTCATCGCGCATGGCCTTGGTGTCGCACTCCTTGTCAACGGAACGAAAAATCTGCGCCAGTGCGCTCGACTTAATCTTGAGCGCTTTGCGACAGAGCAGGTCGTAAGCAACGAGCTTCGCCCGGTCGGCAGAAAGCGATGTTTGGCTGCTCAGGCGCTCGGCCAATGCATCGACATTGTTTTGGTTATCGGAATATACCGTCTTGGCCACGGGGCCCCTTTCATATGCACACATATACGTCCATATGGTACAACGCTCGAGCCTATCCACGCAAAACATCTGCGAGGACCCCTCCACGTCGTTTGTTTTCGCAAAAAAGACCGGGCCCGCATAATTGCGGACCCGGTCTTTCCGAGTCATATGGATGGAACGGTCACTCCATCAAGTCGACTAGGCCTTGGCGGCCTCGGCATCGGCGGGAGCCTCCGCAGCAGCAGCGCGACCGTACTCAGCCTTGCCCATCTCGGACCACTCGGGCTCCTCGTCGGGCATGGAGCCGGCCTCTTTGCCGAAGAACTCCTTGAGGCAGTTGACGGCAACGATGAGGCCCAGGACCATCAGCAGGACAGCGAAGACGAGCTGCAGGCCCTTAGTGGCGGCGACGGAGACGGCAGCCGTGGTGGCGGTAGCCGGGATGGTGCCAAAGAAGCCATAAGCCTGGACGGCGGTCATGCAGCCCATGGCGCTCTGGACCAGCGAGGTGAACGTGCAGCAGAGCAGGAAGGCGACGGGCACGTAGAGCATCCAACCCTTGCGGCCGGTGCACTTGCAGAACACGGCGAGGGTGATCATGGTCATACCGCCGAGCAGCTGGTTGGAGGCACCAAAGAGCGGCCAGATGTTGGCATAGCCGCCAAAGGCGAGGGCGAGGCCGGGAAGCAGGGTGACGACCGTGGCGAACCAGGGGTTGCCGAGGACCTTCATGTAGCCGGCCTTGGACTCGATGGCCAGGGCGTCGTTGGTCTGGGCAAAGAACTCGGAGAACGAGGTGCGGGCGATGCGGGCGACAGCGTCGAGCGAGGTCAGGGCCAGAGCGGAAACGTTCATGGTCATAAAGACGGTAGCGAGCGTGCCGTCAACACCAAAGGCCTGCATACCGCGGGAGATGCCGGCGGCAAAGATCTGGAACGGGGTGGAAGCGACACCGGCGTTGAGGGCTCCGGTACCGGCGGTGTTCATGTCGGAGAACATGATGCCGGCGACGATGATGGCGAGGATGCCGACGAAGGACTCGACGACCATGGCGCCATAGCCGACCTTGACGGCGTCCTGCTCCTTCTCGACCTGCTTAGAGGAGGTGCCAGAAGAAACGAGGCTGTGGAAGCCGGAGAGGGCACCGCAGGCAACAGAGACAAACAGGACGGGGAACATCATGCCGGAAGCGCTGGAGAAGCCGGTAAAGACCGGGGCGGTCATCGTGGCCTGGCCGTTAACACCAAGGACGACGATGCCGAGGACAGCGCAGGCGATCATGACAATCATCATGATCGAGGTGAGGTAGTCACGCGGGGTCTTGAGCATCTGGATGGGCATAGCGCCGGCGAAGACCAGGTAGACCATAACGACGGCGAACCACTGGAACTTGTCCAGGTAGACCGGGAACTGCATGCCGACGGCGAACATGAGGACCATGAGGACCACGCCGGTGACAAACTCGGCAGCACCGGTGAGATTGAACTTCTTCTGGGCCCAACCAAAAGCGATAGCGACGAAGGTGAACAGGATGGAGATGGTACCAGCGCAGCCGGCGGCATAGGACTTGGCGAAGTCGACGGCACCGGTGGCGGCGCCAGAAGCGTCAACGGCCGGGGTGAACATGAACGTCTTGCAGACCATATCGGTGAAAGCGGCGATGACGATGATGCAGAACAGCCAGCAGAACAGCAGGAAGAGGCGACGGCCGGTCTTGCCGATGTACTTCTCGATGAGCTGAGCCAGGGACTTGCCGTTGTTCTTCATCGAAGCGTACAGGGCGCCAAAGTCGTGGACGGCGCCAAAGAAAATACCACCGACGAGAACCCAAAGCACGACAGGCAGCCAGCCAAAAGCCATGGCGACGATCGTACCCGTGACAGGGCCAGCACCGCAGATCGAGCTAAACTGGTGCGAAAACGCGGTGAAGGCGGAGACAGGCGAGAAACTCTTGCCGTCCTTCATGCGCTTGGCCGGCGTGAGGGCCTCTTTGTCAACACCCCACTTGTTGGCCAACCAGCGGCCGTAGCCCAGATAGCCGCAGGCGAGCACCGCCGCGGCAACAACCATGAGCAAAACTCCGTTCATGTCATTTCCTCCTCTAAAAAGAACTCCCCAGACATAAAAAATGAGGGCCGTCGGTTGCGCTCGACGGCCCTCATCTTCATCAGCCGCCCGTTATCGTACGGGCTAGCTGTATGTGCTAACCCGCATCAGATAATCTCTACGCTGATAATGTCTAGCTGATGCGTGAACATGTCTGAGTAATCCTCTTCAATCATGATGCGAACGATCCGTGCGTGTTCACATCCCCCAGTGGTTGAAAAGGAGTATGAAACTTTAGTTACCTAAAGTCAACGCAAATTTGTAATGAATTTTCAACTTTTTTGGATTTCTCGGTATAAAACGCCACTGACCTCGGACTTTACCCCACGACAGTTTTTGCATGAGAGATGCCCCTCGGGAGCGGGCGGGCGTATACAAGGTTTCCTGCTCTACAGTCCTGCTCGCACGGAGAGCACATTAAGTGCTCTCCGGCTCGTGCGGAACTCGCGATAAACCTTGTATACGCCCGCCCGCTCCCGAGGGGCTCCCATCCCAAATGCGGAGCAAAGCTCCGCACACCAACTTTTTCTTTCAGCTAAAGAACGCTGGAAATTCGACGCTGGCTTGTTAACCTTGCTGGACGTTGTCGACGCCAAACCAGCCCAGAAGCTATATCGATACAGAAAGGTCCCCGGACGGAGGGGCCGGATATAAGGTTTATCGCGAGTTCCGCACGCAAAGAAGGCCACTTAATGTGGCCTTCGTCTTGCGCAGGACTGTAGAGCAGGAAACCTTATATCCGGCCCCTCCGTCCGGGGACTGCGCCGTACCAGCTACAGCGTCATGTTCGGATCGGCGTCGACGTCGAACGGCGAGATTTCACCTCGGTCGAATTTACGGCGGGCGACCTCCGCGATCATGGCTGCGTTATCGGTACAGGCAGACAAGGGCGGCACCGTTACGCGAATCCCCTGACGTCCAAGCTTCTTGATCATCATCTCGCGCAGATGCGGGTTGGCCGAGACGCCGCCACCGATGCAGTATTCCTTGCATCCGGTAGCGTGCAATGCGTTTTTGGCCTTCTTGTACTGCACGTCAAAGACAGCTGCCTCAAACGAAGCCGCCAGATCGGGCAGGTGAATCGTGCGCCCGGCCTTGGTCTCCTGTTCAATGTAGAGCGTCACAGCCGTTTTAAGACCCGAAAGCGAGAAACGATAATCTCCCCTGCTGTTAAGCGCGCGAGGAAAATCGATCGCGCGGGAATTGCCCGTCTCGGCCAGCTTGGAGATGATGGGGCCACCGGGATAGCCCAGACCCAACGCCTTGGCTACCTTGTCGAAGGCCTCGCCCACAGCATCGTCGAGTGTCTCACCAAGCACCTCGTAGTCGCCCCATGCCTTCACGTGCACGAGCATGGTGTGCCCACCCGAGACAAGCGTGAAGATAAACGGCGGTTTGAGGTCGGGTTGCGCCAGCAGGTTGGCAAACAGATGACCCTCAAGATGATTGACGCACACGAGCGGCTTGCCGGCAGCGTAGGCAAAGCCCTTGGCGAAGGCGACGCCAACCACGAGCGCGCCCACCAGGCCCGGACCCTGTGTCACGCCCACGGCGGCAAGCTCGCTGGGAGCAATGGCTCCACCCTCAAGGCCAAGCGATGCTGCGGCATCCTCGAGCGCCGCATCCACGACACTCACAATCACCTCAACGTGTTTGCGCGAGGCGATCTCGGGCACCACGCCGCCAAAGCGAGCATGAAAATCAATCTGTGTCGACACCTGGTTGGCCAGCATATTGCCATCCGCATCGATAATCGCCACGGCCGTCTCGTCGCAGGAACTCTCGATAGCGAGCACTAGGCGGCGGCGCTCAATTTCGGCACGCTCCCCCTCGGAGCGCCCAGGCGCAGGCAGCGGCCATACGCGCTGCTCTGCCGCCGTCGGCTCGGGCGAAGCATTGTCGACCGGAAGTACCAGGGGCAGCGGAGCCGTCATGACGATGGCATCCTTGCCGGCACCATAGTAGCCGCGGCGACGACCAGCCTCGGTAAAGCCCAGAGCGTTATAGAGCGCAATCGCTCCCTCGTTGCCGTCCTCGACCTCGAGCGAAGCCGTGGTGCAGCCGAGCATCTGGGCATCATAGCTCACGTGCGACAGCAGCTTGCGGGCAATGCCCTCACGGCGATGTGCCGGGTCGACGGCGACATCCAGAATCTGCACATCACCGTCCACGACCATACCGCCGGCAAGGCCCAGCAGCTTGCCGTCGTCGTGTGCCACCCACCAACTACGCGGTGCAGCGACGTCCTCGCTCAGTTCGGACAGGAACATGCCCGGCGTCCACGCCTCGTGTCCGGCACCTTCAAAGCAGGCAGCCTCCAGCGCGCTCGCGCCCTCGGCATCCGCCGCACCCATGGGACGGAACTGCAGATGACGACCGGCGAGCTCATCGGCAACGCCCGTAATTTCGCTCTGCGCACTCTCGGCAAGACCAAGACGCTTGCGCTCGTTTTCCTCGGCATCCGAAAGGCGCGTGTAAATCGGCAGGACACGGGCCGGATCGCCGTCACCCGCAGCGTGCGCGAGCAGCAAGCCCTCGCCCGAAGGCCACCACAGGTTGCGCTCCACGCAGCGGGCGGTCTCGTCCTCACCCAGCAGCTTGCCATAGCGCACGAGACCGTCACCGGTCAGCTGAACCTGGTCCCAGTCTGCTGCTTGGCGCCACTCATCGAGCGCCACGGCGGCCTTGACCACGTGTTCGCGCTCAAATTGACGCTCGGGACCCTCATCGACCAGCATATACAGCGCCGGATATACCTCACCGCGCATAGCATCGGCCAAGATACCAAGCTTGCCGCGCACGCCAGCCTTCCACGCCGTCCAAGCGCAAGCGTCGAGCGTCGACACGCCCAGCAGCGGAACATTGGCACCACGCGCGAGGCCCTTGGCAGTGGAGATGCCGATGCGCACGCCCGTAAAGGACCCCGGGCCGCGGCCGACCACATAGCAACCAACATCGCTGCGATCCAGACCGGCTTGAGCCAGCACGCCATCAACGGTATTCACGAGCTCAACGTTGGCGTGACGGCGACACATGTGGTCGCCACTCACGAGCTTCGTCTCGCCCGTCTGCCCATCAATCCAGCTTGCCGCGCAGGCAAGCATGTCGGTCGAGGTATCGAGCGCCACCACCAGCGCGTTGTCGTTATGCAAGCTCATCTTGTACAGCCTTATCAATCAAATGGGAAAGCTCCATTGCGCGGTCACCGTGCGCCTCAAGCGTTATCGTTCGCACATCGCTGTCGCCCTCATCACGCTTGAGCGTCACCGAAAGATACTCATCCGTCAGCTCGTCCTGGAATTGTTCGCCCCATTCCAGCAGGCAAGCACCCTCATAGCCCAGCACATCGAAAATGCCCGTATCCTCGAGCTCGTAGGCATGCTCCAGGCGGTATAGATCAAAGTGAAACAGCGGAATACGACCTTGATCGTGAACGGCCATGAGCGCAAACGTAGGACTCGTAACCATATGCCCATCGCCCAGCCCGCGCGAGACGCCCTTGGTAAAGTGAGTTTTGCCCACTCCCAGGCCACCGGTCAGGATGAGCACATCGCCGTCCTCAAGACACGGTGCAATTAGCTCGCCAAAGTACTCCGTATCGGCAGCGCAAGTCGTTTTGTAAGTACCTACCCCCAGGCGCTCCAGGGACATATATGCTCCTTATTATTCCGAGGCGTCCTCTGGTGCGGGATGTCGCTCCAGATAATCGCCCAGCATCTTAAAGTCTTCCTCCAGCAGCTCCTGCCACGCCGGATTGCGCAGCGCTGCTGCCGGATGAAAAGTGGGCATTACTACAAAATGCCCCATCTGGTGGAACCTGCCGCGCAGCTTAGTAATGCCAATCTCGGTCTTAAGCACAAAGTGCGTCGCGGGGTTGCCGAGCGTCACGATAATATCAGGCCAGATGCTTCGAATCTGCTCACGCAAAAACGGCGAGCAAGCCAGCACTTCCTCGGGACGCGGATTGCGGTTTCCCGGCGGGCGGCACTTAAGCACGTTGGCAATGTAGACGTCTTCGCGTTTGAGCCCCGCCAGCGACAAAATGCCGTTGAGGTCCTCGCCTGCCGCCCCCACAAAGGGCTCGCCCTGCAAATCCTCATTGCGGCCCGGCGCCTCACCAATAAACATCACGCGAGCGCGGGGGTTTCCCACGCCAAACACGATATTGTGACGCGACTGGTAGAGCTGGCAGAGATGGCAGTCGCCTAAAACAGCCTCAATCTCCTCGAGTGCGACCTCACGTGGCGCCTGATGGGTATGGCCGGGGATGTGCATGACGCCCATAGCGGCTCCTACACGTAGACCTTGTCGAGACGCATGCCAAAGCCGCAGGCGACCTCGTAGTTAATCGTTCCGCGCAGTCGGGCCATCTCGTCCATAGTGATCTCGGCATCGCCATCGCGGCCGACAATAATCATCTCGTCACCATACTCGGCCTCGGGAATCTCGTGTGCCGGGTTGGACTGAATGGCGACCATAAACTGATCCATGCAGATATTGCCAACCTGACGCACGCGCTCGCCGCGATACAGCACATCCATACGATTGGAAAGCGTACGCGATAGGCCGTCGGCATAACCGATCGGCAGCGTGCAGATCTGAACGCGCGTACGCGGTACGCGGTAGGTAAAACCGTAGCCCACGCCCTCGCCCATCGCAGGGTGCGCCACGCGCGTCACGCGCGCATGAACGCTCATAACGGGATCGAGCTGCATCACACGGCTACTCAACTCGCACGGCTGCATGCCATACAAGCCAACGCCGGCGCGAATCATATCAAAATGCATCGAGGGGTCGAGCATCGAGGACGGCGTGTTGGCGCAATGCACGATACCGCACTCAAAACCCGCATCCTTAATGGCCTGAACGGCCTCGGTAAAGCGCTGGCACTGCAGCTTGTAGTCCCAGCCCGAAGGTTCATCGGCCGTGGCAAAGTGCGTAAATACGCCGTCGCACTGAATACCGCGATGGAAATCAATACCGCGGACAAAGTCGAGCACCTGCGTGTAATGTACGCCGATGCGGTTCATGCCCGTCTCGATGGCGAGATGATACTTGCCCACCTTGCCCGCCGCGACGGCACATTCGCCATACGCAAGAGCAAAGTCAGACGTATAGACCGAGGGCATGATATCAAACTCGAGCAACGTCGGAATGGCCTCGATAGGTGGCTCGCTTAGGATGAGGATGGGTTTCGTAATCCCGCCCTGTCGGAGCTCAACGCCCTCGTTAACCGTCGCCACGGCAAACATGTCGGCACCGGCCGAATACATGATCTTGGCGCACTCAACAGCTCCATGACCATAAGCATCGGCCTTGACCACGCAGCACAGGCGCTGACGTGGATTCAGCAAGTTCTTATAGGCCCTCGTGTTGCGACGGAGCGCCCCGCGGTCGATCTCGACCCAGGACCAGCGCGTCAAATCGGCTTTATTCATGATTAGTCATCCGACCCTTCGTCCATGATTCCCAGATCTTCGAGCGCATCCTTTGCCGCCAGTTCCATGGCAGGACCGATCAAGTCGATAAGATCGGTCGCGATGACGCTCTTCTCACCATACTCCGTCGCCGCGGCAAAACCGGCGTAGCTGTGAAGTGCGACGGCGTACGAATACAGCAACTCCCAACGATCCATCTCGTCGCGCATGGTGGCAAGCGTGCCGGCCAAAATACCCGCGAGAACATCACCCGAACCGGCAGTTGCCAGAGAAGCCGGACCCGAGAGCGGCAGCAGCACACGCTCAACGCCACAGATAGCCGTCGTCGGCCCCTTGGCAATGACCACCAGATTGTCGGAGCCTGCAGCCCAGACAACCTTCTGCGCGGCCGCAATCGCGGTACCAAGGTCGTTCACCTCGTCACCGGCAACCAGACGCGAAAGCTCACGATAGTGCGGCGTCATAACCAACGGCTGCTCGCGACGATACATCTCGGGATTACTATCAATACCGTCAATGGCAATCTTAGCAAGGCAGTTGAGTGCATCGGCGTCCAAAATAAGCGGCACATCAAGCTCGAGCAAGCCCGAAACCACCTGCATAGCGCCGGCAGATGTCGTCATACCGGGACCGCACAGTACACAGCTGTACTTCTTTGCAATCTCGCACACAGTCATGCGCGCAGCGGCGCCAAAGGAGCCGCGGGAATCAGACGGAATAGCAAAGACGGGAATCGAAGGAAGTGCCATGCGAATAAGATTGGCGCAGGCGTCAGGAGCCGCGACTGCCACGTAACCAGCACCCGCGCGAGCTGCAGACTTGGCCGCCATAATGGCAGCACCAGGATATTGCGCAGATCCGGCGACAATAAGCACAGAGCCACGGGAATACTTATCGATATTCGTAGGTAGTGGAGCAAAGTAATCAACTAAGTCACCGGGCTCGACAATCTCGGCGGCGTGGTCGACATCATCGATGACCTCGTCAAGACGGTCGAAAAGATTGCCGCAGATCAAATCGCCAGCATACTCAGGGCCATCAGCGCTATACAGACCAATCTTGGGCGCAATCATCGTCACCGTATGCTCGGCACGAATGCAGTCGTCATCAACAACGCCAGTCTCGGCATTCAGGCCCGAGGGGACATCAATGGATACGACACAATCGGCGCATTCATTGACCGTAGGAATCCAGATGGAGAACGGCGCACGCAGATTCCCGTGGAAACCGGTACCAAAAATGGCATCAACAACAACATCGGCCTTATCGATCAAAACCTCGAGTTCGTCACGCGAGGGGCCGACACAAACGTGCACATCGCGGCCGGCAGTACGACGAGCAACATGACGTGCCAGAGCAGCAGGAATCTCATCCGGCTCAACCGGAGAAACGATATCGACGTCCACACCCTTATGGCTCAGAATATCGGCGGCAACCCAACCGTCGCCGCCATTATTACCAAAACCGACCAGAACGAGAACCCGATCGGGATTGAGCTTCAAGACCTCGTTGGCGGCAAACTCACCCGCTAGCTCCATAAGCTCGGCCTTCGAAGTCCCTTCGCGTTCGATGATGTCCTCGAGACGAACGACTTCTTCGGTACTCAAAACCGGTTTCATCTATGCTCCTAGCGTATCTTGCGAAGCATCGCCCAGGTGCTCCGTCAATGCTGAATTCTGCAGCTGCTCAAGCTCATCTAAAACAGAGCGAGCCTCTTTAAATGTCTGCGCTACGCGTTTCTTGGTACTCACCTTTTCCTCTTTTGGCTTAGGCCGAGCATCTTCGGTAATCGCGATTGCATTCGCAACGGCTAAGTCTCCTGTAAGCGTAATGGAAAGAGCGACCTCAACAACACCCAGCTCTTGAGCGATCTCGAGAGCACGGCCCGAAAGCAGCGCCTTCGGTTTGCCGAGTTTATCACGCGTAACCGAAACATCCTTGCGACCAACGCCTTGACTAAAACCCGTGCCGAGAGCTTTAAGTACCGCCTCGCGCGAAGCAAAGCGGCTGGCATAGTGAGCAGCGGGACGCGATGATGCATCACAATACGCACGCTCTTCTTCGGTAAACACACGCCGAGCAAACGACGGCGTCTTTTCAAGAATTGATTTCATACGGGAAATCTCGACGATATCAACGCCGATACCAGCTTCAGCCATGTTCACCTCCATATCGCACAGACTAAGTTATTGTAGCCCGTTCACAGAAGATGCGACAAACGAGGGTTATAAAACACAGCTACTATGTGAGACAAAAGCCCGTAAACGCAAAAAAGGGGGAGGCCGCGAGGCCTCCCCCTTCTACATTCCCAATGGCGGCTCGG
>DXMG01000053.1:7138-12232 GCA_019414325.1 Collinsella sp. | reverse complement strand
ATATCGTGCTGTATGCACCCGAGATTCCGGCCAATACGGGCAATATCGGCCGCACCTGCGTGGTTACCGGTGCCCGCCTGCATCTGGTGGAGCCGCTGGGCTTTTCGCTCGAGGACAAGACGGTACGTCGCGCCGGCCTGGGCTACTGGCAAAACTTGGATGTGACGACCTATGCCGGCTGGGAGGATTTTCTTGCGCGCAACGACCTCTCCCCCGCCGACGAGCGCCTACATCTGCTGACCAAAAAGGCACGCCGCACCTATGCGCAGAGTACCTACCGCGATGGCGACTACTTGGTCTTTGGCAGCGAGAGCTCGGGCGTTCCCGAGGAGTTGCTCGCCGAGGCGCCCGAGCGCTGCGAGCGCATCCCGATGCTGCGCGATTGCGACTCACTCAATAACGCCAAGGCCTGGGAAGCCCACGAGGAATCGCTGGGGCATACCGAGGACAGCCACGAAGCCATCCTGCAGCAGGATATCTGCGGCAACTTCGTCAATCCGGACGACTACCGCATCAGCGCACTCAACCTCTCCAACAGCGCCGCCATCGTCCTCTACGAGGCCCTGCGCCAAACAGGCTTTCCGGGAATGTGACAAAGGAACTGTCCCTTTGTCACATTCAAGCACCATGTCGATGGCACACACCTAATTGATGCTCTAAATAAGGGATCATCGCTTTTAATCAGAATTAACTAGAATAAAATGAAGTTAAACGGCGGTGTGAAAGGAGAGCCTTGTGGAATATCTCGAGAACCCGTTTACCCCCAGTTTTGGTGAGGTTCCTGCTCATCTCGCTGGCAGACAACAGATTATTCGGGATTTGGACCGTGCCTTCTTGAGCCAGCGCAGGCGCCCGGAATTGACCTCGATCTTCTCAGGCGCGCGCGGAACCGGTAAAACCGCTCTCATGTCATCCCTCGCGACAAGGGCAGAATCCCACGGCTGGATAGCCGTAAAGACGACCGCGCTCTCGGGAATGCTTGAGGAAATCGAGTTCGGGGCGAAACGTGCTGCAGGCCATCTCATCGACCCGTCTAACAGCTTCGAAGTCACCAGTCTCGGAATTGCACCATTCGGCAGCATCGAGGTCAATCGCGTTCATGATGCCTCAACCTGGCGCTATCGCATGAGCGACATCATCGACCAGCTCAACGAAGCGGGCACCGGTCTGCTCGTCACGGTTGACGAGGTAGACCCGACACTCGACGAGATGATTCAGCTCGCAGCGACGTATCAGCACTTTGTGACCGATGGGAAACGCGTCGCCCTGCTCATGGCGGGACTTCCCAACAACGTCTCGACGTTGCTGAACCACAAGACGGTCTCGTTCCTTCGCCGCGCCCAACAATATCATCTGGGTCGCATTGCCGACTATGACGTACGCGAGGCCTTGATTCGCACGATCCAGGAAAACGATCGCCTGGCAGATGCTGAGGGAATCGATAGAGCCGTTCGCTCGATCTCTGGTTTTCCCTTCCTATTGCAACTCGTAGGCTACCGTGCCTGGGATCTCACAAGCGATTCGAAGGAAATCTCGTCACGCGACTTTGACCTGGGAATCAAAATCGCGCGCGACGAGATGGACGACCGAATCCTCGCGGCAACCTATCGGGAACTCACCGCAGAGGACAAGCGATTCCTCATCGCCATGCTCGATGACGAGGAAGAGTCCACCACCGCTGACCTTGTCGAGCGCCTTAAGCGTTCGCCGCAGCAGGTCTCCCGCTACCGACGCCGCATGATAGATGCCGGCATCATCGGGGAACGAGGACGAGGGCTCGTCGCATTTGAATTGCCATTCTTCCGCGACTATCTCGCGGCTCAATGCGTGAAATAGAAGTCAATGCGACAAAGGGGTGCCCCTTTGTCGCATCGCCTATAGATAACAACCGGTAATGCTCTTGGAGCAAGCAGCGATATCCGCCGGCGTGCCGGCGCACACGATTTGCCCGCCCGCGTCGCCACCGCCCGGGCCCATGTCGATTACGTAATCGGCGTTACGGATAAGGTCGAGGTCGTGCTCGATCACGACAACTGTGGCGCCTTTGGCAACGAGGCCGTCAAATACACTCAGCAACACCTGAACATCGAGCGGATGCAGGCCGATCGTGGGCTCATCGAATACGAATACGGCATCATCCTGCACGCGGCCCATCTCGCTCGCAAGCTTAAGACGCTGCGCCTCGCCGCCCGAGAGCGCCGGCGTGGGCTCACCGAGCGTGAGATAGCCCAAGCCCAAGTCGTGTAAGGTCTGTAAGCGCGCCTGAACTTTCTTGAGACCCACCGTGGCGTCGAGGGCCTCGTCCACACTCATATCCATGAGCTGCGGCAACGTAAGCAGACTCCCGTCCTTGCCCTCGCGATGGATATGCGAAGCCGCGTCTGCATAACGTGAGCCGCGACATGTCGGACAGACGATCTCGACGTCGGGCAAGAACTGCACGTCGAGCGATATCGAGCCCGTGCCATCGCACGTAGGGCAGCGCAAGGCGCCAGTGTTGTAGCTAAATGCGCCCGCCTTGTAGCCGGCTGCCTTGGCCTCGGGCGTACGGGCGAAGGCGCGACGTAGCTCATCATGGATGTCAGCATAAGTTGCCACCGTCGAGCGCACGTTGGCGCCGATAGGCGTAGCGTCAATCAGATTTGCACGGGCAATGCCCTCGGCATCGACCCAACGCACGTGCCCCGGCAGGCGCTCGCCGGCTGCCTGCGCCTTGAGTGCCGGAATGAGCGTCTCGAGTACCAACGTCGTCTTACCCGAACCCGAAACGCCCGTCACCGCGACCAAGCGACCGCGCGGGATATCAACTTCGAGCGGCTTGACGGTATGGATGGCATCGGTCGCCATGCGGATATGGCCCCGGTCGAACATTTCCTCGTCGGACACCTGCGGGCGCAAGCGCTTGGACTCTGCGCGCAAAAACGGGGCGATGCGGCTGCCCTGCGATTGTTCGACCTCGTCCACCGTGCCAGTGGCAATCACATTACCGCCGCCTGCTCCGGCAACGGGGCCCATCTCGACCAGATAGTCGGCTTCCGCTAGTACGCGCGTATCGTGGTCGACAACAACCACGGTGTTGCCGTCATCCACCAGATCGCGCATTACGCCCACCAAGCCGTCGACATTGGCAGGATGCAAGCCAATCGAAGGCTCGTCCAGCACATAAAGCACGCCCGTCGATCGGTTGCGCACCACGCGGGCGAGCTGCACACGCTGGCGCTCACCCGTGGAGAGCGTAGCACCGGCGCGGTCGAGCGAGAGGTAATCGAGCCCCAGGTCGACCAGGCGACGAGCCGTGCTCAAAAACGAATCGCAGATATCCACTGCCATGGGCTGCATCTCGGCCGGCAAGGATGCGGGCACCCCGCGCACCCACTCAATCGCCTCACCCAACGTCATGGCCGCGGCCTGCGCCAGATTGATACCGCGCACCTGGGGCTGGCGCGCAACCTCGGAGAGACGCGTGCCGCCGCAGTCACGGCACGGGCCCTCGCGCAAAAAGCGAGCCACGCGCTTTAGTCCCTTATCGTCCTTAACCTTGGCGAGCGCATTCTCGACCGTATAGACGGCGTTGTAATAGGTAAAGTCGAGCGGCGTGGCGCCCTCGCCGTTTTTGGGAACGTAGAGAATATGCTTCTTAACCGCCGGACCATGGAACACGATGTCGCGCTCTTGAGGTGTGAGCTGGTTAAACGGCACATCGGTACGCACACCCATCTCGCCGGCTACCTGCTTCATCAAGTCCCACATGAGCGTGCCCCAGGGAAGCACCGCGCCTTCGTTGATGGTCTTGGACTCGTCGGGCACCAGGCTCGCTTCGTCCACCTCGCGCATGACACCGGTACCGCCACAGGTGGGGCATGCACCGCCGCTATTGAAAGCCAAATCCTCGGCACTCGGCGCGTAGAACTCGCGGCCGCATGTCGAACACGTGAGCGACAGGCCTGCGGCCACGTTAAGGCTCGGCTCCACACGCGCCCCGCAGTGCGGGCACACGTGATGGGCGCAGCGGCTAAAGAGCAGACGCAGGCTGTTGTTGAGCTCGGTCATGGTGCCAAAAGTGGAACGCACGCCCGGCACGCTGGGGCGCTGATGCAATGCGAGCGCCGCCGGCACGTGCAAGACCTCATCCACCTGGGCGTGTTCGGCCTGTGTCAGGCGACGTCGAGTATAGGTGCTGAGTGCTTCCAAGTAGCGACGCGAACCCTCGGCATAAAGAACCCCCAGCGCCAGCGAACTCTTGCCCGAACCCGACACGCCGGCAATACCCACGAGCTTTCCCAGCGGGATATCGATATCGACGTCCTTAAGGTTATGGACGCGCGCGCCACGCACCTCGATAGCACTTGGTTGTTGCGACACCGTCATCGCTCCCCTTCTGCCCGCCCGCGCCAGTCTTCGCGGGTCAAACACGTAAAGCACTCGGTGCGTACATCGCCCATAAGCTCGCAGAGTACGTCGCGCTCAACGTGATGCGGCGCGAATCCGCACTTTTGCTGAACGCGTAACGACTTGTTATTGCCCTCGTAGTATCCGCACCAAAGCGCCTTGCAGCCAAGCGTTTCGAACGCATAGCGCTGCATGGCTCGTACTGCTTCGGGGGCAAAGCCTCGGCCCCAGAACGGCTTGGCGATCCAATAGCCCACTTCGAGTTCAAGACCGTCATCTCGACGGTTTGACTCACAGCGAGACGGCATGAGGCCGATGCTACCCACGGGCTCATCTGTCGCAGCCAGGCAAACGGCAAAGGTATGGGGTGCCGCAAAGACTGTCCGAATGATCTCCCTGCTTTCCTCAATGCTTCGATGGGGCGGCCAGCCCGCAGCCGGTCCCACGTCCGGGTCGCTCGCATATGTAAACAGGCTCGCCGCATCCGTCTCGCGCCACGGACGAAGCGTCAAACGCTCAGTATGAATCGCCATAATTTAGCCTCTCAAATATCGATGTGACAAAGGGGCTGCCCCTTCGTCACATCACTCGTGCCATAAAACGCAATCGCGAATATACGTGCCCAGCATAGGCACGCTAAACCGGACGAGGCCGTATCCGGCAGCCTCGATGACGCGCTCGCGAATCAGGCTTGCGCGATATTTA
>DXMG01000053.1:0-7038 GCA_019414325.1 Collinsella sp. | reverse complement strand
GCCGTATCCGGCAGCCTCGATGACGCGCTCGCGAATCAGGCTTGCGCGATATTTACTCGCCCAGCTCTGGGTACGGTCGCAGCGCTCAATGATATCCGCCATGCGCGTCGGCTTGTCCTCGTCAACCGCCATAGCCTCGATAAAAAGGCGCTGTGGACTGCGCAGCCCGTAATACAGAGGCGCGTCAACCGCTTCGTAGAACTCAGAGACGGCATCCGCATGGCCATCCTCGACATCGCGCCTTTCGATGACTTGCGAGCCACGCCGGACAGCAGACCGCCACATGTAATATCCCACCAGCTGAACCATATAGGGATGCCCCATGCTCTTGTGCGCTGCAAGGTCCGCCGTCTCCGCATCAACGCAAAGACCGGCACACTCGACCGTCTGGATATACGAATCGCGCACCTTGGGCAAAGAAATCGCCCCCAACGTACGCTGCTGGGCACGTCGCAAAAACGTCACGCTCGGCTCTTCGAGCAGATCGTCAACCATGCTGGGCAAGCCGGCAAAGACCAGCGCAAGACCGCGCTGGTCGCTATCGGGCAAGCCCGTGGCATCCTGGTCTCCGAGCACCTGCTGATAGAGAACGGCAAGAGCCGCCAGTTCCTCGATAGACGCAGATTGAGCCTCGTCAATCGCAAACAGTATGCCCTTACCTGGACCGAGCTTCTTGAGCCTCTTGTTGACCAGCCCTCGCAACGTCTCGCCTTTTGCCCGCGCCGCCTCAACCGACATCCGTCCAAACGATGGGCCAAACTCCATTGACGTCACAACGAGCTTATTCGAGCGGAGTGCGTCGGCCAAGCGGTCGCATAAACCAAGCGAAGCGGAATCGGAGACAACCGCCCATCCGTGCTCGCTGGCCAGACGTTGCAGCTCCCTCAGGAGAACCGTCTTGCCGCAGCCGCGGTTTCCCGTAATGAGCATGAGCCTGCCCGGCGCTCCCGCGCCGTTATCGAGCCCTTCCTCAAAATCTTCGATGACCGACTCGCGACCGATGAGTATCGGAGGTCGCTTACCAGCCGTGGGCTTAAAGGGATTTGGATTCATGTCGGCCTCCTCGGATTGGCAAACGCCGCCTATAGTTATACCAACTTATACCGAGTTATACCAACAGCAGGTGACAAAGAGGCCGCCCTTCTATCACCTATGGCCGAAAAACTCGGCGTCTGCTGCTCGCCAGGGGCGGAAGGTGGTGGGATCGATCTTTACGTGCGCCGCGGCGGGTACGTCGTACCATTTGACCGTGTAACCGGCGCCGTGAGAGCAAAAGACCGAATCGGGCGTGTTGGGCAGATCGGCCTCGGGCTCGTAGGCGGCCGTCTCGATGGCGCGCTCGGCATCATGGCAAGCCGCATAACCGGCGAACTCCAGGTACAGATGACCGTGACCGCTCGTGTAGGCAGCCACCTCCAGCGCGTAATCCTGCACCTCGGATGCCGGCACGCGACCCACAAGCTTCGCCCGGTCGCCCGCCATCGTCGGCGGCTCGTACTCGGCACCCATGCGCGTGGCGTCTGACAACGCCCGGCCCACGCACTCCCCTGGCACCTCGAGCTCAAAGTGGTACCACGGCTCCAACAGTACCGCCGCACCCGCCTCGCGCGCCTGCATCAAACCCTGGCGAATCGCGCGGTATGTTGCCTGACGAAAGTCACCGCCCTCGGTGTGTTTGGCATGCGCGCGGCCGCCCGTGAGCGTAATGCGCACATCGGTGATGGGCGAGCCGGTCAACACGCCCAGGTGATCGCGCTCCATGGCGTTGGTGAGCGCCAGGCGCTGCCAGTTCAGATCGAGCTCGTCAGTCGAGGTAGCGGTACCAAATTGCACGCCTGAGCCCGCCGGCAGCGGCTCAAGGCGCAGGTGCACCTCGGCGTAATGGCGCAGTGGCTCAAAGTGGCCCACACCCTCGACCGGCTGCGAGATCGTCTCCTTATAGAGAATGCCGCCGGACTCAAACTCAATCGTAAGGCCAAAGCGATCGGCCAACACCCGCTGCACGACCTCGAGCTGCACGGCTCCCATCAACTGCAAGTGAATCTGCTCAAGATGCGTATTCCAGCTTACGCCGAGCATGGGGTCTTCGTCCGCCAACTCGGTCAGCGCTTTAAACACCGCATGGACATCGTGTTCGCCCGGTAGCACCGTATAGGTGAGGACCGGCGCAATGACAGGTGCATCGCCCGCGGGCTCCGCGCCCAGGGCATCACCCGGGCGAACGTGTGCGAGGCCCGTCACGGCGCAGATGCCGCCAGCGGCAACTTCCTGGGCAAGCTCATACTTCTCGCCGTTATAGATGCGTACCTGATCGACCTTCTGCTCCCATGCCTCGGCACCGGAACGTCCGTCAATCATCTGTTTGGCATGCAGCGTGCCGCCGGTCACTTTAACCCAAGCCAAACGCTCGCCGTGATCCCCGCGGCTGACACGATAGACGCGCGCAGCAAACTCCGGGAGCCACGCCTGTTCACGCATCAGCGCGCATATGCCATCCAGCAGCTCGTCAACGCCTTGGTCCTTGAGCGCCGAGCCGGCAAAGCAGGGAAAGAGCTTGCGCTCGGCAACCATGCGCGACAGCGTTGCAACAGAAAGCTCGCCCGTCTCAAGAAACTCCTCGAGCGCCGCCTCGTCCAACGCAGCAGCGTCCTCCCGAACGGCACCACCCGCCAGCAGTTCGCTGGCATCCAGGCAGCCCTCGGAAAGACGTTGCCCAAGTTGTGCCAGCAAAACCTCGCGGCCGGGATGCTCCAAATCGATTTTGTTGATATAGATGAACGTCGGAATGTCATAGCGCGCAAGCAGGCGCCACAGGGTTTCGGTGTGCCCTTGTACGCCGTCGTTGGCGCCCACAACCAAAATCGCGTAGTCGAGTGCGCGCAATGTGCGCTCCGCCTCGGCAGAAAAATCGACATGCCCCGGCGCATCAACGAGCATGACGTGGGTATCGCCTTGGTCGAGCACGGCCTGCGACGAGAAAATCGTAATGCCGCGCTCGCGCTCGATCGCGTTAGTGTCCAGATGCGAATCGCCATCGTCCACGCGGCCGCGCTTGCGAATGCGACCCGCGTTGAACAACATGGCCTCGGCCAGCGTGGTCTTGCCGGCATCGACATGCGCCAAGATTCCAACGACAGCTTGCTTCGACATGGCTCTCCTCTTATTGCAAGCCCATCGCACGCGGCAACGGGCGCTCTCGTTCCACACTGGATGATACAATTTACGGGCCGGCGGGCGAAGCGGGCCCTATCCCCCGACCGAGCTCATCGCCCCGCGTTGCCGCGCAGCGATTTTCGTAGGTTCGCGCCTTGCGAAAGCCGGCACCTCCCCTTTTTGTCTGCCCGGGTTCATCTGGAACGGCAGCGACGCGAGCCCCACAACAACGCGTTTTGCCAAAAAATGGCCCCACCCGGGGCCATTTTCATTTAGATGGAGTGTTGGTATGCGCCTGGGCGCTTATGCCTCGCGCAGCCAGTCGAACGCAACACGCGGCGTGCCGTCCGACACATGGATAATGCCGGCACGCTCGAATCCCGCCTTGATGCTCGCACGCTGCATGGGCAGATTGTCCTGATGCGTGTCGATGCGCAGGTGATCGGCACGCTCTTTGGCAAAGGCGAACATCGCAGCCGCGATACCGTGCACGGTGCCGTCGGATGCCACACGGTGCAGCACGGCGTACGGAGTGTCGCTGCGCCACCGACCGTCCTCAATTACGTCATAGCACTCGTCCGGACCCGGTAAAAAGGCAAACGTCGCTACCACGTGACCGTCAACTTCGCACACATAGCTGCCACCAGCGGCGATATCGGCAGCCAGCTGCTCGGCCGAAGGCGTGCCCTCGGGCCACTGCGTGGCGTTGCCATGCGCGCGCATAAAAGCGCGGGCCGCGTCATAGATAGCCATGACGGCGGGAATGTCGGTATCGAGGGTTTTTCTGATCATCACGCGGCGACCTCACGTTTATTGGTATCACTTTGATTGAGCAATCATACCAGCGTTTGGAAAGGGCAAGGAGCAGATGGGGAGCAAAAAGCGAGCCGCCTGGTCAAAGGCAAAGAGCGAGTTTTTGGGCGCTGCCACCGGCGGCGATATGAGCGATCTGTTTGCGCGCGAAGACGAGCGCCGCGACGCACTAGACGCCGAGCGCGATGAAGCCTGGCGCTACAAGTCGTGCGAACGCAAAAACCGTTACGACACGCGCGCCGAGGCCGAGGCAGTTATGGCCGACTGCGAAAACCGCGGGCGGCGCGGCCTTGCCTGCTACAAATGCGAATACTGCGGCGGATGGCATCTGACGTCGCACCCCTGGAAATAGACCCCGCATCGGCACGGCGCTGGCGAAGCGCCGGCCATCGCACGCAAGCTACGGGCGCGGCGGCACCAAAACATCGTAGCGAACGGCCTTGCCCGCAAGCTGATAGCTCGGCTTAACGCCGGCAAGCAGCGGCCCCTTCACCGGCCGCTTGATAACGACCTTACGCGGGTGCACCGCAAGCGCGGCTTCGACCAGCGTCTCCTCATCGGCACACGGCTGTTCCAGATGATGCAAGAGTTGGAACTTCTTTTTCACCGCCGCGCTCTTGGTGCGCCCGGGAAACATGGGGTCCAGATATACCACGTCAGGAGCGGTGAGCTCGCCCTGCCCGATCAGCTCAGCTACATGGCGAAGGCCGGCGATGCTGTCCTCGCCCGCATGCAAGCGCATTCGTGCCACGGCTGTCGCAAGCGCCGGATCATCTGTCGCGCGATCCAAGGCATCCTTGAGAAGCGCCGCGATCACGCAATCCTGTTCATACAGATCGACGGTAAAGCCCGCGGCCGCCAGCAGCAGCGAGTCCTCGCCAAAGCCTGCTGTGGCATCAATCGCCCATGGTTGTTCGATGCCTTTTGTGCGCGCAGCCTTTACCAACAGCTCTTGCTGCAGACGACCCTGCTTGAGCCGTGGAAGCATGCGGCCAAAATCGGCACGCAACTCCATCGTGCCGTCGGTGAGCGTAAGGCCCTCGGACGTCCGCACGAGCTCGAGCCCAGCAGCCCGAGCAACAGAAAAGGGATCGACGACGCCCATGGACACTCCTTAGCAAACAAAACGAATACGTGAGCGCCACCTCAGTTGGCACCCAACCGTCCGTTATTGTCCCACATGCGACATGGTCCACAGCATCCCAATGCAAAGCACAGCCATCAATACCGTGCACACGGCAGCGATCACAGAATCACTCATGCGCCTTCCCAGCGACCGCGGCTCATCCACTTGCTTGACTCCGTACATCATGGCTCCTCCTTCGGTCCAGCTCTTACCATGGCCTCATCATCGCAGCGCCGCGCATGCGCTGCCATCGATTTGACTTACGTCCAGCTTTCCTTTTTGAAAGGTTGAACCGTGCAGGCAAGAGACGCTTTCAGGCGCATGCATCGCCGCGTTGAACTACAATGTGCTTCACCATATGTGCAGCACATAGGGCGCGCCAGGTTGGCGTACTCGTATCGAAAGGACCAGCCATGAGCTTCACTCGCAAGACTCTCAAAATCCTTGCCCTGATTTATTTTGTTCTGGGCATCGCCAGTCTCGTCATTGGAATCGCCGGCATCGCGACCGGCAAGTTCGAGTCCACCTACGGATCGAACGCCATGCTCGCCGCGGCCGTGATTATCGCCAAGGGCCTCATCGATCTTGCCGCGGGCGTTGCGGGCATCAAGGGTGCCAACAAGCCTTCGCAGGTTGACGGCGCGTTTAAACTCGGTATCGTTGCTGCAGTCGCCACGCTTGCCCAGGCGGTGCTCACGCTTCCCGCGTTTGGCGGCGACGCCATCAACTTTGGCGCCTTTGTCATCGTGGTGTACGACCTGTTCTTTGTTCAGCAGGCGCACGCCGTTAAGGCCGAAAACAAGGACCGCCTGTAAGCGCTCGCTTCTCATAACCTCTGCAGCCAAGCAACTAAAAAGGGCCGATCGCGCATCTCCGCGGTCGGCCCTTTACGTTTGCCCAGATAAAACCTGCCAAAATAAACCTGTCCCTATTTGGTAAGTGTTAGCTGTGACGGTACTCGGCGATGATGAAGTCGATATCGGTCTGAAGGGTTTCCAGGTTTGCCAGGCGCTCTTTGTCGGCAGGGCGCGTGCGGTAGTAGTAGGGCGTCATCTGGAACACTGCCTCGATATCGGCCTGCGTCTGGAGGGTGATAGAAGCTGTCACCCGCTGCGTTCCGATTAACTCGAGCTCGGTGGTCTGCGGCAGCTTCTCGTCGTTAAGGTACGGCGTATCGTAGAGCACCTCCTTGAGCCCAAAGAGATGACGGGCACCCGGCACCACGGTGTAGAGAGAGCCCTCGGGTGCCAGCACGCGGGCAAACTCGCGCTCGTTAAAGGGGGCAAAGAGCTCGGTCACCATATCGAAGGCACCATCGGCCACGGGGATATCCTTCATGTTGGCCACGAAGTAGGTCGCATCGCCGCGCTTGGCGGCAAGGCGCACCATCTCTTTACCCAGGTCAAAGCCATAAGCATCCACGCCCGGTACCGCGCCCATGGCACTGGTGTAGTAGCCCTCGCCGCAGCAAATATCGAGCAGCGTCATGGGGCCATTCGCAGACGTTGCACGCCCAGACACCTGCTCGCGCACCAGCTCGACCATTGCGTCGCGCAACGGCGCATAGTATCCGCGGTTCAGAAAGTCACGACGGCTGCGCGCCTGCGACTTGGGATCGCCCATGGAGTCGCCGCTCTTGGACGAGCGCAGCAGATACAGATAGCCCTCGCGCGCACGGTCAAATCGATGTCCGCCCGCGCATGCAGCACCGCGCTCGTCGTCCACCAATGGCTTATGGCAAACGGGACACAACAACATGGCAACTCCTTAGCGCGAACAACACAACGCCCACCATTGTCGCACGCCTCCCCCGCCTCGTCATTGGGGACGTTCTTGTTCGACTAGTCATTTAAGAACGTCCCCAATGACTAGTCTGAAGGAGTGTCCCCAACTGCCGGCAGAGACGATATGAGCAGGACATAAAAACATTGAGAGCCCCTGCTGCA
>DXMG01000052.1 GCA_019414325.1 Collinsella sp. | reverse complement strand
GTCAAGATCGTGCCGATTCTGCTGGGCGTTGTGGTGAGCTATGCCGTTGCGACTGCGCTCGGCGAGGTTGATTTCTCGGGCGTTGCCGCCGCTCCGTGGGTCGGTCTGCCCATCGTGTGGAACAACACCGTGTTTGCGCTCTTTGGCCCGCAGTTCGATAGCGGCCTTGCCACGACGGCCATCATTACCATTATGCCGCTGGCCTTTGCGACCATGATCGAGCATATCGGCGATATCTCTGCCATCGGTTCTACCTGCGAGCGCAACTATATCGCCGACCCCGGCCTGCATCGCACACTGCTCGGTGACGGCCTTGCCACGATTCTGGCTTCGCTCTTTGGCGCTCCGGCCAACACCACCTATGGCGAGAACACCGGCGTGCTTGCCCTGACGCGCGTGTTCGACCCGCGCGTGATCCGCATTGCCGCGTGTTGCGCCATTGTGCTCTCGTTCTGCCCCAAGTTCGCCGCGGTCATCGCAGCCATGCCGGCGTGCGTGATCGGCGGCGTGTCACTCGTGCTCTATGGCATGATCAGTGCGGTAGGTGTGCGCAACCTCATCGAGAACCAGGTCGATTTCCAGAACAACCGCAACGTGCTGGTGGCCGCTCTGGTGCTTGTGCTTTCGCTCGGCATTGCGTACAGCACTGCCGGCGCCATCGTGCTGGAATTGGGCGGCGTGACGATTTCGCTTTCGGGTCTTGCCGTGGGTTCGCTGGTGGGCATTGTGCTCAATGCCATCCTGCCGGGTAACGACTTTGAGTTTGATGTCGCCGAGCTTGAGGAGGCTGCTAAGTAGCAGCTGCGTTCAGCTAAAACAAGATATGGTGCCCATGCGTATATGCGCGTGGGCACCATTTTTAATGCGTCAATATCCAGTGGATACCGCGGGCCATGCGCAGATCGGTTTGGGCGAAGTGATTGCCGGGGTTGAGCTCCAGCGTTGTTGGAATGCCGCGCGCGATGAGCAGCACTTCCGTCGCGCGCGTGTCGTCGAGCACATGCCGCATCATGCGGTTGGGCGTCTTGGTCTCTTTTTTGCCGAGCGACAGATAGACGGCTTGCGGGCTGCCGGCAAAAGGGGCCGTGCTGGCACGGTCGACAAAGTCGGGAAACCATAGCGACCCCGATGCGCTCGCGGCGCGGTCAAAGGCGTCGGTTTGCCAGAGGGACCAGAGTGCGAAGAGGCCCGCGAGCGAGTAACCGGCAATGCCGCGCCAGGTGGGCGGCTGAGGAAGCGACGACTCGACCTGGGGGATTATCTGATTCAGCAGCTCATCAAGAAAATCGGCAGCTTGGCCGCCGAAAGGTTCGGCATCGCGTACGGTCCCGTCGCATGCCCAGGGGCTCAGCTCGCGATTCCAATCGAGCCCGCCAATGGTGACAAGGGCGAATGGCGGACAGTTGAGCTCTCGGCAACACTTATAAACCTCGCTGCCGTCGCCCACGACCACAGGAAGGTAGATGACAGGCGCGCTTTCCGTATGATTCGAATAAACGGTTATCTGCTTTTGATGCGCTTCCATGACGGGCTTCTCTCAGTGTTGTGATATCGGCAGCCCCAATTGTCGCACGCCAGCGTATGCCGGTTGGGCTAGACCAAAGACAATCTCGTGCATCCCCTGCGGACGCATATGGAAAACGCCACCGCCGGAGGGGAGCTCGGCGGTGGCGTTGTTAAACGGTGCTGGGGCTCGGGGCCTTCGCGGGAGCTGCCATGTGCGCAGAGGCGTCTAAGAACGCTTACGGCTCGCCATGGTGCCTGCGGCGATAGCGGCTGTTCCCGCAAGGACGGTTGCCACGATGGCCGCACCCGAGGTGTCGCCGGTCGCTGCGAGCGCGCCGGTGGTCTTGGCCTTCGTGGTTGCAACCGCAACGGTCTTGGTCGTCTTTGCGTCCTCGGACTTGGGGTCCTGCTTGGACTCCGCGGGCTTGGTCTCGTCGGGCTTGGACCCCTCCGGCTTGGCTACCTCGGGAGGTGCGATGGTCGTGCTCTTGGCGACTGCTTTGATATAGAGGGAGTCGACCGTGGTGTCGCCCGTGCCGATGGTTTGGCCTGCCTCGTAGATGCCGTCACGGAGCTTGCGATAGTCAATGACCTTGCCGCCTTCGGGCGTCTGGATGGTGGCGTTCTCAATCTTGATGGTGCCGATTGTCTTGCCGTCCGCGCTCATGGCACGGGCAAAGATTGCCGCTGTATCTCCTTCGGCCGTTACCTTGCTGCGGATGATCGAGATGACTGCTGGTGTGACGCCCTCGCTGGTCTGGGCGATGATGCCGATGTTCTCGCCTTGGGGCTCGGGGCTCGTCTCGCCATCTTGGTTTTCGCTGTAGGGGATGGGGCCGTCGCCGTTCTCGACATAGCGGGCTATGGCCTTGACAACGGAGTCGCTGATGTAGATGTGGCCACCCTTCTCGTTGGGTCGATCGTTTCTGGTGGAGAATGCAGCCGAAACCTCGCCTTCCGCAAACGCGTCCACGGTGGAGCCGTTCTTGACGACGATGTCGTCCTGGTAGGTGAAGAGGGCGATGGCGCCACCGTATCTGCCTTTACCTGCACGGACCGTCACGTTTGCATGATCGAGGGTGATGCCCTTGTGGGCATAGACGCCATATTCAACACCGTTTACGTTGAGGGAGGCGTTTGTGGCTGCGAGGCTGCCCTTGGCCTCGACGGCAGCGTCTTTCTCGGAGCTTGCCTTGACCGTCCCGCCACCCTTGATGGTGAGGTTCTTGTCGGTTCCAATACCCTTGCCCTCGGTAGCCCTGGCGGTGACGGCTCCGCTGTCGTCAATCGTGATATTGCCGTTTGCCCTGATGCCATCCGATGCACCCGTGGCGTTGACGTTGCCCGAACCCTTGATAGCGAGATCACCCCCGGCATTGATGGCATCAAGCCCAGTGCTCGTGGCGTTGACGGATCCGGCTCCGTCGATGTTGATATTACCCGTGGAGAGGATAGCGTCCTCAGTAGATGTCACGCTGAGCGTGCCGCCCTCGTCGCCTTGGATATTGAGCTCGGCATTCTCGTTAGTGCCATGAGAAACGTTGATGCCTTCGATCCATTCGGCAGTGACGATATTGGTTCCCGAGTAATTCACCTTGAGCTTGCCTGCGGCCTGGATCTCGCCGCCGTTATAGTTGTTGAGCTTCAAGTCGTCGGCGCCGTCCCACGACCAGGTACCGGCCTCGTCGCTCGCCGCGGTGTTGTACTTGTTGCCGCCGACCTTGACCCATTCCGCTGCGAGCGAGACGCTCGGCATGAGCAGCGAGCTCACCGTGAGCGCGCACACGGCGCCCGCGACGATGCGGCGCGTCACGCGGCGCCAGCTGCCGTGCGCGAGTCCTATGCGACGGCGAACGTCGGGTTCGGCAACATGGGTTCCGGCGGTAGCGTCATTGCGTTTGGGGGTCGTGAACAAGGCTGCCATGGTTGCTCCCGTTCTCATAGGGCCTATACGACTAGATTCAGCGTATCTGCTGGATGTTGCCGGCGGTAGTGCCGTATGGAGGGCAAAATGGCCAAAATGGGGGAGAAATAGGCCGCACGCGGCGCAGGGACCGGCGCTAAAAGAAAAGCGCGGGGCCGCATGGCGACTCCGCGCTTTATTGTTCAGCTTTTGCAGCCTTGCCCTTACGCTACGAAGAAGTAGACGAGGAAGGCAAGGGCCGCGATCCACTCGTCCTGTGCGAAAAAGTGTTTACGAGCGTTTGCGACTCGCCAGGGCGCCTGTGACGATAGCGGCCGTTCCTACAAGGGCGGTCGCTATGATGGCTGCGCTCGAGGCGTCGCCGGTTGCCGCGAGTTTGCCGGCGGTCTTGGCTCCCGTGGCTGCAACTGCAACGGTCTTGATCGTCTTCGCGCCCTCGGACTTGGAACCCGGCTTGGTCTCGCCGGGCTTTTCCTCGGGTTTGGTCTCCTCGGGAGGCGCGATGAGCGTGTGCTTGGCGACTGCTTCGTTGTAGGGGGAGTCGATCACGGCGTCGCCCGTGCCGATGGTTTGACCCGCCTCGTAGACGATGCCGTCGCTGAGTTCTTCCTTGTTGCGATAGTCAATGACCTTGCCGCCTTCAGGCGTCTGGATGGTGGCTCCTTCGATTTCGATGGTGCCGATCGCCTTGCCGTCCGCGCTCATGGCAAGGGCGAAGATTGCCGCCGTGTCTCCCTCGGCCGTGACCCTGCTGCGGACGATCGAGATGGTCGCGGGCGTGATGCCCTCGCTGGTCTGCGCGAAGATGCCGATGTTCAGGCCCTCGGACTCAGGGATGATTTCGTCGTTTTGGTCTCCACAGTAGTGGTCGGGGCCGTCGCCGCCGGTCTCGGCATAGCGGGCTATGGCCTTGACAACGGAGTCGCTGATGTAGATATGGCCACCCGCTTCGCCGGAGTAGAAATTACTGGTGGAGATTGCAACCGAGAACCTGCCTTCTGCGAGCGCATCCACAGTCGAGCCGTTCTTGATGACGATGTCGTCCTCATCGGTGAAGAGTGCGCTGACTTCCCCGCCATCTGAGCTTGCGCGGACCGTCACGGTCGCGCTATCGAGCGTGATGCCCTTGTAGACATAGATGCCATACCCAACGCCACCTGCGTTGAGGGAAGCGTTCGTGACCGTGAGGCTGTTTTTACCGTCGATGGCGGCGTCTTCCTCGGAGCTTGCCTTGACCTGGCTGCCACCCGAGATCTCGATACTGCCGTCGGCCCAAATCGCATTGTCCTCGATAGAGCTTGCCTCTACCTTGCCGCCGCCCTTTATGATGAGGTTCTCGTTAGCATCGATACCCTGATCCTCGGTGGCCTTGGCGGTGACGGTTCCGCTGTTGTCGATCGTGATGTTGCCGTCGGCCCTGATGCCATCCGAATCGCCCGTGGCGTTAACGTTTCCCGAGCCCTTGATGGTGACATCGCCCCCGGCATCGATGGCATCGTGCTCGGTGCTCGTGGCGTTGACAGTGCCAGCGCCGTCGATGTTGATGTTGCCGACGGAAGTGATGGCGTCACGAGAAGATGTCACGTTGAGCGTGCTAGACGCGTCGCCCTGAATATTAAGCTCGGCGTTCTCGTTCGCGCCATCCTTAACCTTGATGCCGCGGCCGTCGTCGTTAGTGACGGTGTTGTTGCCCTCGTAGCTCACGTTGAGCTTGCCCGCTGCCTCGATCGCGCCGCCGTTATAGCCGTTGAGCTTCATGTCATCGGCGCCATCCCATGACCAGGTACCGGCGGCGTCTCCCGTGGGGCCCGCGGCCGCTTCGTGGCGGACGCCGCCAACGTCCACCCACTCGGCTGCGAGCGAGATGCTCGGCATGAGCAGCGAGCTTACCGTAAGCGCGCATACGGCGCCTACAACGATGCGGCGCGTCACGCGGCGCCAGCTGCCGTGTGCGAGCAGCGTGCGACGGCGCACGTCGGGCTCGATAAAATGGGCTCCAGAGGTTTTGTCATTGCGCTTGGGGGTCGTGAACAGGGCGGCCATGGTTACTCCCATCCTCATAGGGCCTATGCGATTACGCCCAGCATATCTGCAGGATGTAGCCGGCGGTAGTGCCGTTTGGAGGGCAAAATGTCCAAAACTTGGGAAGCAATATATCGCGCGTCCGTGCGATGCCTGGCTTTAAAAGAAAAGCGCGGAGCCGCTCGATGCGACTCCGCGCTTTGGTGTTTGGTATTGTGAATCTTGCCCTTACGCCACGAAGAAGTAGACGAGGAAGGCAAGGGCCGCGATCCACATGAGCGGCTTGATCTTGGAGGCCTCGCCCTTAAAGAGCGCGACGATCACGTAGGCGATAAAGCCCAGGCCAATGCCGGCAGAGATGGAGTAGGTGAAGGGCACGCCGGCGACAATCATGAACGCCGGGAAACCCTGCGACACGTCGGACCAGTCGATCTCGGAGGCCTCGCTCATCATGAGGTAGCCGACGTAGACCAGGGCACCGCAGGTGGCGGCGCTGGAAACGATGGAGACGACGGGGGAGAAGAACGCGGCGAGGATGAACAGCACGCCGGTGGTGACGGAGGTGAGACCCGTGCGGCCACCGTCGGCAGCGCCGGAAGTGGACTCGACGAAGGTGGTGATGGAGGAGACGCCCATAAAGCCACCGGCAGCGGCGGCCACGGAGTCAACGACCAAGATGGGGCGGATGTCCTCGACATTGCCGTCCTCGGTCAGGAACTCGCCCTGCTTGGCGACGGCCATGGCGGTGCCCATGGTGTCAAAGAAGTCGCTCATGAGCAGCGAGAAGGCAACGACGAGCAGCATCGGGTCGGTCAGAACCTTCACGATGGCAATGTTGCCATCGGCCGTGTTGGCAAACGGGGCGCCAAAGGTCGAGAAGTTGAGCGGGGCGATGAGGCCCTCGGGGGCATGGGTGACGCCCAGCGGAATACCGGCGATAACGGCGACGATGATGCCGATGAGCAGCGAGCCCGGCACGTTGCGGGAGGCCAGGGCAACCGTCACGACGATGGAGATGATGCCGACGATAAAGGTGGGGGAGGTGATGTCGCCCAGACCGACGAGTGTACCGGCGCCAGCGGTGATAATGCCGGCGTCGCACAGGCCGATCATGGCGATGAACAGACCCAGGCCCACCGAGATAGCGTGGCGCAGAACCACGGGGATGGCGTCCATAATGGCCTCGCGCAGGCCGCAAAGGACGAGCAGCAAGATGACGACACCCTCGAGGAAGATGACGCTCATGGCCACGTGCCAGTCACCGCCGCACATGGTGGTGGTGATGCCCGCAATCATGGCGTTGATGCCCAGGCCCGACGCGCATGCGAGCGGACGGTTGGCGAAGATGCCCATGCAGATGGTCATGATGCCGGCGCCCAGGCAAGTGGCGCAGGCGAGCGCTCCCGCATCGATGCCGGCACCCGAGAGCACTGCGGGGTTGACGGCGATGATGTAGGCCATCGCCAGGAATGTTGTCAGTCCAGCGCGAAGTTCGGTCCCGATTGTGGACTTGCGCTCACTGACGTGAAAAAGTTCGTCCATGCATACCCTTTCCTTGTTCGGCCCCGAGTTTAGGCCGATTGACACGAACCCACCCACTATATCGCCTTTGTGAAGTTGGTGTTCCTCACATGTTGATGTTCGGCGGTTTGTAACGGACGGGCGGTATCTTTCGCATGAAATTGTGTAGGTACCGTATACTTAAGCGGTTACAACGACCCCTATGGAGGAACGTATGATTAAAGAGCTTTGCCACGACGAGGCTATCCTGTCCCAGCGTTGCGAGGTTGCGACCGTCGAGGACGAGTCGGTTGCTCAGGACCTGATCGATACCATCAAGTCGCTCGACGATGCCGGCTGCCTTGCCGCTAACCAGATTGGCGTTACCAAGAAGGTTTGCGTCTACCTGGACGACGCCGGCGAGCCCCACGTGCTCTACAACCCCCGTCTGGTGTTTGGCCTGGGTGCCAGCAAGATGGAGGAGAGCTGCCTGACGCACGAGGAGGTCACCAAGTCCACGCGCTATATCAAGTGCAAGGTTGCCTTTGACCAGATCGTCGACGGCAAGATGAAGGAGTGCCGCCGCGATTACGCAGGCTTTGAGGCGCAAATGATCCAGCACATGATTGATCACTGTCTTGGAAAGTTGGTCTAAGGGGACCAAAGCACCGCACCTCGTCGTTTTTAGTCCGGGTATGACATTGTTGTCATGTCCGGACTTTTTTGTTTAGCGCTCCTTTGTTTGGTGACAATGACCTTAGTAAGAACATTGAGCTAGGAGGCGCTATGTGCACGAGCATTCGATTTACCGATAATTCCGGCCACATGTATCTGGGCCGCAACCTCGACTGGAGCTTTGGATACGGCGAGCAGGTTCGCGTGGTGCCCCGCGGGTTCCACATCCCGTACTCGTTTATCGACGATGCGACGGCGGCGCATGCGGTAATCGGTATGTGTATCGATTACAAGAACTATCCCATGTTTTTCGATTGCGGCAACGATGCGGGCCTGGCTGTGGCGGGGCTCAACTTTCCCGGCTATGCCGAGTATGCCGAGGGGCCGGTTGATGGCAAGACCAATATCGCGGCCTACGAGTTTCCCCTGTGGGTGGCGGCGACGTTCTCGACGGTCGACGAGGCCGAGGCTGCACTGCGCGATACGGTGATTGTCGCCAAATCTGCCGGCGAGGGGCTGGGTGTGTCGCTGCTCCATTGGATTATCGGCGACAGCCAGCGCAGTATCGTGGTCGAGATGATGGCCGACGGCCTGCATGTATACGACGACCCGGTCGATACCCTTGCCAACCAGCCGACTTTCCCGTGGCATATGGAAAACCTGCGCACCTATATCACCGCCACCAGCGATTTTCCGCAGACGGCGACATGGCGCGCCGCCGAGCTCAAGCCTTATGGCGCTGGTGCCGGCATGCGCGGTATTCCGGGCGACTGCTATTCGCCGAGCCGTTTTGTAAAGGCGGCCTACCTCAATGCCAATTACCCGCAAAAGGGCAGCGAGGCCGAAAACGTCGTCCGCATGTTCCGTTCGCTCGAGGGCGTGGCGATGATCGAGGGAGCGTCCAAGATGGGCGACGGCAAGTTCGAGAAGACCATCTACACCGGATGCTTTAGCGCGCGTACGGGCAATTATTACTACGCGACCTACGATGACCCATCGATTCGCTACGTGAGCCTGATGGATGCCGAGGGCGCGAGCCCCGATAGGCTCGTGGTTCCCGAGCCGCGTCGCTCGTAGCCGATAGCTTTTCCGCAATGCAAAGCGGCCCTGCATCTCCTGTGAGGTGCAGGGCCGCTGCGACCTGGGCTTTATCCCGCATGCGCCCCGAGAAAATGTCCCTTAAGCGCGTGCTGCCTGGGCGATACTGGCCTTGGTGCTTGCGCGTTTGCCGGCGAGTTCGCAAAAGACCGCGCCGCCGATGATGAGCGCGGCGCCCATCAAGCGAATCGGCGTTATGGCTTCGCCCAAAAGGACGGCGGAGAACACGACGGCCGAAAGCGGTTCGAGATAGCCGACAACCGCGACGGTCTGCACGGGCAGCTTGGCGACGGCGCTAAAGTACAGCAGGCAGCCGATACCGGTGTTGACGACGCCGAGCATGACGACGGCGCGCCAATCAATACTGGCGGCGACGCCGGCGGATAGGAATGAGGGAGCGCCCTGCGTGATGAGCGCGAGGACCAGCGCGGTCACAAAGGCGGCGCTCTCCTGGAGCGCGGAGTTCTCGAGGCCTTCGATGTGTGGCGCACCCTTGCTAGCGATGACCATCAGCGCATAGCAAAATGCCGAGGCGATGCCGCAGGCGATGCCCGCAATGGGCATATTGCCGCCGAGACCTTGCGCTGCAATGAGAAAAGCGCCGCAGGCGACGGCGATAAAGCCGGCGATTTTGCCACCGGTCAGCTTTTCGCCAAAGATGAGCGGGGAGAGCGCCATGACAATGATGGGGCCGCAGTAGTACAGCAGCGAGGATACGCCGACGCCGATCGTCTGGTAGGCGCGGAACAGAAAAATCCAGCTGGCGCCCAGCGCGGCTCCCGAGAGGAGGAGGGCTGCGGCTTCGCGGGGGCGAGATGGCGCCTGCAGTTTATGGCGTTGGGTGATGGCGAGGATGGTGACAAGCGAGAAGGCTCCCAGAAAGGTGCGCAGCAGCACGATATCGGAGCTCGGCAGCGCGATGGCCGCGGCGATGATGCCGTTGGAGCCAAATAGCAACAACGCTGCTACATATGTGATCAGTCCGTTTTGCATGCGCAGCCGCCCCTTCTATATCCGTGCATCTTCACTATGGGTGAGGTTGATATAGAAGAAAAGCGAATATAATGCATGGTTAACGTGACAAATAATCATGCAAAGGCGGAGGCGTTTCGTGGAATCGAATATCCAAAAGATGCAGGTGTTGCTCGAGACAGTGCGCGCCGGAAGCTTTACGCGCGCCGCCGAGCGCCTGAGCTATTCGCAATCGGGCGTGAGCCGCATGGTGGCCGATCTTGAGGCCGATTGGGGCTTTAAGGTGCTCGAGCGCAGCCGCGAGGGCGTGACGCTTTCTGCCGACGGGCGGCAAGTTATGCCGGCGGTCGAGGCGTTATGCGAGGAATTTGTTCGTTTGCAGCGACGGGTGGATGAGATGCGTGGGCTCATGCGCGGCAAAATCTGCATCGGTACGTTTTCGAGCGTGGCGACCCACGTGCTGCCGCCGGTGATTGCGCGTTTTCGTGCCGATCATCCAGACATCGATTACGAGTTGCTGATGGGCGACTATTCAGAGATCGAGCAATGGGTGGCGCAGGGTCGCTGCGATCTGGGCTTTATCCCGCATGAGCCCCGAGGGGGCGGTATGGCCTCGCGGGCGTTGGTGCAAGACGAGCTGATGGCGGTGGTACCGGCTGACTCTTTGCTTGCCACTGCGGAGGTCGTCTCTCTTGCCGATTTGGCCAACGAGCAGTTTATTCTGCTGGAACGCGGCACCGATGACGAGATTACGCCGCTGTTCCGTCGGGCGGGGCTGACGGTGCGCTCAAAACTGTCGACCTGGGATGACTATGCGATTATGGCCATGGTCGAGGACGGCTTGGGCGTGAGCATCCTTCCGGCGCTCATCTTGCGCCGCTGTCAGTTCGATGTTGCCGTGCGTCCGCTCGAAGGACATCCCCATCGACAGATCAACGCCATATATCGAACGGCCGATGTTTCGCTTGCCGCCGCTCGTTTTCTCGAATATCTCTAGGCGAGCGCATACCGTTGTCGCTTTGGGATAAATCTCGAGGTTTGGTTCGCTTTATTATTGAAATTGAACTTTTCGAAAGAGCACGGCGCTATACTGCTTGCTAAATTGAACCTTGGTTCAATTCGTGTTCTATAAATTGAACTTTGCCAGCAAGGAGGTTCCTGTGGCCCAAGAGACGTTTAGCGATCGCCTGCGACAGGCTATGTCCGATCGCGACGTTCGCCAGTCGGACGTGATCCGCGCATCGGAGATGCTCGGCAAAAAACTCGGCAAGAGTCAGATGAGCCAATATGTGAGCGGCAAAACGATTCCACGGCGCGATGTGGCAGAACTGCTCGCCCGTATTTTGGAGGTCGATGTTACCTGGCTGCTCGCCGGTGACGCCGATCAAGGCGAGACGTCATCGCCCCGCAACGTTTCCAAGCCTAAAGCCAATCCCTCAGCCCAAATTGCAAGGAGTGTCCCCATGCGTACTTTTTCTAAATCCACCAAACTCGAGAACGTCCTGTATGACGTGCGCGGTCCTGTCGTCGACGAGGCCGCCCGTATGGAGGACGAGGGCGAGCGCATTCTCAAGCTCAACATCGGCAACCCCGCGCCCTTTGGTTTCCGCACGCCCGATGAGGTCATTAAGGATATGCGCCAGCAACTGCCCGACTGCGAAGGCTATTCCAACTCGCGCGGACTGTTCTCCGCGCGCAAGGCGATCATGCAGTACTCGCAGATCAAGGGCCTGCCCAATGTTCAGATGGAGCACATCTACACGGGCAACGGCGTGTCCGAACTCATTCAGCTTTCGATGAACGCACTGCTCGACAATGGCGACGAGATTCTGATTCCCAGCCCCGACTATCCGCTCTGGACGGCGTGTGCAACCCTTGCCGGCGGTCATCCCGTTCACTATCTGTGTGATGAGCAAGCGGATTGGTATCCCGACCTGGAGGATATGGAGTCCAAGATCACGAGCGCGACCAAGGCCCTCGTCATTATCAACCCCAACAACCCTACGGGCTCTGTCTATCCGCGCGAGGTGCTCGAGGGCATCGTTGAGATCGCGCGCAGGCACCAGCTCATGATTTTTGCCGACGAGATCTACGACCGCCTGTGCATGGACGGCTACGAGCACGTCTCCATTGCATCACTCGCCCCCGACCTGCCCTGCGTCACCTTTAGCGGCCTTTCCAAGTCGCACATGATCGCGGGCTATCGTATTGGCTGGATGGTGCTTTCGGGTAACCAGCGCTGCATGAGCGACTTTATTATGGGCATCAACATGCTCTCGAACATGCGCCTGTGCTCCAACGTGCCGGCTCAGTCGATCGTCCAGACGGCGCTCGGCGGCCATCAGTCTGTTAACAACTATATCCGCCCCGGCGGTCGTGTCTACGAGCAGCGCAACTTTGTGTATGAGGCACTCAACAAGATCGACGGCATCTCGGTGGTCAAGCCGCGTGCGGCGTTCTATATCTTCCCCAAGATGGATGTGAAGAAGTTCAACATCACCGATGACGAGCAGTTTGCCCTCGACCTGCTGCACGAGAAGAAGATCCTGATCACGCGCGGCGGCGGCTTTAACTGGGGCGAGCCCGACCATTTCCGCATCGTGTACCTGCCGCGCATGGAAGTGCTCAAAGAGTCGCTCGAGGATCTCGCCGACTTCTTCGATCACTACAGGCAAGCGTAGGGGATTAGGTATCTGCCGCAGCAAGAATCGAGGCGTCGCAGGATAGGCATACGACAGACACTATGACCCAATCCGAGGGCACGGAAACGACAGGAGCCCCCGCTCGTGACCGCGGGTCGGGGCTGCGACAA
>DXMG01000051.1 GCA_019414325.1 Collinsella sp. | reverse complement strand
CACGAACAGGAGGCCACTTAATGTGGCCTCCGTCGTGAGCAGGACTGTAGAGCAGGAAACTTCATCAGTGCCCGCCCCACGGGAAACCGTCGGGATGGACCAGTTCAGATGGGGCTTTGATGCATGAGTGGTCTGTTGTTGTGCAAATGGGTATCATACTGTGGTTATTGCATCGACTCTGCGATGCATGTTTGTACGTTCCCGGCGGTCGGTTTGCCAGAAGCGCCCCGTCGGTTGTTCCAGACCCGTTTCGAAGAAAGGAAACCACACTAACCTATGGCAGCTAAAAAATCATCTCCCTTGAAGATCATTCCGCTCGGCGGCCTTGACGGCATCGGCAAGAACATGACGGTCTTCGAATGCGGCGACGACATGGTGCTCGTTGACGCTGGCCTCATGTTCCCCGACGATTCCCAGCCCGGTATTGACCTGGTGCTTCCCGACTACACCTATGTTCTGGAGAACGAGGAGAAGCTCCGCGGTATCGTCGTCACCCACGGCCACGAGGACCACACCGGTTCGCTTCCGTATCTGCTGCAGGACCTCAACAACAAGGTGCCCATCTTCTCGAGCAAGCTGACGCTTGGCTTTATCGAAGGCAAGCTTTCTGAGTTCCGCATCCGCGCACCCAAGTTCCGCGAGGTTAAGGGCGGCAGCCATGTCAACCTCGGCGGCATCTCGCTCGACTTCTTCTCGATGACGCACTCCATCCCCGGCGCTCTGGGCGTGTTCATTCGCACCAATCAGGGCACCGTTATGCACACTGGCGACTTTAAGCTCGACCAGACGCCCATCGATGGTGTCACGCCCGACTATGCCGCTATCAGCCGCTTTGCCAAGCAGGGCATCGACCTGTTGCTGTCCGACTCCACCAATGCCACGGTTCCCGGCTTTACC
The DNA here is from genome assembly GCA_019414325.1 of Collinsella sp. GTDB lineage: Bacteria > Actinomycetota > Coriobacteriia > Coriobacteriales > Coriobacteriaceae > Collinsella. Next base: position 12,307 of record DXMG01000051.1, on the reverse strand, counting down.
AAGTCCGAGGCCGAGGTTGGTCCCAACCTACTGCATGCCATCAAGAACGCCCCGGGTCGCGTGTTCGTCGCTTCGTTCTCGAGCCATATCCATCGTTTGCAGCAGATCTGCGATGCCGCCCGCAAGTGCGGCCGTAAGGTCGTTGTGACCGGTCGCTCCATGCTCACCAACACCCGCGTCGCGCGCGAGCTGGGCTACCTCAACATCGACGATGCCGATATCATCGATGCCTTCGATATCGATAACCTGCCCGACGACAAGATCGTCGTCATGTGCACCGGTTCGCAGGGCGAGCCGCTGTCGGCCCTGTCCCGCATGGCCAATGGCGAGCACAAGACGCTCTCTATCCACGAGGGCGATACCGTCATCCTCTCGGCAACTCCCGTTCCCGGCAACGAGAAAGCCGTTCAGCAGGTCGTCAACAGCTTGGCCAAGCTCGGCTGCGACGTGTGGGATAAGAACCGTGCTCTTGTCCACGTCTCGGGCCACGGCAGCCAGGAGGAGCTTAAGCTCCTGATGGCCATGGCCAAGCCCACGTACTTTATGCCGGTTCACGGTGAGGCCGTGCATCTGCGCGCCCATGCCCAGCTGGCCCGCAAGATGGGCATCAAGGATGATCACATCTTTATCCTCGATAACGGCGACACGCTCGAGATGCGCGGTGGTATCGTCAAGCGTGGTACGCCCGTCGAGTCCGGCGTCGTCTACGTCGACGGCCTGCGTATCGGCGATACCGACCCCATCGTCCTGCGCGATCGCCAGAAGCTCGCCAATGACGGTATGGTCACGGCCGTCGCCATCGTCTCGCTCAAGCACAAGAAGATTGAGGCCATCGAGTTCTCGGGCCGCGGCGTCTCGTTTGCCATCGACGACCAGTTCTCCGAGGATGCCTCCGCGTCTATTATGAAGACGATTGAGAAGGGCAAGTTCAGCTTTACGAGCAGCGGTTCCGATGCCATTCGCAAGGCCGTGCGCGACTCGCTCTCTAACTTTATCTGGAGTCGTACGCGCACTCGTCCGATGATCATCCCGGTCGTCATGGAGGTTTAGTTTGGCGCGCGGATCTGCACAAAACGCCAAAGGCAATAAAGCCAACAACCAACCGGCATCTGCTAAGGGTGCCGGTTCCCATCTTCGTGCCAATAAGGGCCACGAGACCGACTTCGACGATTTTGAGCCCCTGGTCGAGCCCTCGGCCAACCGCGATATCGCCGGCGTGGTCATCGCCGTTTTGGCGATTGCGTCCTTCATTGCCGTGATTTCGCCGGCGACTGCACCCGTTACGGCTGCGGTTGCCGGTTTCTACCACCTGGGCTTTGGTCTGGGCGCCTACGTGCTGCCGATCGTTATTTTGCTGTTTGCCGCCACGCTCTTTTTAGGCGAGGACTCGCCGCTCAACGTGCGCTCTGTTGCGGGCGGAGCCGTGGTCTTTATCGCCGTCGTCTCCATTCTTTCGCTGATGGTGCCGGGTACGAGTGTCTCGTGTGACCTTATGTTCACGCCGCAAAATTTGTCCGCCTCGGGTGGCTACATCGGTGCGTTTATTGCGAGTGCGCTGCAGAATGCCCTGGGTAAGCCTATCGCGATGGTAGTCCTGTTGGGCCTTGTCGTCGTGGGCTTGGTCATCATCGGCTTTTCGGTGGGTGGCGTGCTGCGCTCTGCTCGCGACCGTGCGGCCGATTTTGCCGAGCGCCGTCGTGCCGATGTCAACGCCAGCCCGTGGGGTGACGACGAAGCCCTGTCGGTGCCCGGCGTTGCCCGTCCGCACCTGAGCATTCTTCGTCAAAAGGGCTCCGATGCTGCCGTGACCACGGTCATGGGCAACGATGTGGACCCGGTTTTGGACGATGACGACGAGGACGAGAATCCGTTTGTCGACGTGTCCGAGTCGGTTGAGGTTGAGCGCGCTAAGACGACGCTGCTGCCGCGCCGCCATGCCAAGAAGGGCAAGGCTGCGCCTAAGCTCAATACAAGCGAGCCCGACCCGTCTTGGTCCGATAGCGAGATTGAGCTCACCGAGGGCGATGACGAGGACGACGAGGCTCCGATTGAGACCGCAAAGACAACTTTGCTGCCGCGTCGCCATGCAAAGCGCGACCAGGTAACCGGCCAGCTTTCGATGGAAGACGACCCCGATAAGATCGACGAGTTCGAGCCGCCGTTTGCCGTGAATCCTGTCTCGGCAGCACCTCAGATTCCCGACTTCTTGAAGCATCCCAAGGTTGCCGATGCGCCTGCCTCGAGTGCCGTCGAATCGGCTGCGGCTAGCGATGGGGGAGCGGACGGTGGCGCCGCAGATAACGAGGGCGAAGAAGAGGACGGCCTCAAGCTTCCGCCGCTCGAAATCCTGCATGCCAACCCGCAGTCGGCTTCCGCCGCGTCTTCGGACAAGGAGTTGGAGCAGACCGCTGAGTCACTGCAATCCACCTTGCTTGAGTTTGGCCGCAGTGCCCGCGTGGTCGGCTGGATCGCCGGCCCCACGGTGACGACCTTTAAGCTGCAACCTGGTGAGGGCGAGCGCGTGAGCAAGATTTCGAGCCTCGAGGACGATATCGCGCTTTCGCTCGCTGCCCAGTCGGTACGTATCTTTGCCCCGATCCCCGGCACCTCGCTCGTGGGCATCGAGATTCCCAACCGCAAGCGCCAGAACGTCAACCTGGGCGACGTGCTGCCCTATGTGAAGGGCGGTCCGCTCGAGCTCGCCATCGGCCGCGATGCCGAGGGCACGCCGGTTGTCGCCGACCTTGCCAAGATGCCCCACCTGTTGATTGCCGGTACGACCGGTTCTGGTAAGTCGGTGATGATCAACTCCATCATCACGACTCTGCTCATGCGTACTCTTCCCGAGGACGTTCGCCTGATCATGGTCGACCCCAAGCGCGTCGAGCTTGCGGGCTATAACGGACTGCCGCATCTCTATGTGCCCGTGGTGACCGAGCCCAAGCAGGCCGCGAGCGCTCTGCAATGGGCCGTGTCCGAGATGGAGCGTCGCCTGAAGGTCTTCGAGCGTCTTAACGTGCGTAAGATCTCGACCTACAACGAAAAGCAGGCCGCCGGCGAGTTTGAGCATTACGATAACCCGCCGCAAAAGATGCCCTACCTGGTCATTATCATCGACGAGCTCTCGGATCTGATGATGGTTGCCGGTAAGGATGTCGAGGCCTCGATCGTGCGTATCGCCCAGCTGGGCCGTGCCGCCGGCATTCACCTCATTGTGGCTACGCAGCGTCCGAGCTCCAACGTGGTGACGGGCCTTATCAAGGCTAACATCACCAACCGCATCGCCTTTAACGTCGCCACGGGTATCGACTCGCGCGTCATCATTGATCAGATGGGCGCCGAAAAGCTCACTGGTTTGGGCGACATGCTGTTCTCAAAGGTCGACTGGGGCAAGCCTCGCCGTATCCAGGGCTGCTTTGTCTCGGATGACGAAATCAACGAGATTGTCGAGTTCGTTAAGTCGCAGAGCGAGCCCGACTACCACGAGGAGATCCTGTCTGCCGTGGCGCCCGCTTCCATGTCCATGGCGGGTGGCGGCGGCATTGTCCGCACCGGAGTCGCCGAGCCGCAAGACGATGATCCTCTCATTTGGGAAGCCGCCCATATTGTGGTGGAATCACAGCTGGGCTCCACATCTGGCCTGCAACGCCGCCTTAAGGTTGGCTATGCGCGCGCCGGGCGTATTATGGACATGCTGGAAGAAAAGGGTGTCGTCGGCCCGCCCGACGGTTCCAAGCCGCGCGAGGTCCTATTGGACGAGGAGGGGCTTGCCGCGCTGGAATCTGTCGACGCCGAGATGGCACGTGAAGATTGTGAGTTTGGAGGATTCTGATGGCTGCACGCTTTGGTGACATGCTGCTCGAGCAGCGTCGCCGAATGGGCCTTTCCATTCAGCAGGTCGCCAACACCATCAAAATCAGGCCGCAGATCATCGAGTTTTTCGAGACCGGTAACTTTGCTTCGATGCCGCCGCGCGGCTATGCGCAGGGCATGATTTCGAGCTATGCTCGCTTTTTGGGCCTCAATCCGCGCGAGGTCGTCAATGCCTACTTTGACGACCTGATGGCATACGAACGCGAGACATCGCAGCAGGGCGGTCGTTTTCAGGACGCCGCCGGCTACGTCAATTCGCGTTCTTCGGTCGATAACGGGCGCTTCCTGATGGTTCAGGGCGGTCGTTCGACCCGCTATGGACAGCGTCCTCAGCAGGCCGGTTATATTACCGAGACGGGTTCGGGCGAGGAAATTCGCTCACAGCGTGACCGGTTCCGCAGTACGCCGATGCCCGAGGACCGTGCGCTTCCCGCTGCTCGCGGCGTGGCGCGTGACCCTCGTGCCGGCTACGGCGACGGCGGCTATTCCGATCGCGGTTACCGTGGTGCCTCTACGGGACGCTCTCGCGGTGGCTATGCGGATGCCGATACCACGCAGGTGACGCCGCGTCTTCGCTCTCAATCACAGCCGTATGGCCAGCGCTCCTCGGCTCCGCGTTCGGGCCAGCGTGGCTATCAAGGCCGAGGTGAACTTGCGCCCCGCTCGGGTCAGCGCAGCCTTCAGGGCCAGGGTGGCTATCGCGGCCGTTCCGATAGCAATCGTGGTCGTATGCCTCAGGGAGGCGGCCGCAGCAGTTCCAGTCGTGGACGCGGCGGATCACGTACTCCTCAAAACAACGGGCTCGATCCGCGTATCGTCTACGCCGGCATCGGCGCCGTGGCGCTGCTGCTGATCGTGCTCATCGTGGTGCTCCTGCGTGGCTGCGGCTCCTCGGCGCCCGAGTCGACGCCCGAGACGCCCGTTGCCACCAAGACGACGACCAAGAAGTCTTCTAAGAAGACCGAAACGGTCGACGAGGACGAAGATACCGATGAGGCGACGGATGAGTCGACCGATTCGGACGCCACCAAGACGGCCAAGAAGGAAGAGAACGAGGTCACGAAGGTCAAGGTCTCCGTTGCCAAGGGAAAGACCGCGTGGATTGAGGTCAAGGTCGACGGCAAGTCGGTCTATGGCGCCCAGGCGACTGGCCCCTTTGAGCAGGAGTACACGCCCGAGTCCTCGATCGAGATCACCACGTCCAAGCCTTCCGATGTCACCGTTACCAAGAACGGTGAAAAGGTCCGTTACGATACCAAGACCTCGGGCGTGGCGCGTGTGACGATCACCGTTCCCAAGAAGGAGACGACTGATTCCGCGAATGGTGAAAGTTCTGATGGTACCGACACCACCGATGGTACCGACACCACCGATGGTACCGATGCCCAGTCCACGGATGGCGCCGATACCGCAACTGACGGTCAGACGCCCACCGCTTCTACCGACTATTCGTACGATAGCTACTAAGCCGCTCGTACGCGAAAGGAAACATCATGGCTAAAGATTCCAGCTTCGACGTCGTGTCCGAGGTCAACATGCAAGAGGTCGACAACGCCTTCCAGCAGACCACGCGCGAGATTTCCCAGCGCTATGACCTTAAGGATTCCGGCGCCACGATCGAGCTTTCGAAGGGCGACAAGCTCTTTACGATCAGCGCCCCGGCTGACTTTGTCTCTAAGCAGATTATCGACGTGCTGAGCTCCAAGCTCATCAAGCGCGGTATCGACCTCAAGGCTGTCTCGTGGGATGCTCCGCAGGCGGCGTCGGGCGGCACCGTGCGCGTGCTCGGCCATATCGTCGAGGGTATCGACCAGGCGACCGCCAAGAAGATCAACAAGGACATCAAGGACCAAAAGCTCAAGGTCAAGGTGACCATCGAGGCCGACAAGCTGCGTGTTTCCTCTGCTTCGAAGGACGCGTTGCAGACCGTGATCCAGTTCCTGCGCGACCAGGACTACGGTCAGCCACTGCAGTTCACCAACTACCGCTAATATCAATCGAAAGGACTGCTCTCCAACATGGATACACCGTTGGGCTCCGTGCTCTACATCACCCTCGGGTGCGCTAAGAACGAGGTTGACACCGACCGCATGCGTTCTCTTTTGACCGCCGCAGGCTACGAAGAGGCATTCGACCCGCAGGATGCCGATATCGCCATCGTCAATACATGCTCGTTCCTCGCCTCCGCAACGTCCGAGAGCATCGAGACCACGCTCGAGCTCGCCAACGAAGTTCAGGACGGCGTTCGTTCTTGCCCCATCGTTATGTGCGGCTGTGTGCCGTCGCGCTATGGCGACGACTTGCCTGACGAGCTGCCCGAGGTCGCTGCCTTTGTGAAGGCCGACGAGGAGGACGGCATCGTGGCGGTCATCGATGGCGCGCTGGGTGTCGAGCGTGAGATCGCAGCCTATATCCCGCAGGTCAAGCGTACCGTCGAGGGCGCCGTTGCTTACGTCAAGATTTCCGATGGCTGCAACCGCTTCTGCAGCTTCTGCATGATCCCCTATATTCGCGGTCGCTATCATTCGCGCAATGCCGAGAGCATTATCTCCGAGGTGCGCGACCTGGTTGCCGGCGGTGTGCGCGAGATCGTGCTGATCGGCCAGGACACGGGTATTTGGGGCACCGACTTTGCTGACGAGGATGTCGCCGAGGGCTCGCCGCGCAATCTGGCGCAGCTGCTGCGTGCCGTCGCCGAGGCCGTGCGCCCGCACAACGTCTGGGTTCGCGTGCTCTACCTGCAGCCCGAGGGCATGACTGACGAACTCATCGAGACGATTCGCGATACGCCCGAGGTGCTGCCCTATATCGATATCCCCGTGCAGCACTGCGACGCGCGCATCCTCAAGGCCATGCGTCGCTCCGGTTCGCGCCAGGAGCTCGAGGACCTGTTCCGCGATCTGCGTGAGCGTATCCCCGGCATCGTGATCCGTTCCACGGCTATGGTCGGCTTCCCGACCGAGACCGACGACGAGTTCCGCGACCTCATCGACTTTATGGACACCGTCGGCTTCGACTACACGAGTGTCTTTGCCTACTCGCGTGAGGAGGGCAGCCTGGCCGCCAAGATGGAGGGTCAGGTCGATGAGGAGGTCAAGCTCGAGCGCGCCCAGGAGGCCATGGACCTGGCCGAATCGCTCGGTTTTGCTGCGACTGCCGCGCATGTGGGCGAGCGCGCCCAGGTGATCGTCGACGGTATCGAAGAAACCGAGGACGGCGCCGAGCTGATCGGCCATGCCTGGTTCCAGGCGCCCGATTCCGATGGCGCGGTGCATCTGGACGCCGGCGAGGCGTCCGTGGGTGATATTCTGACCGTCGAGTTTACCGATAGCTTCTGCTATGAGCTTATCGGTCATGTTGTGGAGTAGGAGAGCGTCGTGGCAAACGAGAGCAATAAGGAACTGACGAGTGTTTGGACGCCCGCCAACATCGTGACGTGCGTTCGCATCGTTTTTATCCCGGTGTTCATGATCGTGTCGGCGCTTTCTCACACGAGTGTTGCCGGTACGGATTGGAGCACCTTCGACGGCCCGCTCGCCGCCGCTGCCTTCATTCTGTATGTGATCCTGTCGTGTACCGATAAGGTCGACGGTTATCTGGCGCGTTCGCGCAACGAGATCACCGACTTCGGTAAATTCTTGGACCCCATCGCCGATAAGCTGCTCGTGTTTTCGGCCCTGCTGCTGTTCTTGGATTTTGGCGCGGTGACCGTGTGGTCCGTGTTCATTATCCTGTTCCGTGAGCTTCTGGTGAGCGCCCTTCGCATGGTCGCGAGTGCGGCCGGTGTGGTCGTTGCGGCCGATAAGCTCGGCAAGTACAAGACAGCGACCACGATGGTCTCCATCTGCGGTTACCTGTGCGTTTTTGCTATGGCCGGCTTGCACCTTGGCCCGGTGGCGCTGACGCTCGGCATCTACTCGGTGTCGCGCTTCCTGTATGCCGTTGCCGTTGTCTTGACCGTTATCTCGGGCGCCCAGTACTTCTGGAACTGCCGCAAGATCGTCTTTTCGGTCTAGGTCCTGGTGGGTATGACGGACTCTTTTGAGCAGATTTCCGCACATAACGAGGAACTGGCGCGCGATATCGTCGAGCGCGCGAGCGCTCGGGGTGCGACGGTTTCGACGGCTGAGTCGCTGACGGCGGGTATGATCGCCTCGACGATTGCGGATATCCCGGGCGCCTCGGCGGTGCTGCGTGGCGGTGCGGTGACCTACTGCGATGAGATTAAGCATCGCGTGCTGGGTGTTGAGCAGGAGACGCTCGACCGCTACACCGCGGTGTCGCATCAAACTGCGCGCGAGATGGCGTCGGGTTCGCTGGAGCTGTACCAGAGCGATATTGCAGTGAGCGCAACGGGTTATGCCGGCCCCGGCGGTGGTACTGAGGACGATCCTGCTGGCACTTTCTATATTGGCTGGGCACATCGTTCCGCCGATGGGGGAGTGCCGGTCGTGGACTCTGTGCGCTGCCACTATGAGGGCGACCGTTCGTGTGTTCGTGCCCATGCGGTCACGGAGGCATTGGGTCGCATTGTCTGCGTGCTCGATTCTATGGAATAGACGTGTTTTAAGGGGCCTCCGGGCCCCTTAATTGTGGAGATGGGGACCTCAGAAGAATTTAGCGTTTGTGCTGTTCATAGGTGTATTTTTGCCTGCCTTGTTCTTATTTGGCCCTTTATGGTCAAGCATTTGGTCAGTGTTTGGTCGGCTTTTGGTTGGGTTTTGGAAAGGTCGGCTGCATATGATTTATCTGAACGGTTGACCACGAACAGCCGTTCGTTTATTATCGATGCAGGTTGTTAAGAGGAGGGCTATTCATGGCCAAGAATTCAGGTCCCGTACGTACCGTTCATGCTCGCACGACGGGTAAAGAGCGCGATGAGATGATCGCCACCACCAAGGCTGAGATCGAGAAGAAATTCGGCCAGGGTTCCATCATGAGGTACGGCGACGGTGGCCCCGAGCTCGAGGTCGAGGCCATCCCTACGGGCGCTCTGGCACTCGATGCCGCGCTGGGTATCGGCGGCGTGCCGCGTGGCCGTATCGTCGAGATTTACGGTCCTGAGTCCTCCGGTAAGACGACGCTTTCGCTCGAGATCCTGGCCGAGGCCCAGGCAATGGGTGGCGTTGTGGCATTTATCGATGCCGAGCATGCGCTCGATCCCACTTATGCCGCGCGTATCGGCGTGGATATCGACGAGGTGCTCATTTCTCAGCCCGATACGGGCGAGCAGGCGCTCGAGATTGTTGACATGCTCGTGCGTTCCGGCGCCATTGATGCCATCGTTGTTGACTCCGTCGCCGCGCTGACCCCGCGTGCCGAGATCGAGGGAGAAATCGGCGACACTACGGTCGGTCTTCAGGCTCGCCTGATGAGCCAAGCGCTCCGCAAGCTCGCCGGCTCGCTGTCTAAGTCCAACACGACGTGCATCTTCATTAACCAGCTGCGTGAGAAGATCGGCGTCATGTTCGGCAACCCCGAGACCACGACGGGCGGCCGCGCCCTTAAATTCTTCTCTTCGGTGCGTATCGACATTCGCCGTATCGATAGCATTAAGCTTAAGGACGAGGTTATCGGTAACCGCGTGCGCGCTAAGGTCGTTAAGAACAAGGTGGCAGCTCCGTTCCGTTCTGCTGAGTTCGACATTATGTACGGTACGGGCATCTCTAAGGAGGGCTCGATTCTGGACATGGCTGTCGAGTGCGGCATCTGCAAGAAGATGGGCTCCTGGTTTGCCTATGGCGAGGACAAGCTCGGCAACGGTCGCGAGGCCGCCAAGGCGTTCCTGCGCGAACACCCCGATTGCGCCGACGAGATTGAGCATAAGGTCCGTCTTGCCTGCGGGCTTGAGTTTGATGACGATGCTCCGTCCGAGGTAGAGCTGACCGATCAGCCTGCGCCTGAGGAGTTTGACGAGCTTTACGCCATCGATGGTTCCGCCATGCTCGATGATGACGACGAGTAGCGGTTACGCTCATGTCGTATACGGTGACCGAGGCCACGGTCGTCTTTCCCGATAAGAAGGCGGTCTCCTCGTTCTCGAGCGGGTATGCGTCCAAAAAGCCTTGCGCACATATCGATTGTGAGCTTGAGGGCGGTTTTGAGCGGTCCATTTGGATTCCCGTGCGGGTCGCGCGCCTGTATGTCAAAAACCGCCCCGATCTTCCCTGTGATTGGGATAACTTTCGTGAGGCGGTGCAGCTCATCGAGCGTAAATGTGCACTTACCATGGTGACTGAGATGTTATCGCGCCGCGACCATGCGACGGGTGAGGTCCGTGACAAGCTGGCTCGCTACGGTTTTCACCAGCCCGCGATCGATTTCGCCGTCGAGCGCGCCACCGAGTATCGCTTTTTAGACGAGAATCGCTTTTGCTCGTACTTTATCGAGGAACGCAAGCGGCGCGGTTGGGGACAGCGCAAAATCGAGACCGAGCTCAAGCGACGTCATGTTGTGCTCGATGACATTCCCGGTTATCCCGAGGATTATTTTGCCGTCGAAGACGATTTGGCGCGTGCGTCAGCCCTGCTCGCCAAGCGGCGTGTTCCAGAGACGCGCGGATTCGAAAAACTGGTTCGGTTTTTGATGGGCAAGGGCTTCTCGTATCACATCGCCGCCGATGCCGTTAAGGCACGTCTCGATGCCGAATGCGAGGAATGTGCGCTTTAGGCGTATGCGTTTTGTGGCCCCGCCGCTCACCGCGTTTTAGCCGCCGTACTGGGGCCATTTATTTGACAGTTGTTGTGGTTCAACGTACGATAAACACTGTCATTTGCTTTGTGATATGTGCTCATCTGTGATGAGTTTGTTTATATGTTTATCTGTATCCGACCCGCATAAGCTGCGCCCATATTACTCAAATGTCGCGAGCCGTTCATAAGGACGGTTCGCTTTGTTGTGTAACGAATCCATAAAAAGGAGTGAGCATGCCTATCATTGCAGCGCTCGTTGGCATCGTTTTGGGTGCCATCGCCGCCATTGCCTACATGCGCACCGCCAAGCAGGGTAGTCTTCACGAGGCCGACGAAAAGATCCAGTCGGCACACGCACAGGCTGAGTCCCTGATCGGTGATGCAAAGCGTCAGGCCGAGACCCTCAAAAAAGAGGCTCTGCTCGAGGCTAAAGAGGAGATCATCAAGAACAAGCAGGCCGCCGAGGCCGAGGACAAGCAGCGCAAGAGCGAGATTCGTACGCTCGAGAACCGCGTGATGCAGCGCGAGGAATCCCTCGATCGCCGCAACGACGCTCTCGACAAGCGCGAGCATCAGCTGTCCAGTCAGGCCGGTCAGGTCGAGAAGCGCTCCCGTGAGCTCGAGGAGCTCTGCGCAAAGCAGACCTCCGAGCTCGAGCGTATCGCCGACCTTACCCGCGAGGATGCCCACAAGGAGCTCCTCGATAAGGTTCGCGGCGAGGTCACCCACGAGGCCGCCACGATTATTCGCGAGTCCGAGCAGCAGGTTCGCGCCGAGTGCCACAAGACCGCCCAGGAGATTCTGTCCCTGGCGATTCAGCGCTGCGCTGCCGACCACACTGCCGAGGTCACCGTTACCTCCGTGCACATTCCCTCTGATGACCTCAAGGGCCGTATCATCGGTCGCGAGGGTCGCAACATCCGGACCTTCGAGCAGGTTTCCGGCGTCAACCTCGTGATCGACGACACGCCCGAGACCGTCGTTCTTTCGAGCTTCGATCCGGTCCGTCGTGAGACCGCCCGTGTTGCTCTGGAGAACCTCATCGCCGACGGCCGCATCCACCCCGCCCGCATCGAGGAGATGTATCACAAGGCTGCCGACCTGGTTCAGCAGCGCGTGCGCGAGGCTGGCGAGCAAGCTGCATTCGATACCGGCATTCACGACCTGCACCCCGAGATTGTCAAGACCCTTGGTGCCCTGCGCTACCGTACCTCGTTTGGTCAGAACGTGCTTCAGCACTCCCTCGAGGTCTCTGACCTGTGCGGCGTAATGGCTTCCGAGCTTGGCCTGGACGTTGTTACCGCCAAGCGCGCCGGCCTGCTGCACGACCTGGGCAAGGCAATCGACCATGACGTCGAGGGCCCGCATGCCGTCATCGGCGCCGAGCTTGCCCGCCGTTATGGCGAGAAGCCCGTTATCGTCCACGCTATCGAGGCTCACCATGCCGACGTCGACCCCAACACGGTGCTCGATGTCCTGGTTCAGGCCGCCGATGCTGTCTCTGCCTCTCGCCCCGGTGCCCGTCGCGAGTCTGCCGAGAACTATATCAAGCGTCTTGAGAAGCTTGAGGAGATCGCCAACGCCCATGACGGCGTCGAGCGTACCTATGCCATGCAGGCTGGTCGCGAGGTCCACGTCATGGTTCAGCCGGACAAGATCTCCGATGCCCAGTCCACGGTCCTGGCTCACGATATCGCCCATCAGATCGAGGAAGAGATGGAGTATCCCGGTCAGGTGCGCGT
>DXMG01000050.1:10100-13461 GCA_019414325.1 Collinsella sp. | reverse complement strand
ATGGTCTTGTGACCTGCAAGATTACGGTGGCCTACGGCGATTGGTCGGCAGATCTCTTTAGTCTTGGTGCTCCGGGCAGTCCTTTCGAAGAGCAACGCCCCGGCGTTCCGCCCCGCGATACGGTGGCGGAGTTTCGCGTTATGGACACGGCTGCCCTGTATTTCGACTTTTACGAGGGCGGCCTGGCATTTGAGGAGCGCGATGACGAGAGCCTGTTCCACTTGTTGACCGAGGGCCTGTCTGCTCTGTCCGAGCTGGGCGAGGTCATGCTCAGCGACCGCCTGCGCCAGATCTCGGTGCGCCCTGCGCCTAAGCTCTCGGTGCGCGCCACCGTCAAGAGCAACTTGCTCGACGTCGAGCTGGGTGCGAGCGGGCTTTCGGCGGCCGACCTTGCCATCTATCTCGATTCGTATAAGCGCCACCAGACGTTCGCGCGCCTTACGTCCGGCGACATCGTTCGCCTGGACGAGGGAGCGCGCGCCGCGTTTGGACTTGCCGAGGACCTGGGCGTCGATGCCGTCGACCTGCTCGACGGCATGTCGCTTCCCGCGTCGAGCACCCTGTTTGTCGATAGCATGCTCGCGCGCACGCCAGCGCTTGAGGCCGATCGCGACGCTGCGTTCCTCCGTACCGTCGAGCGCCTGGACACGCTCGGCAAGATGGACTTTACGGTGCCCGCCTCGCTCAAGGCCACACTGCGTGGCTACCAGGTCGACGGCTACCAGTGGCTCGGCTCGCTTGAGCACCTGGGCCTAGGCGGCATCTTGGCCGACGATATGGGCCTGGGCAAAACGCTGCAGATGATCGCGCACATTCTGGCGCGCGTGGAGGCGGGGGATACCAAGCCCACGCTCGTGGTATGCCCCGCGTCGCTCGTGTACAACTGGGCTGCCGAGCTGGAGCGCTTTGCCCCCTCGCTTGATGTGTGTGCCATCGTGGGCGCCAAGGCCCAGCGTCGCGTGCAAATTGCCGGTGCCGCCGAGCACAACGTGGTCGTGACGTCGTATGATCTCATGCGCCGCGATATCGACGAATACGTCGAGCAGGACTTTGCCCGCGTGGTACTCGACGAGGCCCAGTACATTAAAAACCCGCTCACCCAGGTGGCCCGCGCCGCCAAGCGCCTGCCGGCCGGCGTGCACTTTGCCCTGACGGGCACGCCCATCGAAAACCGCCTGTCCGAGCTCTGGAGCATCTTCGACTTTTTGATGCCGGGCCTTTTGGGTACGCGCGACTCATTTGCCAAGCGCTTTGAGAGTCCCGTCGAGCATGCCGAGGGCGACAGCGCCGCTCGTCTGCAGGCGCTTGTGTCGCCGTTTGTGCTGCGTCGCGTTAAGGAAGACGTGGTGACCGACCTGCCCGAGAAGATCGAAGACACGGTGATGGCGCAGCTTACCGGAGAGCAGCGCAAGCTCTACCTGGCCAACCAGGACCGCATCGCCCAGCAGGTGCAGCACCGCGAGGCATCCGAGTTTAAGAAAGACAAGCTCAAGGTGCTTGCCGAGCTCACCAAGCTGCGTCAGATCTGCTGCGACCCGCATCTGCACTATGCGGACTACAAGGCGGGAAGCGCCAAGCTCGATACGTGCATGGAGCTCGTGCACGGCGCGCTCGACGGCGGTCATCGCATCTTGCTGTTCAGCCAGTTTACGGGCATGCTCGATATCATCGGCAAGCGCCTGGCAAAGGAGGATATCGCCTTCCTTAAGCTTACGGGCGCATCGTCTAAGGAGAGCCGCGCCAAGATGGTTGCGCAGTTCCAGGCGGGCGAGGTGCCGGTGTTCTTGATTTCGCTCAAGGCGGGCGGCGTGGGTCTCAATTTGACGGCCGCCGACGTGGTCATCCACTACGACCCGTGGTGGAACGTGGCGGCACAGGACCAGGCGACCGACCGCGCCCACCGCATTGGCCAGCAGCACACCGTGACCGTGTACAAACTCATCGCCAAGGATACGATCGAGGAGCGCATTATGCAGATGCAGGAGTCCAAGCGCGATCTGGTCAACAGCGTGCTCGGCGGCGATGGTATCTCGTCGGCACTGTTTACGCGCGAGGATGTTCTGGCGCTGCTCGGTGGCGACGGTCGCTAGCCGCGCGCGGGGTGGGACTGCTGGAGCGGACAGGACGGTCGACGCATTTTGGCCCGACCGCTTGCCTGATCCGTTATGTGTTCATTTGCAATGCCGTGGATGGTTTGTCTGCCTTTGGGCATAAGAACCATCAAGAACATTGGCACATCAGCAAAGGAGAACATCATGGCGAAATTCTTTAAGGACCCCGACGGTAAGCTCATCGCTGCCCTTGGCGACGGCGTTGCGACCCCTGCCGGTTGCACGGAGCTGACCGCAAATACTGAGGACGCGGCGCACGAGAAGCACGTGCCCGTCGTCGAGACCGAGCGCGACGGTCACGTGATTCGCGCACGCGTTGGCTCGGTCGAGCACCCCAGCCTGCCCGAGCACTACATTGAGTGGATCGCCCTTGAGGCCGAGGGCCGTCTGGAGGTCCATTACCTCCAGCCCGGCATGAAGCCCGCGACGTTTTTCGCGGGCGGCTCCAAGACCGGTACCGTCTATGCCTACTGCAACCTGCACGGGCTGTGGTCCGCGACATTCTAGGAGCGCGTCCCCGCTCGGGGTATCATAGCTAGCATATGCACATGCAAGCGCCGACTGCATTATGCGGCCGGCGCTTTTACTACGATTTCGATGGTTTACGACGGAAAGGGCTGGGCCATGAAGCTCGCGCTTGCACAGATCGATATGCGCCTGGGTGATATTGAGGGCATTTGCGGCCGCATCGAGGACCAGGCTCGTCTGGCCCACGAGCGCGGAGCGCGCGTGCTGTGCGTTCCAGCTCCGCTCTTTATGGGCGCCATGCCCGGTGGCCTGGTGGGCGCTGCCGACTTTGAGCACGACATGCTTGCCGGCTTGACTGGTGTCGCCGAGCGTATCCAGGAGCTTGACATGATCTGCATCGTGCCCGCGGCGGTTTCGTTTGAAGGCCAGCCGCTGCTCGACTACATGATGCTCAAGGACGGTCATGTGGTGCCGGCGCGTTCGAGCATTGCCTTGCAGCGTGGCGAGAACAACGACACGCGTTGGGCGCCGCCGGTGTTCGACGTGGACGGCGTGCGCATCGCCGTGATTTTTGACTTGGACCGCGAGCTCGAGATGTTGCCGACCGGCGTCGACCTCATCGCGTATTTCCAATTCAACGCGTTTGACATGACCGACCGCGAGACTGCCGCCATTGCCGCCGTTCGCAGCGGCGCCTACCGCAAGATCGCATCCAAGCGCAGCGTGTGGTTTGCCTGCATGGCGCCGGTCGGTGCCTATGACGAGTCGGTGTATACCGGCGG
>DXMG01000050.1:0-10090 GCA_019414325.1 Collinsella sp. | reverse complement strand
AGGAGAGCCTGCTGGTTCAGGAGATTCAGCGCGGCGTGATGCTCGATGCCCTGGAAGATCACGAACTGCCCGAGTTCCGTTCCGAGGAGTGGTTGTGGCAGGCGCTGGTGCTCGCCGTGCGCGACAACGCTCGGGCCCACGGTGCGTCGCGTGCTGTGGTGGCACTCGAGGGTGACCTGCCGTCATCCCTGCTGGCGGCGCTGGCCGTTGACGCTCTGGGTTCGCGTAACGTAATTGGCCTGGTGCTGGGGCGCAACCGTATCTTTACGCCGGCGCAGGAGGAGGCCGAGGCTGCCCGCTGTGCCGCCGTCCGTGCCATCGCCGAGCGTTTGCACATTCGCACCGTCGAGCGCGATGCACCGGATGCGGCGCGTGTGCTCGATCGCGACGTGTCGGCGGGCGATGCCGAGCGTCTGCGCTCGCGCACGCTGGGCCTCATGCTGGAGGACACGGCGCTCGAGCTGGGTGCGATGGCGCTGAGCCCGCTGTCCAAAACCGAGTATGCGCTGGCGGCGCCGGCGCTTTGCGGCGGCTACCAGGGCGACTTTGCGCCCTTTGGCGATGTGTACCTGTCGACGCTTGAGTTTGTGGCACGTGTGCGCAACCGCACGTCTGCCGTGGTGCCCCAAGAGCTCGTGACGCTCAACGCGGTGGAGGATTGCATGGAGCGCGTGCTGGCGCAAGCGCTCTCGACGATCGACGGTCCGGTCGATATGCTCGACCGCGCGGCACAGCTGCTCGGCGGGCTTGAGCCGGGTGAGGTCGATGGCGCGCTCGAGGCGCACGTGGACCGCAATCGAGCTTTCGACGATATCCCGATGGCCGCTGGCAAGCCTGAGGCTTGCTCGCTGCTGCTGATGCTCGTTCGACAGGGTGAGGCTGCCCGCCGCATGTTGCCGATGGCGCCGATCGTCTCGGCCCGTTCGTTTGCCGAGCGTGCCTGGCCGTATATGCTCGCGTGGTCCGACCTGGGGCTTAACGGCAAGGAGCGTATGACGGTCGATTCGCTGGCGCGCGCCGAGGTGCGCCGTTTTGCTGACGAGGATACGAGCGAGCGCGTGCGAAACGAGATGATGGGCGTGCTGGGCGAGCTACTGGGTATTTCGCCCGAGCAAATGGAGGAGCTGCGCTCCGAGGACGGTCAGCGTCGTTTGCACGAGGGAATGAAAAAGTTCGAGGGCGAGGTTCAGGACGCCATCGATAAGATGATGGGCGGTCAGGGCGGCCCGCAAGGTGGGCCCCAGGGCGGACCGATGCCGCACCCGCCGGTGGATCCAAGGCAGTTCCCCTTTTTCTCTCAAAACTAACTCTGGGATAGGGCCAAGGTTACGCGGTTTTACCAAACCGCGTAACGAGTCGACGCTGCGCGAGCCCCTGCCGGGCAATCTGCCGCTCAAACCGTCGCTTGCGTACAGAAGTACGCGGCGCTCCTCTTTCGTGACACCTTGCCACGGCAGGGACTCGCTCGCTGACTTATGCTCAACCTATGGTTCAACCTTGCTTGCTAGATACGGTCGCTGTTGTGTTATTCTAGAACAGACGTTCGTGAATAGTGCGCGGGGCCTTGCCTTGTGCTTTGAAAAAGACGAGGGGAGGTTGGCTTGGTTATCTTGGGCATTGACCCCGGTTTGGCTCATACGGGTTGGGGGATTATCGAGGAGCGTCGTGGCGAGGTTCGCTGCCGTGCCTATGGCTGCATCGAGACCAGTGCCGGAAGTCCGCTCGCGGTGCGCCTGTCGCATATCGCCCGCGACCTCAAGGGTGTCGTGGAGCGCTACCGCCCCGATACCGCTGCTATCGAGAGCATTTACTTTGGCGCCAACGTTCGCTCGGCCATCCCTACGGCTCATGCCCGCGGTGCTGCACTCGTGGCGCTTTCGGAATGCGCGCTCGAGATTGGCGAGTACACGCCCATGCAGATCAAACAGGCTGTTGTGGGCACCGGCGCCGCGGACAAACGGCAGGTCGCCTACATGGTGCGCACGCTCACGCAGCTCGACCACGACCCGCATCCCGACCATGCCGCCGATGCCCTGGCCTGCGCCATCTGCCACGTAAACCTCAGCCGCACCCGCGCCCTCACCGGTGGCGAGTTCTATCAACAGAGAGGAACCGGATACTGATGATTTCCCAGCTCCATGGAACGCTTGTCGAGGCCACGATGAGCTCTGCTGTCGTCGATGTGTCGGGCGTTGGCTTTGAGCTCGGCATCTCGGGCAGCACTGCGGCCACGTTGCCGACGCCCGGCGGCGAGGTCCGCCTCTATACGCGTATGCAGGTGCGCGAGGACGCCATGACACTTTTCGGTTTTTCCTCCAAGGATGAGCGCACGATGTTCGATCGGCTCGTGTCCGTCTCGGGCGTTGGCCCGCGCTTGGCGCTCGCCGTGCTTTCCACCTATACCGTGGGGCAGCTGTATTCGCTGGTGATGGCCGAGGACGACAAGGGCATGGCCAAGGTACCCGGTGTGGGCAAAAAGACAGCTCAGCGCCTGATCCTGGAACTCAAGAGCACCTTTGCCAAGGATAAGGGCTTTGTGCCGGTCGACGTGATTCCCGGCCAGGTTGCGATGCCCGTGCCCACTGCTGCTCCCTCGGCCATCGATGATGCCCGTGCGGCGCTCCTTTCCATGGGCTTTAGCCCGCAGGAGACCGATGTTGCCCTGAGCGGGTATGATGGGCAGAATATGCGTGTCGAGGATCTGCTCGGCGCGGCGCTTAAGCGACTCGGAATGGATGCGTGATGTGGGAAGCCGATGACTCTCAGGACCTGTGGGCGACGCCCGGTAACTCGCCGGCGGCATCCATGGCGCACGGCGAGCGCATGGTGGGCTCGGAGCTGACGGCCGAGGACCTCGATGTCGACCGCACTTTGCGCCCCCAGCGCCTGGACGACTACTGCGGCCAGGAGCACATCAAGCAGAGCCTGCGCGTGTTGATCGAAGCGGCGCAGAACCGTGGCGAGACGCTCGACCACGTGATTTTCTCGGGTCCTCCGGGCCTGGGCAAGACCACGCTGGCCACCGTTATCGCCAACGAGCTGGGCGCTCAGATCAAGACCACGAGTGGCCCCGTCATCGCGCGCACGGGCGACCTGGCGGCCATCCTTACTAACTTGCAGCCGGGTGATGTGCTGTTTATCGACGAGATCCACCGCCTCAACCGTTCGGTCGAGGAGGTCCTGTACCCCGCGATGGAGGACTTTGCCCTCGATATCGTGATTGGCAAGGGTCCGGCGGCGCGCTCGATTCGCCTGGATATCCCCAAGTTTACGCTGGTAGCGGCAACGACTCGCTCGGGCATGTTGACCGGCCCACTACGCGACCGTTTTGGCATTTCGTATCGCCTGGATTACTACACCGTCGAGGAGCTCGCCCAGATTGTGACACGCTCGGCGACCATTCTGGGTGTGACGATCGACCATGCCAGTGCACTCGAGATCGGCTCGCGTTCCCGCGGTACGCCGCGTCTTGCCAACCGTCTGCTCAAGCGCGTGCGCGACTACGCGCAGGTGCGCGGCAACGGTCCTATTGAGCTTGACATTTGCCGTCAGGCGCTCGAGTTCTTTGAGATCGACGAGCTTGGTCTGGACTGGATGGACATTCGCATCTTGGAGACGCTTGCCAAGACGTTCTCCGGCCGTGCCGTGGGCCTGACGACGCTTGCTAGCGCGGTGGGCGAGGACCCGGGTACGCTTGAGGATGTCTACGAGCCCTATCTGCTGCAGTGCGGCTTGATGATTCGCACGCCCCAGGGCCGCCAGGCAACGCTTCGCACCTTTGAGCATTTGGGTATTGAACCGACCCTGTAGGAATGGGCTTGTTTTAGCGCATCTGTAGGCTATCGCTGGGCATCGGGTAAACATATCGCCGTTCATCGGTTATGGGCGTTTTACTATTGCGCGCCCGTGCTATGCTGAATTGGTCTTTTTCTCATTCGGTAACGAAAGGACCGCCCATGCCTACTGACATCGAAATCGCACGTTCTGTCACGCCGCTGCCTATTACCGAGGTGGCCAAGAACGCCGGCGTCGACGTTAAGCACCTTATTCCGTACGGCTTCGACAAGGCTAAGGTCGACTATTCACTGCTCAACGAGCCGACTGATCACCAGGCCAAGCTCGTTCTCGTGACCGCTATCAACCCAACGCCTGCGGGCGAGGGCAAGACCACCACGACCATCGGTCTGGCCGATGGCCTGCGTCGCCGCGGCGTCAAGAGTGCCGTGGCCCTGCGCGAGCCTTCGCTCGGCCCTGTCTTTGGCGTTAAGGGCGGTGCTGCCGGTGGCGGCTGGGCTCAGGTGATCCCCATGGAGGATATCAACCTGCACTTTACCGGCGACTTCCACGCTATCGGTGCTGCCAACAACCTGCTGGCCGCCATGCTTGATAACCACATCCAGCAGGGCAATCAGCTCGGTATTGACGTTAAGCGCATCACCTGGAAGCGCGTCGTCGACATGAACGACCGTCAGCTGCGCCATGTTATCGATGGCATTGGTGGTAAGGCCCAGGGCGTGCCGCGCGAGGACGGCTTCGACATCACCGTCGCCTCCGAGGTCATGGCAATCCTGTGCCTGTCTACGAGCATCAACGACCTCAAGGAACGCTTGGGTGAGATTGTCGTCGGCTATAGCTTTGCCGGCGAGCCCGTCCGTGCCCGCGACCTCAAGGCCCAGGGTGCCATGGCCGCGTTGCTTAAGGACGCGCTTAAGCCCAACCTGGTGCAAACGCTCGAGGGCACGCCCGCGTTTGTCCACGGCGGTCCCTTCGCCAACATTGCCCACGGCTGCAACTCTATTATGGCCACGCGTATGGCGATGCGCTTTGGCGATGTTGCCATTACCGAGGCCGGCTTCGGTGCCGATCTGGGTGCCGAGAAGTTCCTCGACATCAAGTGCCGCATGACGGGCGTTCGCCCCAGCGCCGTCGTGGTCGTCGCGACCGCTCGTGCGCTTAAGTACAACGGTGGCGTCGCCAAGGCCGACCTCAACGAGGAGAACCTCGAGGCACTCAAGGCTGGCATGCCCAACTTGCTGCGTCATGTCGACAACATCCAGAACGTTTATGGTCTGCCCTGCGTGGTCGCCATCAACCGCTTCCCGACGGACACCGAGGCCGAGCTTGCACTCATCGAGTCCGAGTGCCAGAAGCTCGGCGTCAACGTTAAGCTTTCCGAGGTCTGGGCCAAGGGCGGCGAGGGCGCGCTCGAGCTGGCCGATGAGGTCATGCGTCTGATTGAGCAGCCGAGCGAGCTCAAGTTTGCCTATGAGGACGGCGCTGATGTCGCTGATGCCCTCGAGGCCGTTGCCACCAAGGTCTACCGCGCCGACGGCGTTGACTTTACGCCGGCCGCCAAGCGCCAGCTCGCCGAGCTGCGCGAGAACGGCTTTGGCAACCTGCCGGTGTGCGTCGCCAAGACGCAGTACAGCTTTAGCGACAACGCCAAGGCCCTGGGCGCTCCCGAGAACTTCCGCATCACCGTGCGTGAGCTCAAGGTTTCCGCCGGTGCCCACTTTGTGGTCGCGCTGACCGGCAGCGTTCTGACCATGCCGGGTCTGCCCAAGGTGCCCGCGGCCGAGAACATCGACGTCGACAACGACGGCATCATCACCGGCCTGTTCTAAGTCTGCTGTCCATAGCTGCTTGTCCGCCCCGCCGTGCCCACAAGGCCCGGCGGGGCTTTTTGATCCTTAGGCCCGCGCATGTCTTGTAGATACCGACGGACTCTGCCCATCATAGGCTTTTGCGCGGGTAGAATGCATGGATAACTTGAGGCTCACGCGCGACGGAAAGGAATCGTTGCATGGATCAGGACAAGACAACCGTGATGGGCGGCTACGGTTCCGCGCAGGCTGGCGATAGCGCCGATGCGACCCGCGTTGTTCCCAACCCCGGTTATGCCGACCCCGCCGCGACGCAGCCTTCTGCCGAGCCCACCCGGGTTATGGGCTATGGCGACACGGCGCAGGATTCTTACGCTGCATCTTCGCAAGGCCCCTATGGCAACGCAGCTCCGGATCCGTTTGATTACACGCCGCAGGATTCTTATGCTGCCTCGACGCCGAATCCCTATGACAACCTGCCGCAGAATCCCATTCCGCAGCCTCAGCAGACGACGTATATGCCTCGCACGGCGCAGCCTCGCTGCGAGTCGCGCGAGCCGTATCGCGAGTACCCCAAGTCGATTCCGCAATATAGCGAAGACGAGGAGAAGAGGCCGTCGCGTTCGTCGAGCGTGATCAAGAAGATCCTCATCGTGCTGGCGATTTTCTTTGCGCTGTCGGTTGTGTTTGCCATCGTGTCGGGCATGCTCAACAAGCGGGGGAGCTCAACGGCCGATACCGCTGCCGAGCAAACCGAGTCCGCCTCGTCTAGCACCGTCGATCTGAGCGATATCCCGGGACAGTATTGGTCCAACGCCAAGAAGCTTCTCAAGTCGCGCGGCGCCGATCTTTCGAATGCCGTGGTCCTGACTGATGATGGCTCAACGCCCGTCGTCGATGCCAACTGGGTCGTTACTTCTGCCTACTATAACGACAGCGGCAACCTCGAAATTCAGCTCACGCACAAGGACGGCTCGTCGGGCAACGCGTCCGGCGACCAGGGCGGCGCGGACAGCTCGAGCTCCAATACGCTGGAGGACTTGAGCAACAAGGCGCAGGAGTTGGGAGACAAGGCGCAAGAGCTGGGCGATACGGCACAAAATCTGGGCGATACCGCGCAGAACTTGGGCGACATGGCGACGGGTGCCTGGAACGCCCTACAAAACGGCATCTCGGGCGCGCAGGGAAACTAGCTGTTAAGTGGGCTACAGCTGCTCGGCCGGACGGTCGGGCGAGCTAAAGCCCGAGTCAAACGTAACGACGCATGAGGCATCGGGCCGGCGCTCGTGCACGATGCACGTGACGAGCTCCAGCAGCTCCTCGTCGGATATGTCAAAGCCGTCGGGACGCACCAGGTCAAACGAAACGAACCCGTCGTGCTCGTGCAGGTCGTGGATGGAGAGCGCAGGATCGATCTGCATGACGCCGCGCTTGACCCAGCCGCGCAGGTCGTCGCCGGTGGTGGCGATGGGGTCGCAGTGCAGTGTGATGCCGATGCCCATCTGACGCTTGATGTCGTGCTCGATGGTGTCCAGAATCTCGTGGTGCTCAAAGGCATCGCCCTCGCCGGGCATTTCCACGTGGGCGCTGGCGAACTGACGGCCGGGGCCGTAGTCGTGCACCATCAGGTCGTGTGTGCCCAGGACCTGCGGATAGGACATGATCTTGTCGCGGATTGCCTGGACGAGCTTGGGGTCGGGCGCTTGCCCCAACAGCGGGCTGATGGCGTCGCGCACCAGGCCCATTCCGCTGATGCAGATGAAGATGCCCACGCCCAGGCCCGCCCAGCCATCGAGGTCAAAGCCTGTCGCTTGCGAAATAAGCGCCGCCACCAAGACCGAGCCCGAGGTGATGACGTCGTTTTTGGAGTCCTGCGCCGTGGCGATGAGCGTCTCCGAGTCGATACGATCGCCCAGCGTGCGGTTGAACGCTGCCATCCAGATCTTAACGAGCATGGACGTACCCAGTGCCGCAAGGGAAATAAACGTGTAAGCGGTGGGCGAGGGCTTGATGATCTTGGTGACCGACTCGAGAATCAGGTTGATGCCGACGGCACAAACCAGGACGGCGACAAACAGACCAGCCAGGTACTCGTAGCGGCCGTGGCCGTAAGGGTGGCCCTCGTCTGCCGGGCGGCTGGCAAGGCGGAACCCGAGCAGGCTCACGATGTTGCTCGACGCATCGGAGAGATTGTTGAAGGCGTCGGCGATGAGGGAGACGGAACCGGCGAGCAGGCCCGCGATGCCCTTGGCCAGGCACAGGGTGATGTTGAGGCCAATGCAGATGAGGCTTGCGGCAAAACCCGCGTTGGTGCGGCAAGATGCATCGACCGGCTCGTCCTCGCTGCCGGGAACAAGCGTATGTACCAGCCGATTTACAAATAGCATAGCGGTCGTCCTCACAATCATGTTTAAGGGGATAGTGTAGCTCGCGCGGGGGCGCCGTGCACCGATGCTCAGAAAATGCAGCAATAGTCTGCCGGTGCTAACGAGCGAGCCTTCTCGTCTGCCTGGGTGGTCCATTTTGGGCCACATGGGTATGGGCATGTGCCTGTTTGATCGACATACTTAATGCCGACAGCCCCTGTGCAAAGGAGGACGTTTCCATGGACGAGATGTTTGCCATTAAATGTCAAAACTGCGGCGGCCCTATGTACACACACCAAGCTAAGCGCAGCTTTGAGTGCGCTTATTGCGGTGCGGTCATTCCGTGGCAGGCGGACGCCGGAGAGCCCAAGAGCGCTTTGGGCATTCGCCATACGCCGTTGACGGTGGTGGATGGACTGCTCAAGCTCACGCATGTGTCGCAACTCGAGCGCCCGGAGGACCCGGACTGGTATTTCTTCAATTCGCACTGGCGCAATCAGTCGGTCCTGGAACATCTGCTGTGGGAGGATCGCGGCACGGCACAAGAGTTCCAAGAGGCTACGCAT
This sequence comes from Collinsella sp., assembly GCA_019414325.1. GTDB lineage: Bacteria > Actinomycetota > Coriobacteriia > Coriobacteriales > Coriobacteriaceae > Collinsella. The sequence continues at coordinate 1,555 of DXMG01000050.1, read as the reverse complement.
GTGAGCATTCCTTGCCCCTTCTGCGGAGCGTCCTTTGAGGGCGAGTCAACGCAGCGTGTGTTTGAGTGCCCGTCCTGCGGCAACAAGATCGGCATTGCCGACCTGCTCAAGCCCGGTACCTTCTGCAAGCGTCTGACCATGGGCGTGGGTGCAGAGTATGTGCCGGAGCAGGGCATTCCCTGCGAAATCTCGCCGCAGCAGGCACGTGCCAACGCACTGCAGCTGGTGCGCCAGTACCCCGACGCCTTTGCCGGGCACGACGTGGAAGATGCGATCAAAAACGACATGATGCTCTTCTATTTCCCCATGGCGCTGGCGGACCTGCGCATGATGGCGTCCTTCCCGGTCAAGGGCCTGAGCAAGGAGACCCTGGTGTACTACGAGGTGCTCGACTGGGCGTATCCCAGGGCAAACTACCTGGACGTTCGCCTCCTGGGCATTTTGGAGCCGTGGGACTTTGCCAAGGTCGGTCCGTTCGATCCCGCCATGCAGGAAGGCGACTTTCGCGTCGTCTCCGTCGATGCGTCTACCAAGGACCAGGTGGTCATTGATAAGCTGGCGCTCGACGTTGCGGGCAACGACGCCGAGGCTGTACTGGGGCTCAATAAAAAGAGCATCCGCACCTGGGCGCGCAAGGCCCGCAAGCACAAGGACGGCCTAGTTATGGTGCCGGTGTACTTTGTCGACCGTCCGGCAACGGATAGCCGCGACGGCGAGCAGGTGCGCATCGCCGTAAACGGCCAGACGGGCCGCGCGGCCGCGGTGGTGTTTAGCGACAAGCGCGAGACGCATATTGTGGCGCCGCTCAGCCCGAGTCTGCATCTGTCCGGTGAGAGCACCGTGCACGCCACGCCCGTCGAGGTCAAATACGTTAAATCGCCGTTCCTGTACCAGATCGTGCGCCGTGGAGGCGGCGAGCAACCGCGCCAGGTTGCAGCCGCCGTCGAGGGTTCCTACCGAGAGGAGAAGCCCAAACGTCGCGGCCTGCTGGGTGCGCTATTTGGGAAGTAGGGGAGCGGTGCCGGTTGGCACCGTAACGTGATGGCCGGGGGTATGGGGCGGCTCTCAGGAGTGCGGGCTGCCGTCTGATTGTTTGAGGGTGCCAGATGTAAATAAACAGTGGAGCGGCTGCAAAAGAGCTGCCTCACTGGGTAAAATCAGGTTGTGCCGCGGAACCCGCTCCTCAGCGCTTAAACTTCGGAGACGCGGGCAACGCAGGTATTATCGTCTAGGGCCGGCTGCAACCGGCCCTTTTCTATGACTCCCTTCGCTATCCGTTACTGCTTATATTCCCGCCAGATCGCGTAGAGGTTCCGGGCAATGCCGGTCGCGTACATCGAGAGGCGCAGGATTTCAAGAAACAAGTTCATAGGCTTCACCCCAATCGGAGATCGGAGCGTTGCCCGCAGGCGGATTCCGCGGCAGACAAGATTTTACCCTATACGCCGCAGCGGGGGATATCTGACCCCAGTGTTAGAGTGGTGTCCATTTGCATGGATGACCGGGCATGATCGCGACATGTCCTGGAGTTGAAATGCCGCTGGGGATACGAGGG
>DXMG01000005.1:27559-65546 GCA_019414325.1 Collinsella sp. | reverse complement strand
GCGCCGAATGCTCGCCATCGAAATTTATCGATGGCCTATTTCAGACTGTAATGGGCACTCTGCAACCTAAGTGAGTAGACTTTTAGCACTTTGGCGACCAGGCAGTTTTGTAACAAGCTATCTACCTGCGGTTTTGAAAAGCAGGATGACCGGCCTGCTCGGGATGTTCAAAAAAGTCTACTCACTTGCCGCGCAAAGCTCCTGCATGAGAAAAAAATGGGGTTTTCAACAGGGCTTCGTCCAGCTCTCGGCAAGCTTTTGGCCAGTTGGGGAGTGCTGTTGAAAACTTGGCAGTCCGTTCGGCGCCATTTTTGGTGCGTTCGCGCCAATACGTGACTGACTGGGTTGAAATTCGTGTTTTCCTGTGCCTATGAAGGATCTACTTTGTGACATATCGGCTTTTAGGTACTGGCGTTTGCCTCCTCAAGTCCGCGCTTTGTGTCCGCCGCTTCCACGGCCGGAAGAAGACCGGCAGCGATATGACCTTGCCCGTAACCCGACGGCTGCGGTTGTGCTCGGCTTTCCGTTGTATACATTGGTCCGGACGAGAAACAAGCGGACTTGTCCTGCCAGTATCAGACAGCGGCTGTTTCTTGGTGAGCTCCCCAGGGAATCCGTGCTGGAAACGGAGCATGGGTTTTTGGTCACGTCTCCTCTACTGACGGCATTTATCATGTCTCGACATCTGACGGATCTCCAGCTTCTTTTTGTGTTGGCAGAGATGTGCGGCTTGTTTGCGGTGTGTGCCCTGCCAGCGGCACTTGAGGCGGAGCTTTCGCGTGCAATTGATTCGGGCGCGATTTCGACAACGTTCGGTTGGGTGCGCTGTCCGTCCGAGGACGGCACCGCCTCAAATTTATGGCGTCGAGACGCTTTGGTTTTGGGCGGAGACCTTGACCGTTTTTGTTCAGATGTTTGCGGGATGCGTTACGGCAATAGATTTATGGCGGTATCGCAACTCGTTCCATTGGGTGCCGCGTCGCCTTTTGAGGTCGAGGCGTTTTTGTTGCTTGGACTGCCGCGAGCCCTGGGAGGCGAAGGGTTTTGCGGCATAGAGCTCAATGTCGAAGTGACGTTAAGCACAAGTGCTCGAGCGATTGTGGGAAAGTCCCGTGTATATATCGACCTACTTCTTTCTTCGCCGGACGGTAGGCGACAGGTGGCCATTGAATGTCAGGGAAAGGCCTCGCACGGACGCGCAGGGGATGGCTTGCGTGACGCTGACCGCATGACGGCCCTTCAGGCCATGGGCTACGATGTGCTTCTCCTTACACACAGACAGATATCGGATGAGGATAGATTCCGCGCGATCGTTAAGGCCGTATGCAGGATGCTCGATGCTGAATATCGTGATAAAAGCTCGGATGAGCAAAGGGCTGAGGCATTACTCCGGTCTGAACTATTCATTGACTGGACAAAATTGGGAGTAATCGACGGAAAGATGCCCGCTAGACACAAAATGGCTCGATCGTGGACGGCTGCGGTTCTAAGTGAGTAGACTTTTGGCACTTTGGCGACCAAGCCGTTTTGCAACAAGTCATTTACCTGCGGCTTTATAAAGCAATATGGATGGCGTGCTCGGCAAGTTCCAAAAAGTCTACTCACTTAGTTTTTGACAAGAAGCCGATGCCGAAGGCGGTCCTATTTCAGGGCGTTAACAAGTTCATGAGGCACGAAAAAGGCCCGAACCAATACGGTCCGGGCCTCATCGAGCTTGAGGTTATGTCTCAGGCGGTTGGCTTAGCCAAAGTAGCGCTTGAGCAGGCCGGCGAAAGCCTTGCCGTGGCGGGCCTCGTCGCGAGCCATCTCGTGCACGGTGTCGTGGATGGCATCGAGGCCAGCGGCCTTGGCGCGCTTGGCAAGATCGGTCTTGCCGGCGGTGGCGCCGTTCTCAGCCTCAACGCGCATCTCGAGGTTCTTCTTGGTGGAGTCGGTCACGACCTCGCCCAGGAGCTCAGCGAACTTGGCGGCATGCTCGGCCTCCTCGTGGGCAGCCTTCTCCCAGTACAGGCCGATCTCGGGATAGCCCTCGCGATGAGCGACGCGAGCCATGGCCAGGTACATACCGACCTCGGAGCACTCGCCCTCAAAGTTGGCGCGCAGGTCGGCAACGATGTCCTCGGAGACGCCCTCCATCTTGGCGACGCCCACGACGTGCTCGGCAGCCCACTCGAGCTGACCCTCCTCCTGCTTCAGGAAACGAGAACCGGGAACGCCGCACTGGGGGCACTTGAAGTCCTCGGGCAGTTGGTCGCCGTCGAACTCTTCCACATAACCGCAAACGGGGCAAACAAACTTCATGATTCGATCCTTTCGATCGATGGCGATTGTGCGCTCGTCCGGTCCCGTAAGGGCCCTCTCCGGACGTGCGTCTTGACGAGTTCTATTATCCATAAATGCAACCAAATGTGAAGCCTATTAGGAATGATTTTTAATAAAACAATTTCGAGATATGAAGATGTTGATTGATTAACGATTGGCAGGCCGTCTTTGACCGCCGCTGAGTACAATCGGGCGAGCAAATGTTGACCTATCAACAAATGAAGGAGTTTCCTTTATGCATCTAGCCCGTCGTGCCTGGTGCCGAACATATCAGACGGTTTTTCGCATTGCATTGCCGATCCTGCCCTATACCGAGCCGCGCATTTTAGAGCATGCCGAGGATGTGCCCGCGGTGCTTCAAAAGCGCTCGATCCAGAAGGTCCTTATCGTGACGGATCCCGGCATTGCCCGTCTGGGGCTCACGGCACCGCTCGAGACGGCGCTCGCATCCAGGGGGATTGGCGTTACGGTCTATGCCGAAACGCGTGCAAACCCCACGGTTTCAAACGTGGAAGAAGCGGCGTCCCTGTATCGAGAGAGCGCCTGCCAGGCCATTATCGGCTTTGGCGGTGGCTCGGCCATGGACTGTGCCAAGGGCGTGGGCGCACGCATTGCGCAGCCAAACAAGCCAATCAACAAGATGCGCGGCCTGCTGCGGATTCATCGTCGCCTGCCGCTGCTCATCGCCGTTCCCACTACCGCCGGTACGGGAAGCGAAGCCACGCTTGCGGCGGTAATTACCGATGACGGGACGCACTACAAATACCCCATTAACGACTTTGTGCTCATCCCGCGTTTTGCAGTCCACGACCCCGAGTTTACGTGCGGCTTGCCCGCTTCCATTACGGGGCAGACGGGCATGGACGCCCTGACGCATGCCGTTGAGGCCTTTATCGGGCGAAGCACCACGCCCTATACGCGCAAGATGGCGCGACAGGCGGTGCAGCTTATCCACGACAATTTGCTCGAGGCCTATGAGCATGGTGACGACATGTGCGCTCGTCGCAATATGCTTTTGGCGGCGTATAAGGCGGGCGTTGCGTTTACCCGCTCCTATGTGGGATACGTTCACGCCATCGCGCACAGTCTGGGCGGCCGATACGGAATTCCGCACGGTTTGGCCAACGCGATCATCCTGCCGCACATGCTTCGCGCTTATGGTGACGCCGCCGCCCCCAAGCTTGCCGATCTTGCTCACATGGCGGGCATTGCGCCGGCTACCGCGCAGGATAGTCTTGCGGCCGAGGCCTTTATCGATTGGGTCGACCGCATGAACGAGGCCCTGGGAATCCCCAAATATGTTTTGGGCATTCGCCACTCTGACATTCCCGAGATGGCGGCGCATGCCGATGCCGAGGCCAATCCGCTATACCCCGTTCCGCTTCTAATGGACCGCTTGGAGCTCGAGCATATGTACGAAGTCGTTGCAGGTGGTATGTTTGAGGACGAGAATTAGGAGGGTCCATGAACACCGAGGAAATTGCGCGCATCGTCGGCGATCAGCGCGCCTACTTTAAGACGCACGCCACGTTTGATGTCGATGCTCGACGTCGCGCGCTCGTGAGTTTACGCGATGCGGTGCGGGCCCACGAGGCCGATATCGCCCATGCGCTCAAGACCGATTTGGGGAAGTCGCATGACGAGGCCTATATGTGCGAGATTGGTACGTCGCTTTCCGAGATTCGACATCAGATCGCTCACGTGGCTCGATGGAGTCGTCCGCGCCTGCGTCCGTGCGATCTCGCTAACGCCGTGAGCGTGTGCAAAACGCAAGCCGTGCCCTATGGCGTCACACTCATCATGGCTCCGTGGAACTACCCGTTTTTGCTAACACTCGAGCCGCTCGCCGGCGCCCTTGCCGCGGGCAATACCGTGATCATCAAGCCGAGTGCCTATGCTCCGGCATCGAGCGCGGTGCTCAAGCAAATCTGTGAAGAGGCATTTGATCCGTGCCTGGTGACGGTTGTCGAGGGCGGGCGCGCCGAAAACGAAGCGCTGCTCGATGAGTGCTGGGACAAGATCTTCTTTACCGGTAGCGTTCCGGTCGGCAAACTCGTCATGGAGCGCGCAAGTAAAAACCTTACGCCCGTGACGCTTGAGCTGGGCGGAAAGAGCCCCTGCATCGTGGATGCGACGGCAAACTTGAAGGTTGCGGCGCGGCGTATCGCCTTTGGTAAATGGCTCAACGTGGGGCAGACCTGCGTGGCGCCCGACTACCTGCTGGTCGATGCGCGCGTGCACGACGAGCTGCTGGACCTCATCAGGGAAGAGGCCCGCCGTATGTTTGGCGAGCATCCGCTCGATAACGAGGATTATGGGCATATCGTCAACGCCAAGCATTTTGCGCGCGTGCGTGGGCTGATCGATCCCGATAAGGTTGTGCTTGGAGGCACGGCGCGCGAGTCATCGCTCAAGATTGAGCCGACGATTTTGGACGGCGTGACCCCCGATGACGCCGTGATGCAGGAGGAGATTTTCGGCCCCATCTTGCCGGTGCTGACGTTTGAGAGCCTAGACGAGGCCGAGACGTTTATTACGGATCGTCCGACGCCGCTGGCTCTGTATACCTTTAGCCAGGATCGCGCAGTTCAGCGGCGCTTTGTGCGTTACGTGCCCTTTGGCGGCGGCTGCGTCAACGACACGATCATGCACTTGGCTACGAGCCATATGGGCTTTGGCGGCATGGGCGCGAGCGGTATGGGGCAGTACCATGGACGCGAGAGCTTCGATACGTTTAGCCACAAGAAGAGTATCGTGAACAAGGCAACCTGGCTGGACGTGCCATTCCGCTATGCTCCTTACACAAGCTGGAAGCACAAGTTCGTGCGCATGTTTGTGCATTAGAATCAGATGGTGTAGCGACAAACGGTCGAAAAGGCGCGGGTGGGGCGAATTTGTGTCCGCACGGGCCCGTAAGCTTCTCAGTACGGTTAAGCGCCGATTTATCCGGCTGTTAGAGGAGCTGCTATGTACGAGCCTTCGCGTGTTCTTCTGTCGTTTCACATTGCGGGATTTCAGTATGCCGACGGCGCCTTGGTCTTGGGCGATCTTAAAGCGGGCGATAAACTGACGCTGCGTGCCGAACGTGATAATCCCCACGACCCCGAGGCGGTTGCGATCTATTATGGCAAGACCAAGCTTGGCTATGTTCCGGGAGACGAGGTTGGCCCGCTGTCCTTGATGATGTATTACGGGCATGGGGACGTATTTGAAGCCCGTGTGCAGCAGGTTGCTCCCGAGCGCAGCCCGTGGCATCAGGTGCGCGTTGGACTCTATGTGGTGGATGCCCGCTAGTCGGCAATGGAGGCGGTCATGGTTGATGACGACGACCTGTTCGATCTGACAGACGATCCGTTTGAGTGGGATATGCTACTCGATGACGATGAGTTGGAGCAGGACCGGAAGAAGCGGCAGGACAAGAACGCCCAGGGTGATGCGTCGAAAAAGAAAGACAAACGCCGCCGAGGTCCGTTCGGCGGGCTCTTTGGCTAACCGACGCGCCAAAGCGTCTGTATACTAGGCACGTGTTAGACACGTTGCGAAATGAGGATACAGACGATGATGTGGTTTACCGCCGACCTGCACCTGGGCGATACGAATATCTTGCACGATATGGATCGGCCGTTTGATTCGGTCGAGGAGATGAACCGCAAGGTCATCGATGCCATCAATGAGTGCGTGGCGACGGACGACCGCCTCTATATTCTGGGTGACTTTACCTATCGTTTGCCCCTGGCGGAGGCGGTTCGCCTGCGCGAGCGCATCGAATGCCAGAATGTAACGCTCATCCGTGGTAACCATGACGGCGACTGGGAAGATCCCGACGTGCCGCAGATTTGGGATGAGGTACGCGATTACCTGGAGATTGCTCCCGGCTATGCCAAGGGCCATCGTCTAGTTATGAGCCACTACCCCATGCTCAGCTGGAATGGCAAGGCGCGCGGTGCCATCATGCTGCACGGACATATCCACAGCAGGGGAGACCGCGTCAACGCGCGCAACCGCGATCGCGAGCGCCCCATTTACCGCTACGATGTGGGCCTCGACGCCAACAACTACAAGCCCGTAAGCCGAGACCAGATCCTGAATTTCTTTGGCCTGTAGCTCGCAAACCGCCACGAAGGGGACAGGCACCTTTGTGGTGGTTCTGGCGCCGTTGCCATTATGGCAGCGGCGCCTTTTTTGTCCGCGCGGCGCGGTAGAGTGTAGACGGTTTAAATTTTCGTCCATCGAGGAGCTGCCATGAACGAGATCAAGTGCCCGCATTGCGGCGAAGTGTTTAAGGTCGATGCGTCCGGCTATGCGGATATCGTCAAACAGGTGCGCGATGCCGAGTTCTCGCGCGACCTGGACGAGCGCGTGAAGGCAGTCCAGCGCGAAGGCGAGCAGGCGCTGGAGCTTGAGCGCTCGCGTTCGACGGCTGCCTTGCAAAAGGCAGAGTCTCAGCGCGACGCTGAGCTCGTAGAGCAGAAGAACGCTGCGGCTCAACAGCTGGCGCAAGAAGTCGCCAAGCGCGATGCCGAGCTTGCCGAGCTACGCGCCAAGCTCGAGGGCGCTGCCGCAGAGCGCGAGAGCGCAAGCCAGCGCGCGGCGGTCGAGGCCCGTGCCGATGCTCAAAAGGAGAACGCCGAGCTCCAGCGTGAGATCGACAATTTGCGTGCGCAGCTGGGACGCAAGGATGATGAAGCCAAGCTTGCCGAGTCGGCGGCGCGCAACGCTGCTCAAAACGATGTAGCCGCGCGTGATGCCCAGATTGCCGAGCTGCAAGCCAGGCTCGCCGCGGCGGACAAGGCCCAGGAGATGGCGCTTGCTGCTGCTGCGGCCGAGTCGCAGCGTGAGCTCGAGGCCGCTCGCAGCGAGGCCGAACGTACGCTTGCTGACTATCGCGCGAAGGTTCAGGAGAAGTTTTCCGTCGCAAAGGCTCAGTCCGAGCAGGAGGCCGAGGGTCTGCGTGCTCAGCTGCGCGAACAGGAACTGACGGCCAAGATGAACCTATCGGCGGCGGTCGCCGCGGCGGAGCGTGAGCGTGACGAGGCCCGCGCCAAGCTCACGAGTGAGCTGGCGGTGCGCGATTCACGCGAGGAGCAGGCCAAGGCGGCACACGAGCTCGAACTTGCGCAGACCAAGCGCGCGAACGAGGAGCTGATTCGCTACAAGGATGAAGAGATTGAGCGCCTTAAGGACATGAAGGTCCGCCTGTCCACCAAGATGGTGGGCGAGTCGCTCGAGCAGCACTGCGAGACCGAGTTTAACCGCCTGCGCATGACGGCGTTTCCCAACGCGTATTTCGAGAAGGATAACGATGCATCCGAGGGTACCAAGGGCGACTTTATCTTCCGCGAGTGTGACGAGAGCGGCAACGAGATCATTTCGATCATGTTCGAGATGAAAAACGAGAACGACGAGACCGCGACCAAACACAAGAACGAGGATTTCTTTAAGAAACTCGATCACGATCGCCGCCAGAAAGGCTGCGAGTATGCGGTGCTCTGCACCCTGCTGGAGCCCGAGAGTGACCTCTATAACGCGGGTATCGTCGACGTGAGTTACCGCTATGAGAAGATGTACGTGATCCGCCCGCAGTTCTTCATCCCCATGATTACGCTCCTTCGCAACGCCGCTATGGGTTCGCTTCGCTATAAGCAGGAACTGGCGGAGTACAAACAGCAGAATATCGATGTCACGAACTTCGAAGCCAAGATGGAGAAGTTCAAGGATGGCTTCTCGCGCAACTACAACCTGGCGAGCAAGCAATTCGAGTCGGCAATCAAGGAGATCGATGCCGCCATTAAGCAGCTCGAGAAGACCAAGGACGACTTGCGCCGCAGCACCGAGAACCTACGCTTGGCCCACAACAAGGCCGATGAGCTTACCATTCGCAAGCTCACATGGGGCAACAAGACCATGAAGGCAGCGTTTGACGAGGCGCGCGAGGCTGCGCCAGAGACAAACGAGGAGCCAGCCGAGGCGGATTCGTATGAGGTCGAGGATGCCGAGTAAGGCATAGCGGATAGTGAAAAAGCGGGGCTGCTGGCGATGTTGCCAACAGCCCCGCTTCGTTTCGTCCCAATATGCTTGGCTAATCCTCGAGCAAATCCTCGATAAAACCGACGCGGTAGTTCTTGAAGATGACCTCGCCACCGTCTTGCGTGGCGTCCAGATCGACATCGCCCATGATGCCAAAGTCGTGGTCGCCGTCCTCGTCGGCAAAAATCTGGTGCACGTGCCACACGTGGAGCGCCTTCTCGTCGGACTCGTCGATCGAGAACATAGCAGAGGAGCGCGCGTCGCCGTCGGTGAGAATCTCCTCGTGCTGCTCGTGGTAAGCGTCGAGTGCTTTTTGCCAGCGGATCTCGCTCATGCCCCAGTCGTCGTCGAGTTCGCCCAGGTCGCGCACATGCTCGCGGGCGGCAAGAGTCACGCGGCGGAAGAGCGCGTTGCGCACCAACAGCGTGCAGCCGCGACGGTCCGCCACGACCTCGTCGATGCCCTGCGGCGGCGCGGCGTCGAGGGCTGCCGGGTTGCCGGCGTTCTCCCACTCGTCCACCAGGCTCGAGTCGACCGAGCGCACCACAAAGCCCAGCCACGAGATAATGTCGCGCAGGCGCTCGTCGCGCTTCTCGATGGGTACGGTGCGGTCGAGCGAACGGTAAGCCTCTGCCAGGTAGCGCAGCAAAATGCCCTCGGAGCGGGCGATGCCGAGCTTTTGAATGTAGCCCTTAAAATCGCTCGCGCTTTCCAGCATATCGCGCAGGACGCTCTTGGGAGAGAGCTGGTAGTCGTTTGCCCAGGGTACTTCCTGGCAGTACTTGTCAAAAGCGGCGTCGAGCAAATCCTCGAGCGGCTTTTCGTACGTGACGTCTTGAATGCGCTCCAGACGCTCCTCATACTCGATGCCGTCGGCCTTCATCTCGGCCATAGCTCGATCGCGTGCGGCACGCTCCTGCGCACGCAGCACTTGCTTGGGATCTTCGAGCGTCGCCTCGACCATTGAGATTAAATCCATGGTATAGGTCTCGCTCTCGGGATCGAGCAGCTCCAACGCGGCGAGCAAGAACGGCGAGAGCGGCTGATCGAGCGCAAAGTCCTCGGGCAGGTCGACCGTCAGCGCGTAGTCGATGTCCGGCGCGGCGTCAGCCGGAGCGTCGGGTGCGGGCGGCACCTCGGTGCGAACGACGACACCGGAATCGATGAGCGTGGCGAAGATTTCGTCGGCGCGAACCTCGAGCTTTGCCTTTTCCTCGGGCGTTTGCAGGCTCGTCTCGATGAGGTCGTGCACGCGGGCACGGGCGTCGCCGCCCTGTTCGACCACGCTAATCACCATGGAGTGTGTGATGCGAAGGCGCGGCTTGAGCGTTTCGGGCTGCGTCTCGATCAGGCGCTCAAAGGTCTGCTTGTTCCAGGTGACAAAGCCCTCGGGGGCCTTCTTCTTTTTAATCTTGCGGAGCTTCTTGGGGTCGTCGCCCGCCTTGGCCATGAGCTTGGCATTCTCGATCTCGTGCTCGGGTGCCTCGGCAATCACCATGCCCTCGGTATCGAAGCCCGAGCGGCCGGCGCGACCGGCAATCTGATGAAACTCGCGGGCGCGCAGACGACGCATCTTGTAGCCGTCGAACTTGGTGAGCGCGGTGAGCACCACGGTATGGATGGGCACGTTGATGCCGACGCCGAGCGTATCGGTGCCGCAGATGACGGGCAACAGGCCCTGTTGTGCCAAGCGCTCGACCAGCAGACGATAGCGCGGCAACATGCCAGCATGGTGCACGCCGACGCCGCATCCGAGCAAGCGCTTAAGAATCTTGCCAAAGGCCGTCGAGAAGCTCGTGCCCTTGGCCGCCTCCTTGATGGCCTCGCGCTGCTCCTTGCTGGCAATACCAAAGTTGGCGAGGGATTGCGCCGTCGCAAGTGCGGCGTCCTGGCTAAAGTGCACGATGTAGAGCGGGGCCTCGCCGCGGCGCATTGCGAGCTCGACGGTGCCCTCGAGCGAGGTCGTCACGTAGTCGTAGCTCAGCGGCACGGGGCGTGGGGCATCGACGACCAGATCGCACGCGGCGCCGGTGTGCTCCTCGAGTGAGGCGGCGATGGCATTGACATCGCCGAGCGTGGCGCTCATGAGCATAAACTGCGTGTGAGGCAGGGTGAGCAGCGGTACCTGCCAGGCCCAGCCGCGGTCGGGGTCGGCAAAGTAGTGGAACTCGTCCATGGCGACGCAGCCAACATCGGCATCTTCGCCCTCGCGCAGTGCGTCGTTGGCAAGGATCTCTGCCGTGCAGCAGATGACGGGCGCCTTGGTGTTGATATGCGTGTCGCCGGTGATCATACCGACGTTATCGCGGCCGAGCACCTGTACCAGGTCGAAGAACTTTTCGCTGACCAAGGCCTTGATGGGGGCCGTGTAATAGCAGCGCTTGCCCTGCGCCATGCCCATAAAGAGCATGCCCAGCGCGACAAGCGACTTGCCCGATCCGGTCGGTGTGCCCAAAATGACGTGATCGCCGGCAGCCAGGTCCATGAGGGCCTCTTCTTGGTGATCCCACAGCTCGATGCCGCGGTCGCTCGTCCATTCAAAGAAGCGCTCGAAGGCCTGATCGGGCGTGAGCCACGGTTCGGGCTCGCTGCCATCCTCGGGCTCCCACCAAGCGGGGGAGAGCGCGCCGAGCGAGCCGAACTCTGCCTCGGTTCCCGTGCCGCCCGAGAATGAGCTGGCGGCGCCGGCGCCAGAGACGGTGCTGGCGGCGGTATCTATCGTGGTCTGTGCCATGTGGGGGTACTTTCTCTCGCGATTGTCCGCCAACTATTATGGCGTAGCGGCGGCGCGGGGTGCCAGCGCGCGAGAAAATGCAGGAAATGGGCGTTCTGCCCAGCCGTTTGGTGCAGTTGCCAGCTAAGTGAGTAGACTTTTTGCAATATCGCGAGCACATGGCTTTTGCGCAAGGGCTCTACCTGCGGTTTTAGTTTTCGCTATGCGGGTTGTGCTTGGCTATTGCTAAAAAGTCTACTCACTTAGGTCTGAGGATCGTTCGCTGGCGCATATTTGCGCTTGTCTGCCGATGCCGCGACCATCAGAAGCCCCTAGGACTCCTGCGGTAAGCGCTTCTTGCCCTTGCGGGCGCGGTTTCTAAAGTTCTCGACGGCTTCTTCCATGCCCAGAGGCACATAGGTGAGCTCATCGAGGTTATCGGGCAGGTAGCAGGCAAGACTTTGCTCCTGCATGCGACCCGCTGTGAGCTGTTCGTCGGTGGGCTGCGCGCCGGGTGTGGCGCAAATGCCATAGACGACGGCACCCATTTCGCGCGTGCGACACTCGTACTCGGTCTCGGGATGCTCGGGATGGTCGCGGCGAACGTCGTCACTTACCCAAAGTGTATCGTAGCCGGCCGCGGCAAACTGCCCCAAGGCGTAGTCGCGCAATGGCTTACTGTCGGTTCGCAGTGTGACGGTGGCACCGGCTGAAAAGAGCGGACGGTACAGCATTAGGTGGTCGACATGGACGAGTCGCTTTTTGGCGTACTTGGCCTTGGGCTGCGGCGTGGGAAAGTTGATGGTGATGGCATCGAGCTCGCCTGCGGCAAATAGCTGCGGCAGCGATGCGGCACCTCGGGGCAGGACGAGCGCGTTGGATAGCTCTTGCTCGCAGATTTTCTGCGCGGCATAGGCGATGCAGATGGGCTCCTGGTCCATGCCGATAAAGAGGGCGTTTGGCTCGTGGGCCGCGCGCTCTACAAGGTACGTTCCCTTGCCGCAGCCAAGATCCAGGTGAAGGTGTTCGAAGGGCTTGCTGCCAACTGGCGCGCAAGCCTCGCGCCAATCTTCGGCATAGGCCTCGGGGCTCGTCTCAATCGCATCGGCGTAGCGCTCCAGGCGCTCCTCGAGCACAAAGTTCTTGGGCGTGCGAACGTGGACGGCTCCCATGAGGCTCCTTGGTCATACGTATGGAACGCGTGGCTGCGCGTTCCGTCGGTGGGTTGGAAAACGGATGGGCATAGCTTACCCAAAAGATGCGGCGCGGCTCGGCGGCGAGTCGTCGGTGCCTACAGACGCTTGAGAATCACGTAGCGGTTGAGCTCGCCGCTGCGACCGTCGGCATGGAAGCGCTCAAGCTCGCGCACGGGGACCTCGCCACTCTTGTAGAACGTACGCACGCCGCGCACCAGGTCGGTGATCTGCTGATCGTCAAAGTGATGGCAATAGCGGTAGGCGTGGCGGTCGTTTTGCCAGCCGATGAGGTGGTCGCCGGCTTCAAACTGCGCGGAATCGTAACCCTTAAACGGCGGGGTGAGCTCGGCACGGGCCTCGGCGCGAACGGCCTTGCGCGCCATGCGCTCGTCGTTCATAAACTCCCAAAAGCTGATGGCGATGATGCCACCCGGGCGCGTCTGACGCACCAAGGCGTCGAGCACGCGTACGCGGTACTCGCACGACGGCACGTGGTGCATAAAGCCAAAGCAGACCGAGATGTCGGCGAGCGGGGCGTCGAAAAGCACGTCGGGTGTCTCGGCGGGGTTGAGCTTCATGAGGGCATCGAGCACATCGAGCTCCTGGAAGTGCAGGTTGGGGATGCGCAGGGCGTGGCCGCGCGCATCGATGGCCAGGTCCTGGCATGAGTCGACGCCATAGAACTCGAAGGGGCAGCTGGCGTCTGCCGAGGGGCTTGCGCCGTCTACGCCTTTGGCAGCCAGCGTGCCGCCGGCGGCAAAGTTCTCGAATCGCATGTTGCCGCAGGCAAGGTCGAAGACACGGACGGGATGCTCGATGGTGGCCACATCGAGCTGGTCGAGCGCGATGTCCATGGTGCGCACCCAGCCGGGCCAAGGGGCCTGGCGTGTATCGGAAAAGGAGGCGGAGTGCTCGCGATAGAACGTATTGTTGAGCTGGATGAGCGATGAGGCGAAATCGCGGTTCACGGCGCGGGACTCCCTCCGTTGGCGGTGCGGAATAAACAGTACGACCATACTACCGTTAACGCCGCAACGGGGACAACCGAGCTGCGGGTCATTGCTTTGTTTGGACACATTTCCGCAGCTCATATGTGCCCGCAACCGCCGGTTGTCAAAAATCTCACTAGAATAGGTGGCATGCTTTTGGCGGTGGCGGATAGATTTTTAACTGTGCAAGGCGCCTTAAGAACAAAAACGGTCCGGCGGCACGGCTGGCATCACATAGGAGGAACCATGAATGTAGAAACTGCGCAGCGGCTCGCCGACCTTCGTCGCAGCAAGGGTTTTAGCCAAGAAGGGCTGGCGCGAAAGCTGGGGCTGTCGCGCCAGGCGGTCAGTAAATGGGAGCGTGCGGAGAGCTCGCCCGATACCGAGAACCTGATCTCGCTCGCAAAACTCTATGGCGTGAGTTTGGACGAGCTCCTCAATCCGAGCGATGAGATCGAGGACGATATCGAGTTTGAGAACGAGGACCGCGCCCGTCAGCGCGAGGCCGAGGCAGCGGAGCGCGCCCGTACCCATGAGGCAGCGGCACGTGCTACCGAGGCGGCAACGCAGGCGAGTGATGCCGCCGCCAAGGCGGCGCAAGCGGCAAGCTGGAGTGCGCAGGCCGCCAATGCCGCTACGGCGCAGGTGACGGGTGCCGGCGCGGCCGGCCCGACTCCGGTGAAGGGTCCGTTCCAGTCGTTCCCGTACTGGGCCGTGTGCTGGCTGCTGTTCTTTTTGCTGATGTTCCTGTTTGGCGCCGGCCCCTTTGCCGCGCTGATTTTCTTCACGATTCCCATCTATCACTGGGTGGCGCGTGCGCTCGATGGCGATTGGGCGCGCGGGGATATTCAGGTTGGTCCGGCGCCGGCGGTCGCTAGGACTAAGGGGGAGGACGTTTCCACAGCGGTTGACGCTGACATGGCTGCCGCGACCACCGCTGAGTCGAGTGCCAAAGAAGGTGATGAATGATGAAGCTCTCGCATGAGTCTAAGAGGCGCTTGGGCATTGGCATCGGAGCGTTTGTGCTCATCATCGGGCTTGTCTTTGGCATTTCGCGGACATTGATTCATTTTGATGGTCCGTGGGATCTCGACGATGTTGTATCCGGCTTGTCTGGTATGGGCGATGCGTTTGACGAGGACGATTCCTTGAATAGCGGTAACTATTCCGCTCGGCCTCAACAGCTTTCGAGCGAAACGTTTGATGCCGACGCGTTCACATCACTTGACTTGGACGTGACGTCGGGCACGGTCGAGGTCAAACACGTCTCCGGCGGGCCGGTGCGCGTAATTGAAAGCGGTCGCGTGGCAACGGGGGCCGTCGCCTTCGATGCGGCAACCAAAAATCTGGCCGAGGTTAAGGGTTCTACGCTCAAGATTCGCCAGTTCGATTGCGATGACGAGCGCGCCATTGACCGCACGGTTACCGTCGAACTGCCGCGCGAAGTTGCCGATAACATGGTGGGCATTACGGCGAATGTAGGAGCGGGCGATCTGACGGTCACGGACATTGCGTGTCATGACCTCAGCCTGACGTTGGACTCGGGAGACGTTGAGTTTGCGGGCACTGTAACCGACACCCTGAATGCCAAGGTCGGTTCGGGTGATGTGACGTTCGAGCTCTACCAGGCCCCCGCGAAGTCGATGGACGTAAGCGTGGACTCGGGCGATGTGGAGATAGCGGTTCCGAACTCTGCGGGCTTTAAGGCGAGTCTCACCGTGGGCAGCGGTGACTTCGAGAGCGATTTCCTTCCGCTTGGCTACGATGGCGAGACCATATTGAATCTTGAATTCGACAACGGTGATAAGTCTGCCACGTATCGTTTTAAGGTCGGTTCGGGTGACATGTCGTTTGATCCGGAGTGACAATCGGTTTTCGGAGATCGGTACATATAGGCATGCTCTTTGATGGAGGCGCCG
The DNA here is from genome assembly GCA_019414325.1 of Collinsella sp. Classification (GTDB taxonomy): domain Bacteria; phylum Actinomycetota; class Coriobacteriia; order Coriobacteriales; family Coriobacteriaceae; genus Collinsella. The sequence continues at coordinate 50,380 of DXMG01000005.1, read as the reverse complement.
GAGCCGTGACGGGCTCCGGCGCCTTTGCCTTTACAATGGGGTCATGGAACAGATTATTTTGAACATACTCGAGGCTCTGCGTCGCGGCGAGACCGTAGACGACAAGGCACTCGTCAAACTGATACATGCCGAGGCGCGCCGCGAGGGTGCCGACAAACGCGACCTGGCCAAGCGCCGTCTGCTGCCGTTCTACCAGCGGGTGAAGCGCGAGGAGCCGGCTCGGTGGGCTGGGTGGAATGTCGATGCCGAGCTGGAGCGTCAACTGCTGCAGGTGCTGCGTATGAAGCCGCGCCGAACGGCCTCGGGCGTGGCGACCATTACTGTCATTACCAAGCCGTGGCCGTGCTCGGGCGATTGCCTGTTTTGCCCCAACGACCTGCGCATGCCCAAGAGCTATCTGCACGCTGAGCCGGCGTGTGCCCGTGCGGAGCAAAACTGCTTCGACCCGTATCTGCAGGTGAGTGCCCGTTTGACGGCGCTTTCGCAGATGGGGCATGCGACCGATAAGATTGAGCTTATCGTGCTCGGCGGTACCTGGAGCGATTATCCGCGAGGGTATCAGACGTGGTTTATGTCGGAGCTCTTCCGCGCGCTCAATGACGATGCCGTGGCTGGTGTGGCGGCTAACCCCATGTTGGCGCGTCCGGGCATCAACCGTGCCGAGGCGGGGCGCCTGCTCGATGACGCGCCCGCCGATGCCCTGCCGCCGGTGGTAGCAGACCGCCGCGAGCGCTATCGGGCTGCCGGCATTGTGACTGATGAGGCCGAGCTTGCGAGCGGCGTTACCGACGAGCAGGAGCGTGTGGATGCTGCCGTGGGATGCTATAACCGTGCGGTACGTCGTCTGTACGGCCCCGGCACGCCGTGGGGCGAGGTCACCGAGTGGCAGACGGCAACGATGGAGGAGCTCGAGCGTCAGCAGCGCATCAACGAGACGGCGAAGCATCGCGTGGTGGGACTCGTTATCGAGACGCGCCCCGATGCCGTAACGCCGCAGGCCCTCACGCTCATCCGCCGCCTGGGCTGCACCAAGATTCAGATGGGTATCCAGAGCCTCGACCAGCACCTGCTCGATATCAACGAGCGTCGCATTTCGGTGGCGCAGATCGAGCGGGCGTTTTCGCTTGCGCGCCTGTTTGGCTTTAAGATCCATGCGCATTTTATGCTCAACTTGCTGGGCGCCACACCCGAGGGGGACAAGCGCGACTACGAGCGCTTTATGACCGAGGGGGCCTTTATGCCCGACGAGGTCAAGGTCTACCCGTGTGCGCTCATCGAGGGCTCGCGTCTGGTGGGCTGCTATGAGCGCGGCGAGTGGCGTCCCTATACCGAGGAAGAGCTGCTCGATGTGCTTGCCGACGACATCGTGGTGACGCCGGCGTTCTGCCGCATCAGTCGCATGATCCGCGACTTTAGTTCCGACGACATTATGGTGGGCAACAAGAAGCCCAACCTGCGTCAGCTCGTCGAGAATCGCTTGGCGGCTCGTGGAGAAGGCGCAGTGGTGCGCGAGATTCGCTATCGCGAGATCAGTACCGCGGGTGCCGACTTGGATGAGCTTTCTCTTGATGAGGAAGTGGCGTACGAAACGACGGTGACTTACGAGCGCTTTTTGCAGTGGGTGACGCCGCGGGGCAAGATCGCGGGCTTTTTGCGGTTGTCGCTGCCCGACCATTCGTTTGTTGCCGCGCATGCGGACGAGTTGCCGACGGGGCCGGAGGAGGCGATGATTCGCGAGGTGCACGTGTATGGCATGGCGGCACGCGTGGGCGACCAGGGCCAGGCGGCGCAGCATCACGGGTTGGGGCGTTTGCTCGTAGAGCGTGCGTGCGAGATTGCCCGGGATGCCGGCTATGCGCGCATCAACGTGATCAGCGCGATCGGTACGCGCGAGTACTATCGCCATCTTGGTTTTTATGACCATGGCCTTTATCTGCAAAAGGAGCTCTAGATGAACAAGCCGAGTGTTTCTGCCGGCGTCGTTGCCGGCGTTGCTCTGGGAGCCGCGGCGCTTGGTGCGGCCGCTGTCGCTGTTCGTGCTGCCTGTCTGCAGGTTGCGCGAACCCGCAATGGGTTGGCGCGTGTGAAGCGCGTGCACGACGAGGGCGGCGACGAAGTCCGCGTATTGGTGCAAGGCGGCGTCTACCAAAGCGCGAGTTACGTTGGCGAGCGTTGGGCTGAGCCCGCCTTTGCGTACTATCGTGCGTTTGACGACGTGTTTGAGGCCGAGGATGCGATGCGCGACGTTTATGGTCACGGTATCAGCCGTATGCTCATGCTGGGTGGCGGCGGGTTTGCCTATCCCAAGTTTGCACTGATGTCGCACGAGGGTTTGCGCATGGACGTCATCGAGTATGACGGAGAGATTACGCGTCTGGCCCGCCGCTGGTTCTACCTAGACGAGCTGGAGCGCACGGCGGGCGATCGCCTGCGGGTGATTACTGCCGAGGCGCGTTCGTACCTGGGCGTGACGAGCGTGGGGCATCGTCGCTACGACGTGATCGTGAGCGATTGCTTTGGCGGTGCCGAGCCCGTGCGCGAGCTGGCGACCGTTGAGGCGCTGCGCCTGGTGCGGGGCAGCCTGAATGCCGGCGGCATCTACGTTGCCAATATCGTGAGCGCAAACGAGGGAGGCGATGTGACGTTCCTGCGTGATTGCGCTGCTACGGCGCTCGAGGTGTTCATCCACGCCTGGGTGGTCCCATGTGGCGATGCGAAGTTCGGCGGCGAGGAAAACTACCTGCTCATCGCCAGCGACGGCGACTACGCCTTTGCCGAAGCCGTGCCCTTCGACACCGACTTCCTCGGCACCGTCCTTCACGACAAATAGGTCTCCCCGTCCCAAAAAGACTGGTCTTAGGCGTGGTCACGCCAGCTGAGGGCGCGCTGCTTCATACCCTCGATGTCGAGCACGCCTTCGGCAAAGCCCTTGCACACAAGCTCTTCGGGAACGAACTCATCGTAACGATCAAAGTAAGGCACCTCGCCGGGATAGACGAGCTCGATGGGATCGAAGTCCTTCTCGGCCTCGGCGGCGAGCACTTCAAAGAACGTCTCCTCGTCGGCCTTCATCTTAAACTGCATAAAGTACGGGCGTGACGGGTCGAGTCCGCGAAGGCCTAACTCAGCAGCGCATTTGATTTTAAGCATGCGCTCAAGTGCTAGGAAGGCGTAGCTGCCCAACCAGGGGAAGAGCACCCAGGTGTCGCCACCCAGGTTGATGAGCGGCTTAGTTCCCGCACCCGAAATCTCGGCGGTATGACGAGCCTGTGCAAGACGTGCCCGTGCGTTGCCCATGAGATACGGATATGCCGCATGCTCGTTGAGCGCCTTGCGCATGCGTTCGAGTACGTGTGTATTGATGTCACCGGGGCAGTCGCCAAAGTAGGCCGGCACACGGCCCTTGACCTGCGTGGCAAAGACGGTATGACGCTTCCAGTCCACTTCCTCGACAATCCAGCAATGGCCTGCGATGGCGATGCGCTCACCGGGCGGTGGGGGATTGACGATCGTGCCCAACTCGGCCGACTCGCTGCGAACAGTGAACTCCTCGTTTTCCTGGAACACGGCGTAGAACTTAAAGTTGTTGATGATGCGCTCGCCCGCGAGACCCACGATGAGCCCGCCGCCTTCGGTGACCTGGATATGGTCGATCTTAATGAGGTGACGCAGCAGCACGCGATAGTCATCGGCCGAGATGCGATGGAAATAGCTCAGTGTGAGCACGCGCTGGGCAAGTTCGGCCGGCGTGAGCTCTCCGGTGCTGGCGAGGGTCGACATGGTCTGGTGATAGAGCAGACTGTAGGGGAGTCGATCGAGCTCGGGCGGTTCGACCCACTTTTCCTCGCGATAGAGTTGTACAAGCGCGATGCCTTGCAGGAGCTTCCACGGAATGGTCTCGGGCATCATCGTGCGCGGCTCGGGTTCTTCCTCGCGCATGACAAACCACATCTCGGGCGGAAGGTCGCGACGGCCTGTGCGCCCCATGCGCTGCAAAAAGGAGCTGACGGTAAACGGCGCGTCAATCTGGAAGGCGCGCTCCAGGCGGCCGATATCGATACCGAGCTCCAGCGTGGAGGTGGTGACGGTTGTCTGCGCCTGCTCCTCGTCGCGCATGAGCTCCTCGGCCGTCTCGCGCAGCGATGCCGAAAGGTTGCCGTGGTGGATGAGAAAGCGGTCGGGCTCGTGTCGACTTTCGCAGTAGCTGCGCAGCATGGAGCACACGGCCTCTGCCTCCTCGCGCGAGTTGGCAAAGACCAGGCACTTGCGCCCGCGCGTATGCTCAAAGATATAGCCCATACCGGGGTCGGCGTTGTCGGGTGCCGTGTCGGTGGGGTTGAGAAGCGCCTGCTCGGCCGCTCGTGGGATGTCGACTTCGCCCTCGGGGGCCGAGGAAGTGCGACGGTCTTTGGGAGCGGCCTTGCCCCGCGCCTGCTCGCGACGTTGACGGCGTTCTTCCTGTGCAAGCTGTCCGCTGTGGCACATGTCTTGTCCGGATGCGGGCAGCGCCGCGGGCGCCGCCGTCTCAATACGCTCGCAAGTAAGCACCTCGGCTTCTTGTGGACCCGTGCCTACGAATCCCCGCTGCTGTGCCTGGGGACCCGAGTTGTAGAAGTGCTCCATGGAGATGCGCCACATGCGGCGCGGTTCCTCAAAGCGGGGGATAACGCAGTCGCGCCCCGTTCCCTGTGAGAGAAAAGCGCCCGTGCGCTCGGGGTCGCCGATGGTGGCCGAAAGGCCAATGCGGCGAGGCTGCACGCCGGCCATGCGCGAGAGTCGCTCGATAAGGCAGAGTGTTTGCCCGCCACGGTCGCCGCGCATGAGCGAGTGGACCTCATCGATGACCACGTAGCGCAGGTCGCAAAACATGCGCGGGATCGCCATGTGCTTATGGATTAAGAGCGCCTCGAGTGACTCGGGCGTAATCTGCAAGATGCCGCTTGGTTTTTTGATGAGCTTGGCCTTGTGCGACTGCGAGACATCGCCATGCCAGTGCCAGACAGGGATATCGGCCTCTTCGCAGAGGTCGTTGAGACGGACGAACTGATCGTTGATGAGCGCTTTGAGGGGGCCGATGTAGAGGGCGCCCACGCTCGCGGGCGGGTTCTCCCAAAACTCGGTCAGGATGGGAAAGAAGGCCGCCTCAGTTTTGCCAGATGCCGTGGATGCCGTCAGGAGCACATTGTCTTGCGTGTTGAAGATGGCGCCTGCCGCCGCAACCTGGATAGAGCGCAGACTCTCCCAATCGTGGGAGTAGATGAAGTCTTGGATAAACGGGGCGTAGCGGTCAAAGGCGTTCACGGGGCCTCCTTTCAACATCGAATCTCTCAACGCGGCTGGCAACGGCTTGCTGCATTACTGCTTCAACGTTTGCTCAGATAAAACCTGCCAAAATAAACCTGTCCCTTTTTGGTGGGTTAGATGGTGAACTCGGCGAAGTTGCGGTCGCCGCCTGCGGTGCCGGTGTCGCCTGTTGCGGCCGCCGGCGCCAGCGCGTCGCCGCCGACGCTTTGCAGCAGCTCGGCCACATTTGCATCGGGGTTCTGACACAGGATATCGAGCAGCTCGATAAAGTCACGGATAACCTCACGCGGCGTCAAGTGCGTATCGGCTCCCACGCGGCCGAACTCAATCTTGAGAAAGTCCACCAAGTCGTTTTCGGCAAGCGTGGGCGTCCAGCCAAAGTAGCCGGCATGGATCTGCATGAGTTTTTCGATGAGCACCAGTAGCTCCTCGTAGGTGAGTGGCTGCAGGCGGATGATGGGCGCGAGCATGTCCTTAAGGTCTTCGCGCGCAAAGCGGCCCTGAGCGAGTCGGCTGCGCAGGGCCTCGTAGGAGAACACGCCGCGGCGGCGGTCTTCGATGGAGGTTGGCGTGCCGCCCATGATCATGCCCAGGTACTGCGCCTTGCCCTGGAGCGTGTCGTTGTACATAGTCAGGATCTTCTCGTAGTTGTATTGGCGCGTGATGGCGTTGGGAATCTTATACAGATTCACGAGCTCGTCGATGAGCACCAGCATGCCTTTGTAGCCACTGCAAACCAAAAAGCGCGCAATGAGCTTAACGTAGTCGTACCAGTCGTCATCGCTGATGATGGTCGAGGAGCCCAGCTCGGCGCGTGCCTCGCTCTTGGTGCGGTATTCGCCGCGAATCCATTTGGTCACGCGGCTCATGGTCTCTTCGTCGCCCCCGGATGCGGCCATGCGATAGCGGCGGAGCATGCGGGTGAAGTCGAAGCCGTGGACCATCTCCTCGAGCGGGGCCAGTTGGGCATTGACGACCGACTCGTCGACGTCGGCACACGAGGCGACCCAGCGATCCAGAATAAGGTTGAGCGCACCGCCCTCGGGGCGCGTTTTGGTCGATATATTGCGGATGAGCTCGCGGTAGGTGGCAAGGCCCTGTCCCTGACCGCCCTGCAGGCGGCGCTCGGGCGACAGGTCGGCATCAGCGACGACGAATCCCTCGCCCATGGCGTGCGTGCGGATAGTCTGGAGCAAAAAGCTCTTGCCGGCGCCGTAACGACCGACCAGAAAGCGGAAGCTCGCGCCACCGTCGGCGATGAGACTCAGATCGGTGAGCAGGGCGCGGATCTCGACCTCGCGCCCTACGGTGATGTAAGGAAGGCCGATGCGCGGGACCACACCGCCCTTGAGCGAGTTGAGAATGACGGCAGCGACGCGCTTGGGCACGCGAGGTGCTGCGGATGCGGTATCACTCATGGTCTAGGTATCCTCTCACGTCTGCTTCGTAGTCCTCGATAATCTGCGGCCCTGCCGCGCTAAATTCAATTACGGTGTCGCCCACCAGGTCAAAGAACGCCTCGTTGATGGTATCGACGAGCATGTCCTCGCTCTGCTCCGATTGCACTACCGCCGATTCCGCCTGTACTGCGTTGTGCTCGAGCAGCGCGCGGAGATAGGCGTCTGCGGCGGGCGCGAGTTCGTTCGTGGCGTCAGCGGGCGCAGCAGCTGCGAACGCGGGCGTCGGTGCGAGAAGCGGTGCTACGACACCAAACTGTTCGGTGGATATGGTCGGCTCGTCGGACTCGTCCTGCCCTGCGGCCGCCGCGACCGCCTCGACCGTCGCGGCGGCCGCAGGCTCGGCTTCCGGTTGCCCTGAGTCCGCTGCCTCGGCTTCTGCGGACGCGCCGTCCTCGCGTTCCTCGTCGATCAAAAGCGCTTCGCGCGTTTGTGCGGCAGCGCTCCGAATGTGCCCCAGCTGGCTCAAATCGATATCGATCTTGACGGGCTGGTGTGCGGCGTCCCACGAAAGCCATGCCACAATCTCGTCATCGATAATCTTGGCCAGATATTTGGGGACCTTTTCTTCCTTAAGGGGATGGGCGGGGTCCAGCGCCAGGCGCAGGCGTTGGTCACAGGCGCGCATCATTTCACCGAGCTTGCTGCTCTTTTGCCTGCTACCGTGAATCCGCATGCATTCCCAAAAACCGTTTTGGCAACGGTAGATACGGATGGGGTCCAGACGGTATTCGCAGTCCTCGTGGCGCTCGGGCGCAAAGAATACGGCCGAGGCAAACATGGTGTAGGGCATGGCCGTCTCCTCCCCAAATAAACTTGCCACGATGCCGGTCTTTCGGTGCGTGTCATAGTAGCGCGCCATGCGGACATACACGGCGCACGCCACGTGGCGCAGATCGCGGTGGTGGCTGCGGTCGAGCCGCGAGTTACTTAGGTTGTACGTGGAGAGGGCGTTGATGGCGGCCATGAGTCGCTCCTCGCGCACCTCATCGGGCGGAAGGGGGAGCGTGGGCTCGGAGGTTTTGCGACGCTTAGGGGTCTGGCCGGACGGTGCCGGTGCCGGTACAAGGTCTCGCGCCGCGCGTCGCAGCTCGATAAGGGCGTTATCGAACATGACGGTTTTAGAGTCACGAAGCAGCTTGGGGTCGAGCCCGTGGAACACGGCGTAATCTTGCAGCCACACGCGCGCAAACCGGTCGATGCCGGGCTCGAAGGCGCGATAGACATCCCAAAAAGCCCTGATCTTGTTAAAACCATCGAGTGGATTATCTACGCCAATGCCGCAAATCAGCTCATAGAGATACAGAAAGGCAAAGGACGTAGACGTTTCCTCGACGGTTCCGCGGCGCACTTGGGCACGCCAGGTAAAGTAGCCGCGCAGCTGCCGGTCGCTCATGGCGTTGTAGGTGGGAAAGTACGACTTAAAGGTGCCGTTGTAGGGACAGTCGTCCTCAAAGTCGGCCATCAGCAGGCCCTGGCGGTAAAAAAGCTCGGCTTCCGAAAGCCAGCGGCCCGCACCGCCCTTGGGGTCATCCTGCCAGCGCGATATCTCGCGCATTTTACGGTACTGGTCGGGGAGGAAATTCTGCATCTGTCGGCCGGTTTTGAGAATCGGCTCGTCTGCGTAGGTTTCGTTTGAGAAGCGGGCGGACTGATGGGTCCGGGCCTCGGCCATGATGCGCTCGATGAGCATCTTGATGTCCTGGTCGGCCACCGCTCCTCCTCTCGAACACAGCTACGGTGACCTCATATCATAGCACAGCATCAAACAGATGTTCGAGATACCGCTGCGTTGATAGATTTAGAACAGGAGGGCGTAGATGACGGCGATGACGACGGAGGGAAGCATATTGGCCGTGCGGAAGGTCTGAGGACGGATGAGGTTGACGCCGACGCAGAAGATGAGCATGGAGCCTACGAGCGAAAGGCTGTTGAGGGCCGCTGCGGTCATGATGGGGGAGAGCGCGCCGGCAAACAACGTAATCGTCCCCTGGAACACGGTGACGGGCAGGGCGGAGAAGATGCAGCCGCGGCCAAGCGAGGCCGTCATGGTGCAGACGATGATGCAGTCCAGTGTGCCCTTGAGGGCAAGCGTTGACCAGTCGCCGAGCAGGCCGTCCTGAATCGATCCCACAATGGCCATGGCGCCGATGCACACGGTGAGTGAAGTCGAGACAAAAGCGCTGGTAAATTCGTTATCGCCCTCACTGCCAGTCTTGCGCTTGAGCCATTCGCCAAGGTTCTCGATGGCGGCCTCCAAGTTGATGGCCTCGCCGATGAGCGAACCGAGCGCAAATGAGACGATGAGCATGGTGGTACCGGTGGTCGACAGCGCCTTTCCATCGATGACGAGCATCTTTTGCATGGTGCCGCCCAGGCCGATAAACAGGACGCACAGCCCCGATGCTTTCATGAGCGTGTCTTGGATGCACGGTGTAATGAAGCGGCCGCCCGCTAATCCCAAAAGACCGCCCGCAACTAAAAGCACAACGTTGATGACTGTTCCCAAGCCCGGCATGAGCCCTCCTGTATTGATGCCAACGTGGCAATCGTAGCAGAACGAAATGCGAGGCACATCGCGACTCATCTAATACGTTATATAAGTGGTGTTAGGAATGATGCGCAGCATTTAAGCCTCAGGTGGTTGTCGGGACATAGGGATAGTAGTCAAAGCGCAGTGTCATAAGCCGCTGTGGGGATTCAATAGCCGCGGCGATGATATTGGCATCGCGGGCACGATCAAACCCTTCGAGTTCGATTTGATACGAGACGTCTTGCATAATGTCCAGACGTCGCCAGGCTAGGAGTGTGTCACCATCGAATTCCAAGGTTTTGCCTCCGTCTGGGGCAACGGCGTATAGACGCAGTTTAGCGGTGGTTGCAGGGTCGACAACCGTGACCTTTTTAATTTCGTTTCGAGTATTCTTGGCGCCCAACAGGGTGAGCAGTGTTGGGGCCACGACCTCGCCCGATGGCAAAAAGACGACTTCGATGGATTCGGGAAATGCGATGATGGCCGACTTGCGGACGGGCTGATTGGCGGCGGCAACTTCGATGTTCGCAGCGTCGATGACCTCCGCGTGGTCGAGCGCGGCAAGCACGCAGCAGTTACCTTCATCGATCTCTTGAGGATCAGCAAGCCCCAGACTGTCCGCGAGCTCGGGATCGTTTGGATCGGTAGCGGGCTCATTCGGTGCTTCGAAAGAAGCTGGGACGCTGTTTGTCGGCGACGGCGTGTCGCCCGCACCTGCTTCTTTGTCCGCGCTCTCTTCTTGTGTGGTTGCGTTGATGGGTTCGTCGTTTGAGGGGAGCGTCTTGGCGTCAAGCGTGGAGGGGAGAATTCCGATGGCTCCGGATCCGTTCCACTCCACTTCGAGAAGCGCCGGGTCGGCAAGAATACGTTGCCTGCTTTGCGCGTGGGCATCGATTTCAATAGGGCCTGCCTCTATCCCTCGTGTAAGGCTGAGTGATCCGGCTGGCTTCTCGAAATGAGCGTCTGTGTCTTCGGTGCTGGCGGCGTAGAACAGCAGGGATGCTTCTCCCGCCGCGATGGCATCGGTGCCCGCCTTGGTCAGCCGCAGCGATGCCGTGAATGAGAGGGTGGGCTGCACATCGTCTGCATTCGCGGCGGCGCAGCCCAGACATATACCGCCTCCTTTCTCGAAAAACGCACCGTCGAAGGCGACCTTCGCTCCGTTCGCCGAGTCATCGACCGAAGCGATATCGATGCGCAACCCCAAATCGCACGGATCGCCATCTGCATCGAGCACAATCGAGCGCCACGTGCAGACGGCGCACCCCGCCTGGGAGCCGTTTGCCTTGTTCGAACGATTGATATCCACGACTATCGAGCCGTCCGTATTACGACGAAGGCATCCCGAGGTTGAGATTGCGGCCTGTGCGAACGAAAAACGCTTGCACGCAATGGCGCTCGACGGATTTGGTGCGGAGCTTAGGGCTGCTGGTAAGGAGTCTGCCATGACGGGAGTCGCCCAAGCGGCGACAGGCGTTCCGGTTGCGAGCGCGCCGCAGAGTGCGACGACGGGCAAAAGGTTCTTCGATGCCATGGGGTCTCCTTAGCTAATTTAGTGCGGCCTGTCCGTGTTTCGTTTCTGGCTGCGTTTGATGTGCAGACCGAGGCCGGCGGTTCCCGCGCCTGCTGCCGTGGCGCCTGCTGCCAAGAGCCATCGTCTGTCGTCTGTCTGTGCCAACGGTTCCTTGCAGTTGCCGCGGTCGAGCTCCGAGAGGTCGACCGTCACCTGCGTGGCGGCCTGCGCCTGTTCTTGCTGGGCAAAGGCCATGGCTGGCCCAAACGCTAGGATACTGACGGCGGTGGCCAGGGCGACGGCCTTATGCCGTGTGCGCACCGGGCTCGACCGTCCAGGTGATCGTTGCAACTTGATCGCCTTCGCCGGTTACGCGGAAGATGTCGCGCGTGACGCGGGCGACGTTTCCGCTTGTCTTGAGCTTAATTCTGTCCGTGCCGCCGGCAATGCCCTGGTAGCCCATGTCGAAGGCTGCATTCTTGGAAAGATCGAGGCCCGTCTCCTGCATTGCGGCGCTGGCGTTCTGGAGTGCGCCGTCGGGGCCGACCTTAAAGTCGATGGAATTCTGCGCGGTTCCGGCCTTGGCGTCGGCGGCAATGGTCCAGGTGTTCATGGCGTCGATCTTCATGTTGGTGACATGGATGCCGTAGGCCGAATGATTGTCGATGGTGGTCGCGTCTTCTGAGGGGCCCTGAAGCGTGCCGTCGGCCTTGGCGACGAAGGGAATAACCGTCGGAACTTTGAACTCTACGTTGTCGATCTCGGTCCTGACCATTACTTTCGTGGTTCCAACGCGCCCGGCTGCCAGAGCTGGCGTCGGGGCGGCGCCCATTGCGAGCGCGAGCGCGAGCCCTGCGCCCACGACGAGCGCTCTGGCTCCGTTCATGTTCCTGGTGATGTCCATGGTCGTTCCTTTCTATTCGCCGCGGGCCGTCCCCGCGATGATTGGACGAATGCTGGTGAATTGCGTGCGGTGCCGCGTCGGCCGAAAAAGCTAGTTCTCGGCTTGCTCAACCCGTACCTTGACACGTGTCGGATTGCCGTGGCTGTCGAGGGTCTTGGCATCGAGTGCCTGGATCTCGATGTATGCCTCGCCTTCTTTGATGTCGCCGGCGGGGCACGTCTCGATTGTCTTGCCGGTCTCGACCACACCGGATTCGTACATGGTCCCGTCGTTTTGGATGACGCGGAATCGCTGGGGAAATTTATTGTCTTGGACGTTTTGCACGTTGACGCGCAGCTTGCCGTCCTCCTGTAGCTGAGCGACCGGCGCGACCGAAATCGTCATCATGTTGTCGCGGACGATGGCATCGAGCTCATCTTGGATTTCTTGTCGCGATTTACCCTCTGCCGTCGTGACTGAGGCGCCCGCTTCGGGCACGGGCTGCGACTGCCAGGCGTATAGCCCTACGGCGATGAGGGCGCAGACGATAGCCAGACAGACAACGACGAGTTTCTTGCGACGCCCCAGTCCTGCGAGGCGGGGCGGCTTCTTCGCACTCATGCGGCGTCCTTGGTGGTGTAGACACGTGCGAACGTGGACGGGTCCGCTCCAAAGAGCATGTGAAGCATCAGGCGGCGCGAGTAGATGAGCTCGTCAAAGTCGTGAGGGAGCTCGATGTCGTGGATACGCGCGATGTGGTGGGCGAGCGCCGAGAACGACTCGGGGTCGCAGATAACATCGGTGGTGACGTGGTAGACCGCCGTATCGGGGAACGCCTCTTCGTCGAAAGGCAGGAGATAGGGATCGTCGTCGACCTCGATGGCGACGCCGTACTGGGGCCAGTAATATGCCATGGGAACCTCCCTGCTTCTGGGGCCAAAACTTCTATCGGTTTTGGCTGTCGACGCCGACCGTATCAGCCGCTACTTGACCAATTTCTGACCAAATGCTTGACGGATTGACATCTCCGCAGGTAAAAGGTGGAAAAAATTACTTCAACTTTTTTCGAGCGACAATCGAGCGGTCGGCGACGGCGGGGCGATATTTGTCAAAAGCATCGTCTGCCGAGGAAATCCAGCCGCTCGCCGAATTGCACGAACGTAAAAATCGCCAATTATGGAGACGGTCTCGAACACGTCGACGAAACGATGCGGTAACATCTCCCTGCAAACACTGTAGTTAGCTAAAGGGGGAGTCCGCGTGTCTGCAACCATCAAACCCTTCACCGACGAGTTCGAAGAGTATGGCCGCGATGAATCTCGCGCATCGGGCGAAGCATCGAGCATCTCGTTTCCGACAACGGAAAACGAGGTCCGTGCCATTTTGGAAAAGCTCCATGCCGAGCGTGTCCCGGTAACGGTTCAGGGCGCCCGAACCGGCCTTGCCGCCGGTGCCGTGCCCCACGGCGGGCATATCCTCAATACTTCCCGTATGAATCGCTACTTGGGCCTTCGCCGCGATGAACAAGGCCAATTTTTGCTGCGCGTGGAGCCGGGCGTTGTGCTCTCGGAGCTGCGCAAGCAGCTGAGCAAGAAGATGCTGCCGACCGCTGGTTGGGACCAGGCATCGCTTAAGGCCTACGATGAGTTTCAAGAGGCCCCCGAGCAGTTCTTTCCCACCGATCCCACCGAGGCGTCTGCCTGTCTGGGCGGCATGGCGGCATGTAACGCCTCCGGTGCCCGCAGCTACGCCTACGGCCCCATGCGCCCACATATCACGGGACTCCACGTCGCGCTGGCTGATGGCGATTTGCTTGAGCTCCAGCGCGGCGAGGCTTTTGCCCAGGGCCGCCACCTGTCGCTCGTGACGGCAGCAGGCCGTGCACTCGAGCTCGATCTTCCCGACTACACCATGCCCAAGACCAAAAATGCTTCGGGCTATTTCGTTGCTGAAGATATGGATGCCATCGATCTGTTTATCGGCGCGTGTGGCACAATCGGCGTCATAACCGAGCTCGAGATTGCCCTGCAGGCGGCACCTTCGGTCGTATGGGGTGTGAGTTGCTTTTTCGATAGCGAGGACAAGGCGGTGTCCTTTACCGATTCCGTGCGCCCTGTCCTGTCCCATGCGGCTGCCATCGAGTACTTCGATGCTGGCGCCCTGGATATTCTACGTCGCCAGCGCGAGCAGTCGACGGCGTTTGCCTCGCTGCCGGCGCTCGACGACGAGGCAAAGGTCTGTGTCTACGTGGAGCTTGACTGCGACGACGAGGCGCAGGCGACCGAGGAGCTGTACCACCTGGGATGGGTTTTGGAGCTTGCGGGCGGCCGCGACGATGCGACATGGGTCGCGCGCACCGAAGTCGATCGCGAATGCCAGCGGTTTTTCCGCCACGCGGTCCCCGAGAGTGTCAACATGCTCGTTGACGAGCGTCGCCGCACCGACCCCACCATTACCAAGCTGGGATCGGATATGTCGGTGCCCAATGCACGCCTTGCCGATGTCGTGGTCCTCTATCGCCGCACGCTGGCCGAAAGCGGGCTTGAGTCTGCTGCCTGGGGACACATCGGGAACAACCATCTGCATGTGAACATCCTGCCGCGCGATGCGCAAGACTACCGTCGTGGTGGAGAACTCTTTGCCCAGTGGGCTTCCGAGGTCACGGCCATGGGCGGTGCCGTTTCTGCTGAGCACGGCGTCGGCAAGATCAAGGCGGGCTTCTTGGAGACGATGTACGGCCACGAGGCCATGGTCGAGTCGGCGCATCTCAAACTCCAGCTCGATCCTGCCGGCCAGCTGGGTCGCGGCAACCTGTTTACGGAGAAGCTCTTGGATGAGCTCGTCCAGAAAGGGGGCGCGTGAAGATGAGTGATTTTCATATGGTGGTGTGCGTCAAGGCGGTGCCCGGAAGCACCGAGGTCAAGATGGACCCCAAGACCAATACTATCGTGCGTGATGGCAAGCAGGCGGTCGTTAATCCCTTCGATGCAAGTGCTCTCGAATGTGCGCTAGCGCTGAAGGACGACTTTATCGGCTTTGGCATGGACGTGCGTGTGACGGTGGTGTTGATGGGCATCCCCGCGACCGAATCGCTGCTGCGCGACTGCATCGCCCGCGGTGCCGACGACGCGCTGCTGCTGACCGATCGCGCCTTTGCGGGCGCCGATACCCTAGCCACCACCTATGCCCTCAAATGCGGCATCGAGGCACTCGATGAGGACTTTGACCTGCTCATCTGCGGCAAGATGGCAGTGGACGGCGATACGGCCCAGATCGGCCCCGAGCTGGCCGGCGCCTTTGGGGTCCCCTGCGTGACCGACGTGAGCTGTGTGCAGAGCGCGGGATTTACGACGTGTGGCTCGCTGGCGCTCGTTCACGGCTGCGATGCCGGCGAGGAGACGGTGTACCTGGAGATGCCGTGTGCGATGACGACCGCCAAGGAGATTGGCCAGCTGCGCATGCCGAGTATTGCCGGTATTCGCGCGGCCGAGGATGCAGACGTGCGTGTGGCCAGCGCTGCCGACGTAAACGCCGATCCCTCGCGTTGCGGCCTTGCCGGATCACCGACGCAGGTCGTGCGCTCGTTTGTGCCCGACCGTGACCAAACGTGCGAGGCCGTTGAGGGAACGGCGTCCGAGCAGGCGGTAAAACTTGCCAAGATTATTGAGGGGATGGCATAGATGAGCGGGCTGATTATCGATAGCGAAGCCTGTATCGGCTGCGGTCGCTGCGTTCGCGCCTGCGCCTCGGGCGGCATTGTGGTGGAGGGTGAGCGCCCCAATCGCTGTGCCCGCGTAACCGACGGCTGTATCCTGTGCGGTGGGTGCGTCGACGCCTGCCCCGTCAACGCCATCTCGATTGAGCGCGACGAGGCCGCCGGCGCGGCAGACCTTGACGCATATCGAGACATCTGGATCTTCGTGCAGACTGACGAGCACGATGCCGTTGCATCCGTGGCCTTCGAGCTCATGGGCAAGGGGCGCGAGCTTGCCGATGCCCGCGGCTGCCGTCTGGTGGCACTGGTCGGCATGAGCCCCGAGGGCTCACTCGGGGACCTGGAGCATCTGATTTGCGCCGGTGCGGACGAAGTTCTGGTCTGTCGTGACGAGCGCCTGCGTCAGAACGACGCGGAGGTCTACGCTCGCTTGATCTGCGATTTGGTAGCCGAGCGCAAGCCCGAGGCCATTCTGTACGGCGCGACCGCCTTTGGTCGCGAGCTGGCGCCCGGTGTGGCCGTGCGCTTGCAGACGGGTCTTACGGCCGATTGCACGGTGCTTTCTATGGATACGGAGACGGGTCTGCTGCAGCAGACGCGCCCGGCGTTTGGCGGCAACCTGATGGCCACCATTATCTGCCCCAACCACCGTCCTCAGATGGCAACGGTGCGCCCCGGCATCTTTAAGGCGCCCGAGTTTGACTATAGCCGCTCCGGCACGATTACCCAGGTAGTGCTTGCGGATGACGTTAAGGCCCGCGTCGAGATCTCGATTCCCGCCGAGGAGTGGGGACAGCAGGCCTCAATTGCCGATGCCGAGCGTCTGGTCGTGGTGGGCCGCGGCATCGGCTCCAAGAAGAATCTGCCCCTGATGCGAAAGCTCGCCGATGCCCTGGGTGCCGAGCTTGGTTGCACGCGTCCCATTGTGGAGGCAGGCTGGTTGGAGTATCGCCACCAAATTGGCCAGACGGGTGTATCGGTCTCGCCCAAGCTTCTCGTGAGTATCGGTGTTTCGGGCGCCATCCAGCATCTTGCCGGCATCGGTGGGGCGGAGTGCATTATCGCCATCAACGAGGACCCGGATGCCCCCATCTTTGGTGCTGCCCAGTACAAGGTTGTCGGTGATGCCGTCGAGGTCGTCGAGGAGCTGCTGGCCCAGTTTGAGCGCTAGGCACGCGCCAGCCAGTCGCGCATCTCGTCCTTTAGGCGGCTCCAGGTTGCCTGCGTGGCGGGGTCGGTAAAGGGCCGCGTAATGCCAAAGGGCGCGTCGAGCAGGCGGTAGATATCGCCTTGCTCGCGCGCCAGCGCGCGGCTTGCCGGATAGACGAGCTCAAACATAAAGCAGATAAGCCCCACCAAGAAGTCGGCGGGCTCATCGCGCTCATCGCGCGCGACGCAGCGGTGCTCGTCAAAGGCGGTAAGCGCCGGTGTCGAGAAGTGGCTGGCGAGAAACGTGTCCTCACCCACCTTGAGGACGGTGTCGACGGTGCTGTCGGCGATGGTGCGCATAATGTCGATCTTGTCACCATCGCGCACGATATCGCAGAAGCTCCGCGTGCGCTCGTCGAGCTGCGAGGGTAGACGGAAATCGCTGTGATAGGCAATGCTCGCTCGGATGAGCTCATCTTCTGCCGGGTCATCGATAAAGTCGCGGATGCTCGTTACGGCGGGTGCATCGGCGGGATTCTCGCCAAAGAGGACCTCGATGCCCAGCGCCGCATGGCTCATGCTCTCGGCGTCCTTAAAGGTGTCCCAGCGCCGCAGCTGCTCAAAGCGGCCCATATCGTGTAGCAGGCCGCAAAGCCATGCCAGGTCAATATCTTCTGACGACCAGCCCTGCTCGCGCGCTACGGCATCGCATGCCTCGGCCACGTGGTACGTATGCTCGATTTTGAGCGCGATGCGTGGATTGGTGGCGTCGTAGGCATCGGTGTAGCTTTTGAAGGCCGCGCGCGCCCGGTCTCGATCGATAGCTGTCATAATGACTTCCTAAAAAGTTGTGTCTTTCGATCCGGTGGCAATTGTAGGTGAACTCGGTTGCTGTCGGATGATGATTCTGCCGTGTCGCTACATGCGGCTCGGAGACCTTGTCAGGATGAGAAGCGTATGGTGCTCAAAATCGTTAGAACCGTCTGGCCGGTGATGCTTACCTATGTTGCGATAGGCGCGCCGTGCGGAATGATCATGGGGCAGACGGGAATGGAGCCCTGGATGGTCTTTGCTCTGAGCAGCACGTTTGTGACGGGCAGCGGCCAGTTTATGATCTGCAATCTTTGGCTGGCGGGCGTACCGGCACCTTCGATTATCGCGAGCGTCGCCGCCATCTCATCGCGCTTTGCACTTTATTCGGCATCGATCGCACCCCATCTGGCGGGCGCCTCGAAGCGTCAGACGCTGGCTGTTGCCGCGACGCTCACCGAGGAGGCATACGGCATCTCGCTTGCCAAGCTGGTTGAGGGGGAGGATTGGGGCCCGCGCGAATCCTTCGTGCTCAACGTGATCCTCATCGCGACATGGGGCGCTTCGTGCACGATGGGTGCCATCGCCGGTGCCGTTGCCGATGTTCCCACCGCTATTGCGAGTTTCGTCTGCACCTCGCTCTTTATCTGCCTGCTCTTTTCGCAGCGGCTGTCGCGCGGCAACGTTGTCGCGGCGGTTTCGGGCGCGGTGTCCGTCGCCGTATGCAAGTTCTTGGGCCTCGTGAATATTGCCGTGCCGGCAAGCGTCGTGGTCGGCATTACCATTGCGCTGGCGTGCGATGCTGTATTTGACGGAAGAGGTGCCCGCGATGCCCGTTAACGAGTTCTTGGTTCTGTGGCTGTCGTCGTGGGCTGCTATCGCGTTCTTTCGCATCGCGCCGGCGTTCGCCTTGCGCGGGCGGACCCTGTCGCCCCGCATTACCGAGGCCCTGGGCTATATCCCGCCCGCCGCCTTTGCCGCGCTGGTCGCCAACGACTTGGTGAGTCCCGGCGCGTTCGACGCGGGGCTCTGGCCTGCCTTGGTTCCCTGGATTGCGGCCGCCGGCGTCGTGGTCGTGGCGGTCAAGACAAAATCGATGCTGTGGTGCTGCGTCTCGGGCATCGTACTCTATATCGTCTTGAGCCTTATATAGGGGTGGCGTCGCGGGCGCCGAATCTCGTTCCATCCCAACTTGTCGAATTTTTCACCGAGCTGGTCTATTTCTTCTGGTACCATGGTCAAACTTTACTGTAGCAAAGCGTGACGTGGGCTTTTGTACCCCGTCAGCGGAAATGGGGGTTTCATGGCACAGGAAGCGACCGCCAACGAGCAAAAGAAATTCAAGGTCCCGCGCATCCCGGGCGACATCATGATCTATCCGATGATCGTCGGTCTTTTGCTCAACACCTTCTGCCCGCAGGTTTTTGAGATCGGCGGCTTCTTTACGGCTGCCTGCCGCGGTGGCTCCAATACCATCGTCGCCGCGATCCTGCTGTTTGTGGGCGCCGGCATCAGCTTTAAGTCCACGCCGGGTGCCATCAAGACCGGCATCGTCGTGCTGATCCCCAAGCTGGTCGTCGCAGCGGCTCTCGGCCTGGGCGTGGCATATTTCTTTAACGACAACTTCCTGGGTCTGAGTTCCGTGTCTATCATCGGCGGCATCACGTTTTGCAACATGGCGCTCTATACGGGCATCATGGGCGAGTTTGGCGATGAGTCCGAGCAGGGCGCCGTCGGTATCCTGTTCTTTACGGCCGGCCCTGCCGTCACGATGATCATCCTCGGTGTTTCCGGCCTCGCCAACATTCCCATTGGCACCATTATCGGCTCCATCTTGCCACTCGTTATTGGCATGGTTCTGGGCAACCTGTTCCCGTTTATCAAGAACCTGCTGGTCCCCGGCGCCAATCCCGCGATCGCTGTCATCGGTTTTCAGCTCGGTGCGTCCATGAGCCTATCGAGCTTTATCACCGGCGGTATTTCCGGCATCTTGCTGGGCCTTGTCACGCTGTTTGTCGTCGGTCCCATCACCTTTGCGTTTGAGCGTCTGTGCGGCGGCAATGGCAAGGCCGCTGTGGCTTGCTCCACCATTGCCGGCACGGCTATGACCACACCGGTTGCCCTCGCCGAGGTCGCACCGCGCTACGCCGAGCTTGCGCCCACCGCGTACGCTCAGATCGCCACCGCCGTTATCATCACGGCGATCATGGCTCCGATTCTGACTGGCTGGGTCGACAAGAAGTTCTGCCAAGGCAAGGAGGATCTGCCGCCTGTCGGTGTCGAGGCCATCGAGGAGGCTGTCGCGACTGACATCGATGGCGAGTAGCAATCGATACCCATCAATGATGCCGGCGTGTGCAATTCGCGCCGTATGGGCGCCCGAACAGAAACTGTTTTGCAGTGATGTTCGGGCGCTCTGCTATTATCCCCTTTACCCCTGCGGAGTAAAGGGGTGTTTATTGCCCTGATTCGAATTGGGCGATTCTGACCACTTGGATATTGAAGGGATGGCGCTAGTGGTTAAGGCACTCAAGATTGAGATATTCGTGCTATGCATGATTGTTCTTATCGGGCTTGCCGTACGAAGCCGTCGCTCCCTGTTCTCGAGCACCCAGCAGCTTTTGTTTAGCATGCTGGGCTACACGTCTGCTGCGTACATATTATTCGATATGATCTGGACGCTTTCGGACGGTGTGGACGGCACGTTGGGCATTGCTGCCAACTGGATTTCCAACGCGGTTTCGTTTTCGCTCTTTGCTATCGCGTGTCTCATTTGGTTTATCTATTCCGAGACGGTGCAGGGTTCTCGCCTTTTGACCTCGCGCTATAGGGTGGTGCTTGTAGCGTTGCCTACGGCTCTGGTGGTCGTGCTGGCGTTTACCAGTTACTGGACGCAAGCCCTGTTCTATATCGATTCGCAGGGCGTGTATCGTCGCGGCTTTGCCTATATGATCCAGCCCATCGTCAGCTACTGTTACGTTATACATACGTCCCTGCATGCATTTGTGCAATCTCGCAGGGTCGAGAGCCTGCAGACGAAGGCCATCTATCGAACCTTGGCATTTTTCGCCATTCCGGCCCTGGTGGGCGGTACCTTTCAGGTCGTATACTCGGTGCCCGGCCTTTGTGTCGGCATAATGATTAGCATGTTGCTGCTCTACATCATCTACCAGGAGCAGCTCATCTCGACCGACCCGTTGACTGGACTTAACAATCGCAACCGTTTTGAGACCTATATGCTGTCGCTCTTCTCAAATGTGGATCAGGCCGAAGATGTATATCTGCTTATGATGGACGCCGACGGCTTTAAGCAGATTAACGATCTCTATGGGTATGTGGAGGGCGACCACGCTCTTCAGGTTGTTGCGACGGCGCTCAAGGATGCCTGTTCGCCGGCTGGTGGCTTTATCGCACGTTATGGCGGCGATGAGTTCGTGGTGCTCCAAAAGGCAGCGGCGGAACAGGACATCATGCGTCTGTGCGCGGCAATCAACGATGAACTCGCACGCGCCGAGGTGCCGTATCTGTTGCGGATGTCCATCGGCTATGCACGGGTCGGTGATGGTGTCGATACCTGGCAAGATTTGCTTCGCGCCGCCGACGCGGAGCTCTACCGCGTAAAGTACGAGAAGAAGAAAGCTGGCGTCCAGATACGCTAGAAATAGGGGCGCACGCTTGCGTGCATGGTGGCCCTCGGCTCTCCGATGTATTCCATTAAACTAAAGTATGTGAATCCCCTCTGCTAAATAAGGGCAGTTCGCTAGGCCTTTTTAGGCCTGTTGACGATGATGATGCCGCCGCAGACCAACAGCAGGGCGACTATAACGGTAACGGGGCTCGTGCCGGCGCCCTCGCCGAGCAGCAGCGCACTCAACAGCACACCAAAGACGGGGTTCATAAACCCAAAGACCGAGACGCGGCTGACGGGGTTGACGGCAAGCAGGCGCGACCATAGCGAGTACGCGATGGCGGAGATGAGTGCCATATAGATAATGAGCGCGATGGCGGGGATGATCGCGGTGGGGGAGAGCGCGCCGCCCATCAAAAACCCGATGGCGGTGAGGACCAGGCCGCCGACCAAGAACTGCCACCCGGCAAGCAAGACACCGTCGTGCTCGCGCGAGAAGATGCCGATCAGGCAGGTCGACAGGGCACCCGCGACGGTGGAGGCCAGGATAAAGCCCTCGCCGTCGAGCGTAAAGCCAAAGGTGCCGTCCGCGCCCGAAAGGTTGACGAGCGCGACGCCGGCAAAGCCCAGTGCACAGCCGAGCACCTTGGCCGCATCGAGCTTTTCGGTGCGAAACGCCAGGGCGGCAAAGAGGATTGCGAGGAAGTTGGCGCTGGCCTCGATGATGGAGCTCGACATGGCGCTGGCGCGCGAGAGGCCCAGATAGAAAAAGAAGTACTGCCCGATAGTCTGGAAGAGCGACAAGACAAAGATGGGCTTGATGTCGCGAGCCTGCGGAATGAGGGGGCGGCGTTGGGCCGCACTCATCCCAACGATAACCAGGGCGCCGGCAAGCGTAAAGCGTAGACCTGCAAAGAGCAGCTGCGAGGCGCTATCGTGCGCCGGGATCCCAAAGAGTGCGTAGCCGATCTTGATGCAGGGAAAGGCCGATCCCCAGAGTGCACAGCAAACAAGACAGCCCAGGATGAGTCCGGGCAGGGTGGCGAGATACGGCTTGCGGCTTTCCATGATGTCCTTCCTACATGCGCGAAGCAAAAAAGAACCCGCCACCGGATGTGTCGGTGGCGGGTGTTGTTACCCGAGGGGATTGTACCCGATGGGAAAGGCTTAGGCGAAGTAGGCTACGCCGCTCTCAAAGATCGGCATGAACTTGTCGCCGGGGACATGCTCGGGCACGTTGCGGTACAGGTTGTCGCCGCGACGCTCGGCATGGCCCATCTTGCCCAGGACGCGGCCGTCGGGGCTCGTGATGCCCTCGATGGCGAGTGCGGAGCCGTTGGGGTTGACGGAAAGGTCCATGCTGGGCTTGCCGTCCTCGCCCACGTACTGCGTGGCGACCTGGCCGTTGGCGATCAGCTGGGCGAGCACCTCGTCGTTGGCGACAAAGCGGCCCTCGCCGTGGCTGATGGCGACGGTGTAGGGGTCGTCGAGGCTGCACTGCGACAGCCACGGGGACAGGTTGGACGAGATGCGGGTGCGCACCAGGCGGCTCTGATGGCGACCGATGGTGTTGAACGTCAGCGTGGGCGCATCGGGCGTGGCGTCGACGATGTCGCCGTAGGGTACCAGGCCGAGCTTGATCAGGGCCTGGAAGCCGTTGCAGATGCCCAGCATCAGGCCGTCGCGGGCCTTGAGCAGGTCGCGGACTGCCTCGGTGACCTCGGGAGCGCGGAAGAACGCCGTGATGAACTTGGCGGAGCCGTCGGGCTCGTCGCCGCCCGAGAAGCCGCCGGGGATCATGACAATCTGGCTTTGGCGGATGCGGCGGG
>DXMG01000005.1:0-27549 GCA_019414325.1 Collinsella sp. | reverse complement strand
CGGCGGGCAAGCTCGTGGGTGCTCTCGGCGACGGCCTCGGGCGTGAGGTTGTTGATCACGAAGGTGTCGGCCTCGGCGCCGGCGGCGCGGAAGGCACGGGCGCTATCGTACTCGCAGTTGTTGCCGGGGAACACGGGGATAACCACGCGCGGGCGGGCGATCTTGGCGCCGCCGTACACGTGGATGTCCTTGGCGCGGAAGTCGATGGTCTCGACCTCGGGGGTCTCGTCGGCGCTGCGGTAGGCAAAGACGCCCTCGATGCCGCTCTCCCAGGCCTCCTGAAGCTCGGAGAGCTCGATGACCTCGGAGCCGGTGTCGATGACATAGCCCTCGACGGTGGTGCCCAGGGGCTCGACGACAACGCCGTCGGCGACCTCGGGCAGCTCGGCATCCTCGGCGAGCTCGACGATAAAGCTGCCGTAGAGCGGGGTGAAGAGGCTCTCCACGTCTACATCCTCGGCAAGCTCGATACCGATCTGGTTACCGACGCACATCTTAAAGAGGCTCTCGGCGCCGCAGCCGTAGCCGGGCGTGGAGATGGCCAGGGCGTTGCCGTTGGCGGTGAGCGCCTCGACGGCGTCAAACGCGGCGAGCAGCTGCTGGGCGTCGGGACGGTAGTCCTCGCCATAGGTAGCGGGGGCGATGCGGACGACGCGGTGCGTGAGGCCCTTGAACTCAGGGGAGACAGCGCGCGCCGCGCGGCCCACGGCCACAGCGAAGCTGATCAGGGTCGGCGGAACGTTGAGCTCGCCGGCCTCGTCCTCAAAGGAGCCGCTCATGGAGTCCTTGCCGCCGATGGCGCCGGCACCCAGATCGACCTGGGCCATAAGGGCACCCAGGACGGCTGCCATGGGCTTGCCCCAACGCTCGGCCTCGGTGCGCAGGCGCTCGAAGTACTCCTGGAAGGAGAGGTAGGCGCGCTTGTGCTCAAAGCCGGCGGCAACGAGCTTGGCGATGGACTCGACTACGGACAGGTAGGCGCCCGCAAACTGGTCGGCCTCCATCAGGTAGGGGTTGAAGCCCCATGCCATGGCGCTCGCCGTGGTGGTCTCGCCGTCCACGGGGAACTTGGCGACCATGGCAGAGCTCGGAGTGAGCTGCGTCTTGCCGCCAAAGGGCATGAGCACGGTCGCGGCGCCGATGGTGGAGTCGAAGCGCTCGGAAAGGCCCTTGTTGGAGGCGACGTTGAGGTCGGTGACAAGCGAGGTCATGCGCTCGGCAAGCGTGGTGCCGGCCCAGCTGGGCTGCCACACGCTACGGGCGCAGACGTGGGCGACCTGGTGCTTGGGCGCACCGTTGGAGTTGAGGAACTCGCGGGACAGGTCGACGATGGCGACGCCGTTCCAGGCCATGCGCATGCGCGGCTCGGCGGTAACCTCGGCGATGACGGTCGCCTCCAGGTTCTCCTCGGCGGCGTAGCCCATGAACTCATCGACGTCACCATCGGCGACGGCGCAGGCCATGCGCTCCTGGGACTCGGAGATGGCGAGCTCAGTGCCGTCAAGACCGTCGTACTTCTTGGTCACGGTGTCCAGGTCCACGTACAGGCCGTCGGCAAGCTCGCCCACGGCGACCGAGACGCCGCCAGCGCCAAAGTCATTGCAGCGCTTGATCAGACGGCAGGCGTCGCCGCGGCGGAACAGGCGCTGCAGCTTGCGCTCGACCGGGGCGTTGCCCTTCTGGACCTCGGCACCCGAGGTCTCGATGGACTCGGTGTTCTGGGTCTTGGAAGAGCCGGTAGCGCCACCGATGCCATCACGGCCAGTGCGGCCGCCCAGCAGGATGATCTTGTCGGTGGGGGCGGGGCACTCGCGACGCACGTGGTTTGCCGGGGTGGCGCCCACGACGGCGCCGACCTCCATACGCTTGGCGACGTAGCCGGGGTGATAGAGTTCGTTGACCTGACCGGTGGCAAGGCCGATCTGGTTGCCGTAGCTGGAGTAGCCGGCGGCAGCAGTGGTCACGAGCTTACGCTGCGGCAGCTTGCCCTCGAGCGTCTCGGACACGGGGACGGTGGGGTCGCCGGCGCCGGTGACACGCATGGCCTGGTACACGTAGCTGCGGCCCGACAGCGGGTCGCGGATGGCACCGCCCACGCAGGTGGCGGCACCACCGAAGGGCTCGATCTCGGTCGGGTGGTTGTGGGTCTCGTTCTTAAAGAGGAACAGCCAGTCCTGGTCCTCGCCGTCGACATCGACCTTCACCTTGACGGTGCAGGCGTTGATCTCCTCGGACTCGTCGACATCGGTCATGACGCCGGTCTTCTTGAGGTACTTGGCGCCGATGGTGCCCATGTCCATGAGGCAGACGGGCTTGGTGTCGCGACCGAGTTCGTGGCGCATCTCCATGTAGCGGTCGAAGGCCTGCTGCACCACGGCGTCGTCGATCGTCACGTCGTCCAGGACGGTGCCGAAGGTGGTGTGGCGGCAGTGATCAGACCAGTAGGTGTCGATCACGCGGATCTCGGTGATGGTGGGGTCGCGATCCTCATCGCGGAAGTACTGCTGGCAGAAGGCGATGTCCGCCTCGTCCATGGCAAGGCCGCGCTCGGAAATAAAGGCGGCAAGGCCGGCTTCGTCGAGCTCGCGGAAACCGTCGAGCACCTCGACGGGCTGGGGCTCGGGGGTCTCCATGTACAGCGTCTCGGGCAGGTCGAGCGAGGCGATGCGCGCCTCGACGGGGTTCACCACGTAGTGCTTGATGGCATCGATGGCGGCCTCGTCCAGAGCGCCCGAGATCATATAGACCTTGGCGGAGCGCACGGCGGGGCGCTCGCCCTGGCTGATGAGCTGCACGCACTCGCTGGCGGAGTCGGCGCGCTGGTCAAACTGGCCAGGCAGGAATTCGACGGCAAAGACGGCGCCATCGCTTGCGGGGAGCTCGTCGTAGGTCACATCGACCTGGGGCTCGCTAAAGACGGTCGGCACGCAGGACCGGAAAAGCTCCTTGTCGATGCCCTCGACGTCGTAGCGGTTGATAATCCTCAGGGCCTCGATGCCCTTGATGCCGAGAATTTCGGTCAGCTCGCCCTTGAGCTGCTGAGCCTCGACGTCGAACCCGGGTTTCTTCTCCACGTAGATACGAGAGACCATTGGTTCCTGCCTTCCTGATCGGTTGGGCGTACGGTACGGTATGCGGCAGCGGTCGGTTTGCGGGGTCTGCCCTGCGGTCGCCTTGAGCCACATGTTTGTAAACCTCACTATGATACGACAGCTCTCGGCGCGTTGAGGACGGCGAGGGTGCTACAGTGAAGCGCAAACAAGAGAAAGGCATCACATGGCATTCGTTTCGCTCGCCATCATCGCACTCGTGGCCTTTGCGAGTCCTTTTATCGCCTCGGCGATTCCCGGAAAACCCGTTCCCGAGACGGTCTTTTTGCTCGTGCTCGGCGCGGTACTGGGACCCCATATGCTCGGCGTCATCCATGTAGATGCTGAGGTCTCGCTGGTGTCCGAGCTGGGCCTGGCCTTTTTGTTCCTGCTTGCCGGCTTTGAGATCGACCCAAGAGCATCACGGGCGTCGAGGGGCGCTACGGCTTGGCGACGTGGGTCGTCACGTTTGGTATCGCCTGGCTTGCCGTGCGCTTTACCCCGTGGTTCTCGGTCAGTCATTTCGACGGTATCGCCGTGACGCTTGCCCTCACTTCTACGGCGCTCGGCACGCTCGTGCCCATCATGCGCGAGCGCTCGCTCACCGGCACGCGTGTGGGCGACTCGATTCTCGCGTATGGCACTTGGGGCGAGCTCGGTCCCGTGCTCGCCATGTCGGTGCTGCTGTCTGCCCGCACTGGCATCCAAACGCTCGTAATCCTTGGCTTGTTTGCGGTGGTTTGCGTGTTGCTGGCCGTGGTCCCAAGCCGCTCCAAGCGCGTCGGCAGCCGCTTCTTTGCGTTTATCGAGGAACGCGCCGACACCACGTCGCAGACCTTCGTGCGCCTGACGGTGCTCATCCTGGTCACGCTCGTGGCGTTCTCTGCCGTCTTTGATCTCGACATCGTGTTGGGTTCTTTTGCCGCCGGCTTTGTCCTGCGCTATATCATCCCCGAGGGCAACCATACGCTCGAGACCAAGCTCGACGGCCTGGCCTACGGCTTTTTGATTCCGGTGTTCTTTACCGTATCGGGCGCAAAGATCGACCTGACGGCCGTGGCGTCGCGCCCGGGCTTGCTCACGGGCTTTATCGTGGCGTTGCTGATTATTCGTGCCGTGCCCATCCTCGTCTCTATGGGCATTTGTCCTGCGACGCGCGATGTGTCGGCGTATGGCCGCATTACCGTGGCCCTGTACTGCACCACGGCGCTTCCGATCATCGTTGCCGTGACGAGCGTTGCCGTCAACGCGGGCGCGCTGTCGCAAGATATTGCGTCGGTTATGGTTGCCGCCGGTGCCATCACGGTGTTCTTGATGCCGCTGCTCGCGCAGCTCTTCTACCGCGTGGTCGACGCCGCACCGGTCGCCGCCGTGGCAGAGGTTGCCGAGCATCCATCCGATGCGCTTGACATCTTGCGCGCCCATCACGATTTGGCGAGCCTGCTCGCACGCGAGCACGAGCTGCTGACCTCGCATGGACATGGGCGTTCGCTCGACGGCATACCTACCCTTGATTCCATTGCCGACCGCCTCTCGACCGAGGCGGCAAGCGGGCACATCGATGCCCGTATCGTGGACGCCGCTCATTTGCTGGCCGAGAAGACCTATGGCGACGAGATCGACCCGTCCAAGCTGACTCCGCGTGAGCGCCGCCGCCTGGAGCGCGCCAAGCTCGCCGTGCACGAATACCGCCGCCGCATGCTGGAGCTCTACGCGCGCGATGAAGCCCAGGACGACGACGGTAAGTAGTAAGGAATGCCGGGATACGGGTTCCGTCCAAATAATAGAAGGCGCGCTGCCTGCGGTTGATGCAGGCAGCGCGCCTTTTGCGTTGGGCCTCGTTGAGGTTCGAAGTCGTGGCTTGCGACCTTTAGGAGCGGGCGGCTCCGTCGACGGGGAGCACGGCGCCCGTGACATAGGAGGCCATGTCGCTCGCTAGGAAAACGAAGGCGTTGGCGACATCCTCGGGCTCGCCCATGCGGCCGAGCGGAATAGTGGCGACGATGGGCTTGATGACCTCTTCGGGTAGGTTGGCGACCGTGTCGGTCTTAGTCACGCCAGGGGCAACGGCGTTGACGCGGATGCCCATGGGGGCGAGCTCGCGCGAGAGCGACTGGACCATGCCGTTGACGGCAAACTTGGACGTGGGGTAACCGACGCCGGAGGGCTGGCCGTACTTGGCGACCATCGAGCTCGTGGTAGTGATGGTGCCGCCGTGGCCGGCCTCGGTCATGATCTTGGCGGCCGCCTGGTGACCGTTAAAGACGGCGACGACATTGAGATCCATGACCTTTGCGAACTCCTCGGCCGTATAATCCAAAAGGGGCGAGCGCTGGGAGATGCCGGCATTGTTGACGACTGTATCCAAGCCGCCCATATCGGTGGCAGCCTGGGTAAACGCCTCGGTTACGGCTTCGAGCGAGGTGAGATCGCAGGAACGACCCCAGACCTTGGCGTCGGGATAGGCGGCTGTCAGCTTCTCAACGGCCGCGTCGGCAGTCTCCTGGCGCGAGCCAAAGACGGTGACGGCGGCGCCTTCCTCGATAAAGCGGCAGGCGATCGCATAGCCGATTCCGCGTGTGCCTCCGGTGATGATTGCTTTCTTACCCTCGAGCAGCATGGGCTTTCCTCTCGTTTTGGGCGGACATACGCAGCACAGCGTAACGGGAGCCGGAATCGGCTGCGTTCGCATATCGGTGAACGGTAACCCGCGCTACCGATGAACGGCTCGTGCAAATGCCGCTTTGCCGCTGTGCTTGGAAGCCGGATAGAAAAGGGCTCCCGTCCCACATAGGACGGGAGCCCCCGAGGTGCGTATTGATAAGCGGGTGTTGGGCTAGTTGGCCATGACGCCTTCGGTCCAGGCCTCGACGTCCTCGATGCGCAGGACGTTGGCGACCTCGGCCACGCAGTCGACGCTGGCAAGCTCGGCGGCGGCAGCCTGGACGTCCTTCTCGAGCGCGCGGTGCGTCAGGAAGATGACCGAGCAGGCATCGCTGACGCCCGACTTGCCGTCCTCGACCTGGTTGATGAGCGAGATCGAGATGTTGTGCTTGGCAAAGATGTCGACCGTCTCGGACAGGGCACCCACGCGGTCGGCGACCTTCAGGCGCACATAGTACTTGGTCTGGAGCTCGTCCATGGGCTTAAAGGCGAGGTTGTGGCCATAGGGCTCAATTTCGGGCAGCGGAGCCACGCCGCGGCTGATCTGCTCGGAGAGCGATAGGATATCGCCAACGACGGCGCTCGCGGTGGGGAAGGAGCCTGCGCCGGCACCGTAGAACATGGTCTCGCCCACGGCGTCGCCTACCACGTAGACAGCGTTCATGGCGCCGTTGACCTTGGCAAGCATGTGGTCGGCGGGGATCAGCGTGGGATGCACGCGGACGTCGACGCCGGCGTCGGTGTTGCGGGCGATGCCGAGCAGCTTAATGGTGTAGCCGAGTTCGCGGGCCTGGGCGATGTCCTCGGCTCCGATGGTACGGATACCCTGCTGGTACACATCATCGGTGGTCACGCGGGTGCCAAAGCCGATGGAGGCGAGGATGGCCGTCTTGCTGGCGGCGTCGAAGCCGTCGACGTCGGCGGACGGGTCGGCCTCGGCGTAGCCCTTGGCCTGGGCGTCGGCGAGCACGTCGGCGTAATCGGCGCCCTCGGCGTCCATGCGCGACAGGATGTAGTTGGTGGTGCCGTTGAGAATGCCGGCGATGGTCAGGATCTTGTTGCCCACCAGGTCGTGCTCGAGCGTGCTCACGATGGGGATGCCACCGCCGCAGCTGGCCTCGCACTTAATCTGCACGCCGCACGCGCGCGCCTTCTCGGCGAGCGTCTCGACATGACGGCCCAGCAGGGCCTTGTTGGCAGAGACGACGTGCTTGCCGTGCTCAAAGGCAGTGGTGAAGATCTCGGTTGCGGGATGCTCGCCGCCGATCAGCTCGACGACGATGTCGACGGCGGGGTCGGTGACGACGTCGTGCCAGTCACTCGTAAAGGCCTCGCGCTCAATGCCTGCCGCCTCGGCCTGCTCCCAGGCAAGCGCGCAGGCGCGGGTCAGCTTAAGGTCGATGCCGTAGGCTGCCAGGTACTCATCGTGGTGGCTCTTGATCAGACGGGCCACGCCGCCGCCGACGGTTCCCAGACCGATCAGACCGACGTTCACGGTGCGCAGGGGTTCGCTCATAGATAGCTCCTTCGTGCATCTCATGGATGGATTAACCGCTTAAAGGTTGAGTGCATTCTAGCGTGAACCGAGGGCGTATGCTCGCCAGGCAACAGGAGTCGCACAAACGGCACCCCCGAAACGCTGCGGAAACATTGGAAACATGCTCACTACATACGACCTACAGCCTATGTGATTCAGGACGGCAAGTACATCGCCGCCTAGGTGCGCACAAAACGCGAGCGGTGAGGCCGTTTTAATCAGGGCAGGGACGCATGTAACAGAATGGAAACATTACTTTCACGCAATAAAGTGGCTAAACTGCATAAACCGACAGAAATACGCATGAATATGGAAAAATGGACAAAACAAAAGAAAAGTTGAAATAATCGCCACTTTTCTCAACTAAAGCGTCTACTATTTTGCGAACGCCGAACACGGCGAAGGATGGCCTGTCGGGCAACCGAAACCCGACGAGATTTGAGAGGAGAGCCGCATGTCGAGCCTCACCGGTAAGTCATTGAACCCTGTTATGAATCGCAGGAGCGTTATCGCGAGCGCAGCAGGTCTGGGGGCGATGTCCATTCTAGCTGGCTGCTCCTCCAACGGCGGCGACAGTGGTTCCGCTTCGGGCGACGCTTCGTTTAAGATCGGCACCATCGGCCCGCTGACCGGCGCCAACGCGTCCTACGGCAAGTCCGTTACCCAGGGCGTCGAGCTTGGCTGCAAGGATTTCTCGACCAAGGAGCTGCCGCTTGCCAGCAAGGCCGAGGACGACCAGGCCGATGGCGAGAAGGCCGTCAACGCCTTCAACACTCTGCTCGACTGGGGCATGCAGGCCCTCGTCGGTCCGACCACCACGGGTGCGTCGGTTGCCGTTGCCGCCGAGTGCGGTAACGACCCCAAGACGTTCATGATCACCCCGTCCGCATCCTCCGAGGACGTCACCGACGGCAAGGATTGCGTCTTCCAGGTTTGCTTCACCGACCCCAACCAGGGTGTCAACGCTGCCAAGTTCCTGGCGCAGAAGTATGCGGACGAGAAGTTCGTGCTGTTCTATAACTCCGGCGACGCCTATTCTTCGGGTATCGCAGATTCCTTTAAGGCCCAGGCCGCTGAGTCCAAGCTCGAGGTTGTTGACGAGGAGACCTTTAAGGACGACTCCGCCACGAGCTTTACCAACCAGCTGACCAAGGCCAAGCAGGCCGGCGCCACCATGATCTTTGCGCCGATCTACTACACGCCGGCGTCCGTCCTGCTCAAGAATGCCAAGGACATGGGCTACAACGTCAAGATGATGGGCTGCGACGGCATGGACGGCATCCTGGGCGTTGAGGGCTTCGACACCTCTCTTGCCGAGGGTCTGCTGCTCATGACCCCGTTCTCCGCCGACGACGAGAAGAACGCCGACTTCGTCAACGCTTACAAGGATAAGTACGGCGATACTCCCGACCAGTTTGCCGCCGACGCCTACGACGGCGTGCACGCGGTGGCCGAGGCCCTCAAGGAGGCCGGTCTTGGTGTCGACGCCGACCCGACCGAGGTCGCCGAGAAGCTGCCCAAGGCTATGCTCAAGATTACCGTTGACGGTCTGACCGGCAAGCTCACCTGGAACGATAAGGGCCAGGTCCAGAAGGACCCCACGGCGTACGTCATCACCGATGGCAAGTACGTACAGGCCTAATAGACCGCCTTACATAGAGCGGTTTTGATCCCAAGCAGGGGAGGTTTTGGCCTTCCCTGCTTGCTTGGTATCTAGGGACAGTGTAACGTCCCTGTTTCATACATTAACTGGAAACCTATTCGAAAGGGGGATGTGGAACATGACGGTCTTTATCCAATACCTGGTCAACGGCCTGTCCATGGGCAGCGTCTACGCCATCATCGCGTTGGGCTACACCATGGTCTATGGCATCGCCAAGATGCTGAACTTCGCTCACGGCGACGTCATCATGGTCGGTGCCTATGTCTCGTTCTGTGCCACGTCGTATCTCGGCCTCCCGGGCTGGGCATCTGTAATTCTCTCTTGTGTGGTCTGTACCGTTCTCGGTGTTCTCATCGAGGGCCTGGCATACAAGCCGCTGCGTCAGGCGGGCCCGCTGGCCGTTCTGATCACGGCCATCGGCGTGTCTTACTTCCTGCAGAACGCCGCACAGCTTCTGTGGGGCGCCACGCCCAAGAACTTCACTTCGCTCGTCACCTTCCAGGTGCCGGAGTTCTTGGCCAAGTTCAATGTAAGCGCCGTCTCGCTCGTCACCATCGTCGCCTGCCTGGTTATCATGGCCGGCCTGATGTTCTTTACAGGTAAGACCAAGATGGGTAAAGCCATGCGCGCCGTGTCCGAGGACAAGGCTGCCGCTCAGCTCATGGGCATCAACGTCAACCGTACCATCTCGATGACGTTTGCCATCGGCTCTGCCCTTGCTGCCATCGCCGGCGTGCTGCTGTGCTCCTACTCGCCGGTGCTGCAGCCCACGACGGGTGCCATGCCTGGCATCAAGGCCTTCGACGCCGCCGTCTTCGGCGGTATCGGCTCCATCCCCGGCGCCTTTGTCGGTGGCATTCTCATCGGCATCATCGAAGCGATGGCGCAGGCCTATATTTCCACGAGCCTTGCCAACTCCATCGTCTTTGGTGTTCTGATCATTGTCCTGCTCGTCAAGCCTGCCGGCCTCTTGGGCAAGTACGTCCCCGAGAAGGTGTAGGTGAGCGTTATGAAGTTTCTTAAAGACAAGCAGACGCGTCACGACTTTGTTACGTACGCCATGTGCCTTGTGGCGTTCGCCATCGTGTTCTTTATGCAGTCTAACCACATGATTCCGCGCATGATCGCCGGTCAGCTGGTCCCCATTACGGCCTATATCGTCATGGCCATTTCCCTCAACCTCGTCGTCGGTATCGCGGGCGACTTGTCGCTGGGCCACGCGGGCTTTATGAGCGTCGGCGCCTATACGGGCATCGTCACCGCCGTCGCGCTGGAGAGCGCCGTTCCCTCCGATCCGGTGCGCCTTATCATCAGTATCGTGGTCGGCGCCATCGCTGCCGCCATTCTGGGCTTCTTGATTGGCATCCCGGTCCTTCGTCTGAGCGGCGATTACCTGGCTATCGTGACGCTGGCCTTTGGCGAGATCATCAAAGAGATCGTCACCTGCCTCATTGTGGGTGTCGACTCCCGCGGCCTGCACGTGATCTTTAACATCACGGGCAACTCTACGATCGACGACCTGCACCTGCTCGAGGACGGCACCGCCATCATCAAGGGCGCCCAGGGTGCCTCGGGCGTGCCGACGTACTCGACCTTCCTCGCCGGTGCCATCCTGGTTATGGTCGCGCTCGTGATTGTACTCAACCTGGTTCGCAGCCGTACCGGCCGTGCCATTATTGCCGTGCGCGATAACAAGATCGCTGCCGAGTCCGTGGGCATCTCCGTCACCCAGTACCGCATGATCGCCTTCGTGGTTTCCGCCGCCCTCGCCGGTGCTGCCGGAGCTTTGTTCGGCGGTAACTTCTCGCAGCTTTCCGCTACTAAGTTCGACTTCAACACGTCGATCCTCATTCTGGTGTTCGTGGTTCTGGGCGGCCTGGGCAACATGCGCGGTTCCGTTATCGCCGCGGCGCTGCTCACGGTGCTCCCCGAGTTGCTCCGTCAGTTCTCGGACTACCGCATGCTCATCTACGCCATCGTGTTGATCCTGGTCATGGTCTTTACTAACAACCCACAGCTCAAGGCATTCTTCGCACGCATTAAGGACCGCTTTGCTTCCAAGAAGGAGGTGGCAGCCGATGCCCAGTAAGTTTGAGTTCAACAAGGGCAAGATGGTCCCGTATCCTTCTGGCGCTATCGTTCCCGACCGCGACCTGGGTCAGCGCCCGGCGCTCGAGTGCATCCACTTGGGCATTGAGTTTGGCGGCCTTAAGGCAGTAGACGACTTTAGCCTGACCATCGGCAAGACCGAGATCGCCGGTCTCATCGGCCCCAACGGCGCTGGCAAGACCACGGTCTTCAACCTGCTCACCAAGGTGTACCAGCCCACGCACGGCACCATCCTGCTCGACGGTGAGGACACCTCGGGCAAGTCGGTCTACCAGGTCAACCGCATGGGTATTGCCCGTACGTTCCAGAACATTCGCCTGTTCAACACCATGACGGTGGAGGACAACGTTAAGGTCGGCCTGCACAACCAGGAGCGCTACTCCGGCTTTGAGGGCGTTCTGCGCCTGCCGACGTATTGGAAGCACGAGAAGGCCGCCCACGAGCGCGCCATGGAGCTGCTGTCCATTTTTGACATGGAGCACCTGGCAAATGAGCAGGCCGGATCGCTGCCTTACGGCGCCCAGCGTCGTCTGGAAATCGTCCGCGCGCTTGCCACCAACCCCAAGCTACTGCTGCTCGACGAGCCTGCCGCCGGAATGAACCCGTCCGAGACCGCAGAACTCATGGCGAACATCGTCAAGATTCGCGACACCTTCGGCATCGCCATCATGCTTATCGAGCATGATATGTCGCTCGTTATGAACATCTGCGAGGGCATCTGCGTGCTCAACTTTGGCAAGGTCATCGCCAAGGGCACGGCCGAGGAAATCCAGAATAACGATGCCGTTATCGAGGCGTATCTGGGCAAGCAGGATAAGGGGGAGAACTAAATGGCAGAGCCGATGCTTTCCGTCTACAACATCAACGTCTGGTACGGCGCTATCCACGCCATCAAGGACATCTCCTTTAACGTCAACGAGGGCGAGATCGTGGCTCTGATCGGTGCCAACGGCGCCGGCAAGTCCACGACGCTTAAGACCGTCTCGGGCCTGCTGCGTTCCAAGACCGGCTCCATCAAGTTTATGGGCGAGGACATTACCCATACGCCTGCGGACAAGCTGGTGGGCAAGGGCCTGGCCCAGGTGCCCGAGGGCCGTCGCGCGTTTTTGCAGATGACGGTCGAGGAGAACCTGGAAATGGGTGCCTATACGCAGCCCAAGTCCACGGTGGCTCCGGGCCTTGAGCGCGTTTACGAGCAGTTCCCGCGCCTGAAGGAACGCCGTCGCCAGGTCGCCGGTACCCTTTCGGGCGGCGAGCAGCAGATGCTCGTTATGGGCCGCGCTCTTATGAGTAACCCTAAGCTGCTCATGCTCGACGAACCCTCCATGGGTCTGGCGCCGATTCTGATCGAACAGATCTTCCAAATTGTCGAGGACCTGCACAAGGCCGGCACCACGGTGCTCCTGGTCGAGCAAAACGCACAGATGGCGCTTTCCATCGCCACACGCGGCTACGTGCTCGAGACCGGCAAGATCACCATGACCGGCACCGGCCAAGAACTGCTCCACGACGACAACGTGCGTAAAGCCTACCTGGGCGGCTAGATAGTTACGGCGTTTTGCCAAACGCCGTAACCAACCGACGCTGCAAGCCCGCCAGAGCGGCAATCTGCCTTTCAACTTCGGCGGCATGACCAGAAGGTCAATGCCGCCTTGTTTCAAGGCACCTTGCTCGCTCTGGCGGGCTTTCGCTGTCGTTGCCAAAACATCGGCGTTGTGGCAGATGCCAACGACTACCCCCTTTAAGTTGCGGTGGAATAGGAACTAAATGGGAGCCTCAGAGGCCAAAACAGTCCCTATTCCACCGCAACTTCATGGGGGCGTGCGACAATGCCCATCGGAAAACGTTTGCCATCTGGGGGTCTATCTATGCTGTACGAGTTTTGTGCCGAGAACTTTGAGCGGGTGCCGGCGGCCATCGATGCCGGTGCAAAGCGCATCGAGCTGTGCGACAACCTTGCCGTCGGTGGCACCACGCCTTCAGCCGGCGTTATCAGCGCTACGGTCAATTATGCCCACGAGCACGATGCGCGGGTGATGTGCATGATCCGTCCGCGTGGCGGCGACTTTCACTACAACCAGGACGAACTGCGCATGATGGAGATGGACTTGGGTCTTGCCGTGAGCGCCGGCGCCGACGGCTTGGTCTTTGGCTGCTGCAAGCCTTGTGCCGGCGGATGGGCGCTCGATGAACTTACACTTGGCGCCCTCGTGATGGCCGCGGGCTGCGCGACCGAGGAGTGCAAGCGCGGGTCCATCGATATTACCTTCCACATGGCGTTTGACCAGCTCTCGCCCGAGGCTCAGCTCGATGCCGTCGACACACTCGCCGACTGCGGCATCACGCGTATCCTGACGCATGGTGGTGCTGCCGGAACGCCGATCGAGGACAATCTGGAGCACCTATCGCGTCTTGTCGAGTATGCGGGCGACCGCCTGACCATCCTTCCCGGCGGCGGCATTTCCACGGCCAACCGCGATACCGTGGCGGCGGCATTGGGCGTCTCCGAGCTCCATGGCACCAAGATCGTGCCGCTGGAGGCGTAACCCGTGGCGCTGGTATTTGACGTTCAGCAGGCGAGCGGCAAGCCCGACGACAACCGGCGCCCTGGCACCGCGTGCCCCTTTTGCGATACCGAGGGACTCGCCAATATCATCCGGCGCGACGGCGACTGCATCTGGCTCGAGAATAAGTTCAAAACCCTGCGCGCCACCCGTCAAACCGTGCTGATCGAGTCAGCCGATCACGATGCCGACCTGGTGACCTATGAGCCAGATGAACTCCACCATGTGATGAGGTTTGCCCTGGATTGCTGGCAGCAGATGATCGATTCACGGCAGTATCGAAGCGTGCTCATGTACAAGAACAAGGGCCCGCTCTCGGGCGGTAGTCTCGTTCATCCGCACATGCAGATTGTGGGTTTTGAGCAGGAAGACGGCTATGCGGCACTAGCCCCCGCCAACTTCGAAGGCATCAATGTCTGGCAACAGGGGAGAATCTCGGTCAACATCTCAACCGAACCGATCATGGGGTTCTTTGAGATCAACGTTTCAGCCCCGCAAGGAATCGCCGCTAGCGATGACACAAGAGATCAAGCCGAGACGGATCTCTTCGCCGATGCGATCCAGGTAGCTCTGCGCTATATCCTGAACGAGCACCACGGTGGCCGCGCAGAGTCGTACAACTTGTTCTTCTATCACCTGGGCGGTCGGACCATTGCCAAGGCGCTGCCGCGTTGGGTGGTTTCGTCCTACTTTGTCGGCTATCGTTTGGCCCAGGTCAATGCCGAGACAACGCTCGATATCGATGCTGAGCGCCTGCGTGCGCATCTGGAAACGCTCGAATAGCAGGACTAACGCCCACGTAATGCGGACAGTCTAGCGTGCCATGGCGTCGCGGCCGGCCTCGACGCGCTTGCGCTGGGCGGCGCGCTCCTCGCCGGTTAGACGCTCAAAGAGATGCCCGATAAGCGAGGCGAGTACCTGCTGAAACAGCGTTCCGCACATGACGGGAAACACGACTTCGCCCGGAAAGTACTGCGTGGCGATGACGGCGCCCGAAGAGATGTTACGCATGCCGCAGGTAAAGCACATGGTAGTCGTCTCGCTATATGGCAGATGCAGTGCGCGGGCGACCAGAATGCCGACGACAAAGCCGCTGATGGCGAAGGTCAAAATAAAGAGGGCGACTTCCAGACGCACCGCGTTCATGTGCAGCACGTACTCGCTCATGGTGGTGGAGTTGGAGGCGATAACGCCCATCATCATGAACTTGCAGGCGGGCGAGAGCGCGGGGGAGAGCTTCTCGTGTCCCCATCCACGTGTGAGCTCGTTGATCACGATGCCGAGCACGGCGGGGATGGCGATCATAAAGGCCATGTCCTGCATCATGCTCGGCACATCGATCGAGACGGTGGCACCCAGCAAGAGCTTCAGCGTGAGCGGAATCGTCACAGGCGAGATAACCGAGGACGTCAGGATGATGGTGAGCGCGAGCGGGCCGTTGCCGCCGAACATGCTAATCCACATAAAGGCAGTGACCGCCACGGGTACGCTGTACTCGAGCACGATGCCGCAGACAAGGTTGGGATTGGAGCCAAAGAACAGCGATCCCATGGCATAGGCTGCTATGGGAATAAGCACCGCCGAGACGAGCAGCGCCAAAATCAGGTGCAGGGGACGGCGGAACACCTCAGCGACCTGGTGGAAGGTGTTGCTGAGCGCACCTTGGAACGTCATAAAGGCGAAGAGGGCGGGAACGATGGGCTTGAGTACGCCGATCTGCTGGGGAAAGAGCACGCCGAGCGTTACGCAAATCGGAACGATGACCTGCATATGCCCCGCGAGGAACTTTCCCAGTCCAACCCATTGCTTCATATGCCCCGTGACTCCCTTTATCCGCGAACTCGTTTGAATGGATATGCTAGACGCTCGCATGCGTCCGTGCGTCAGAAACGCTCGATTATTTCGAGGCTATTACCGGCCTCGTTTACCGAAACCAGGGCGTGCCGCGAGGCTCTGCGTCCGTGCCGCACGGTATAATAAATCCGTTCAACAGATCTGCCTGCCGAAGCGGGCATACACAGAGGACTCATCGCTATGAACCGTGAGAGGTATCGCGGCGACCTGCCCCTATCGGGGGTGGGCGCCTATGTCATCGCTTAAGACGACGCATCGCTGGGCGGTCGCTCAGCAAAATCCCGAGCTCGAAAAGGAGCTTTCGGCTGGTCTGGGCATACCCGGGCTGGTGGCGCGCATTATGGTTGCGCACGGCATTACATCCATCGAGGAAGGCCAGCTGTTTTTGACGCCTTCGCTCGATCGCGACTGGGCGGACCCGCTTGTTATTCCGGGCATGGCGGTCGTCGCCGACCGCGTTGAGCGTGCTATTCGCAACCACGAGCGTATCGCCGTCTTTGGCGATTTTGACGTCGACGGCATTACGTCGACTTGTCTGTTGACCGAGGCGCTACGTTCGTTTGGCGCCAACGTCACGCCGTTTATTCCGCACCGCTTTGACGAGGGCTACGGCCTGTCGCGTGCGGCGCTCGACCGCGTCAACGAGCTTGCTCAACCCAACCTGATTGTGACCGTCGATAACGGTATTGCTGCCAAGGAAGAGGTCTCCTACCTGGAGAGCCTGGGGATTGATTTGGTGGTCACGGACCATCACGAGCCGTCCGACCAGGTGCCGCAGGGCGTGCCCCTGACCGACCCCAAGCTCGAGGACGAGGGCCCCTCGCGCGAGCTTGCCGGTGCCGGTGTGGCGCTTAAGCTGGTACAGGTCCTGGGCGAGCGTTTGGGCAAGCCGTCGTATTGGCGTTCGCTGATAGAGGTCGCGGCGCTGGGCACCGTGTCCGACATGATGCCGCTCACGCCCGAGAATCGCGCACTGGTCGCCGAGGGCATCCAGCAGATGCGCGTGACGGCCCGCCCCGGTTATATCGCGCTTGCCGCACTTGCCAAGGCCGACCTTTCTACCATTACGGCCGACGGCCTGTCGTTTTCGCTCATCCCTCGTCTGAATGCTGCCGGCCGCATGGCTGATCCCAAGCTGGCGCTCGACCTGCTGCTTGCCCGCGACCCCATCGAAGCGAGCGCGCTTGCCGCCGAGCTCGAGGAAATCAATCGCCAACGCCGCGAGATCGAGGCCGAGCTTACGCGCGATGCCATGGCGAAGGTCGAGGAGACTTATGACGGCGGGCGCGCGATTGTCGTGGGCGGCGAAGGTTGGCACGAGGGCGTCAAGGGCATCGTGGCGAGCCGCCTGACCAACCGTTATCACGTGCCGGCGCTGCTGTTCTCGATCGAGGACGGTATCGCTCGCGGTTCGGGTCGCTCGGTGGGCAAAGTCAACCTGTTCGACGCCGTAGAACGCTGCTCCGACCTGCTGATTCGTCGCGGCGGGCATGCCGGTGCGGTGGGCGTGACCATCGAGGCATCCAAGCTCGATGAGTTCCGCCGTCGCCTTTCGGCCGTGCTATCGGAGCTTCCTGCCGATGACTTTGAGGACACTGACGAGGTTGCCGCCACCGTTGACCTCTCCGAGCTGAATATCGAGACCATCGAGCAGATTTCCCGTCTTGAGCCGTTTGGCCAGGGCAATAAGGTGCCGCTTCTGGCCGCCGAGGGCGTGACGATGTGCGATCGCGCCGTGGTGGGCAAAACCGGCGAGCACATGCGCTTTGTGGCGACCGATGGCGCCGCGAGCGTGCCGGCCATCATGTTCCGCGTGCCGCAGATCGATAAACTCATCAATTGCGACAGTGCCGTCGACTTGGTGTTCGAGGCCGTGGCCGAACATTGGCAGGGACGTGTGAAGCCCAAGCTCATGATTAAAGATGTCTTGGTGCGCGATACCGCGGCGCCCAATATCGACGATCCGGCATGTGAGCTTCGCCGCGGCGTGCAACCAGCGGATTCTGGCCTGCGCCTGGAGTCGCGTAAACGTGAGACGCTCGCCCAGCTTTCTTATACCGAGCTCACGCGCTCGCTTATCCATAGCTTTATCGGCTCGAACCAGCCGCATCGCGCGCAGGTCGAGGCACTCGACGCGCTCGCCGACCACCAGAGCGTCTTGGCCGTTATGGGGACGGGGCGCGGCAAGTCGCTCATCTTCCATGTGCACGCCGCGCGCGAGGCGGTCCTTCGTGGGCGGGCGAGCATCTTTGTCTATCCGCTGCGCGCGCTCGTTGCCGACCAGGCTTATCACCTCTCGTCGACGATGGCTGCGCTCGGCATTGGCGTGGGCGTGTTGACCGGCGAGACCGTGGAGGCAGCGCGCGATGACGTGTTTGCCGGCCTGGCTTCGGGCCGCACCGGCATCGTTCTCACGACGCCGGAGTTCCTGTCTATCCATCGCGATCGCTTTGCACGTTCTGGACGTATTGGCTTTGTCGTTATCGATGAGGCACACCATGCCGGTCTTGCCAAAGGCGGCGACCGGAGCGCCTACCTCGACATGCCCGATATTCTCAAAGCCCTGGGCGACCCCGTTGTCATGGCGGCAACGGCTACCGCGACGGCCCCGGTCGTGGCGGAGCTTGCTCGTGTATTGCCGATTACCAGGACGGTGGTCGACGAGACCGTTCGCGAGAACCTGCAACTCGAGGACGCCCGTGACCTTGCGAGCCGCGAAAATCGCCTGGTGTCAATCGTGGCGACGGGGGAGAAGACCGTCATCTACGTCAACTCGCGCGACCAGTCCGTGGCGCTTGCCAAGACGTTGCGCAAACGCGTGCCCGACTGCGCGACCCATATTGCGTTCTATAACGCCGGGCTTGCGCGCTCCGATCGCCGCCGTGTCGAGGAAGCGTTTCGCGACGGAAGCCTCAGTTGCATCGTTTCGACCTCTGCCTTCGGTGAGGGCGTCAACCTGCCCGATATCCGTCATGTCGTGCTCTACCACATGCCGTTTGGTGCGATTGAGTTTAACCAGATGAGTGGCCGTGCCGGCCGCGATGGACAGCCCGCCGTGATTCACCTGCTCTATTCGTCGCGTGACGCTCGTATTAATGAGCGCCTGCTCGATTGTTACGCGCCCGAGCGCGATGAGCTTGTCACTCTCTATCGAGCGCTGCAGACCATGTGGCGCTCCAACCGTGGCAAGACGGGGGACGATTCATTCTGCGCGAGCGATATCGACATTGCGCAGATGTGTCTTGCCATCGATGCCCGCACGCCGGTCGACGAGCGCTCGGTGGAAAGCGGCCTGGGAATCTTCGAAGAACTCGGTTTCTGCCGCGTTTCGGGGTTTGACGATACGCGTCGCATCGCGATGGCGGAAAACCCCGGTCGCGTGCAATTAAGCAGGTCAATTCGCTATTTGGAGGGCTTGCGCTCGCGCATGGAGTTCACGGCTTTTCGGAGCTGGGCACTCGATTCGTGCGCTTCTGATATGCTAGCCAAAGTTAACCGCCCGATCGTACCGCGGGCCTAGGGGAAGGGGACCTCGATGGACGCCGCAGCCCGTACCGCCCATGATTCCACCCTCCAGCCGTTTTCGGAGATGGAGCACTATAAGCATGCCGATGAGCTGCCGCCCGAGATTATGGCGGACAGCTACGACAAGCTGGAGCGTCTGTGCCTCAAATATATGAACGAGGACGACTTCTCCAATGTGGAGCAGGCCTACTGCTTTGCTGCCGAGAAGCACTGCAACCAAAAGCGGCGCTCGGGTGAGATGTACATTAACCATCCCGTCGAGGTAGCTATCATTCTGGCTGACCTCAAGATGGACTGCGATGTGGTGTGCGCCGCGTTGCTGCACGATACCGTCGAGGACACCGAGACCTCGCTTGCCGATGTTTCGGGTCTGTTTGGCGAAACCGTGGCAGGGCTCGTCGACGGCGTGACCAAGCTCACCAACATTGAAGTCGACAGCATGGACGAGAAGCAGGCGCTTACGCTGCGCAAGATGTTCCTCGCCATGTCCAAGGACATCCGCGTCATCATCGTCAAGCTCGCCGACCGCCTGCATAACATGCGCACGCTTGCCGCTCTGCGCGAGGACCGCCGCCTGTTTAAGGCACGCGAGACCATGGACGTGTACGCGCCTTTGGCCGACCGCCTGGGCATGAGTTCAATCAAGTGGGAGCTCGAGGACCTGTCCTTTTTCTACTTGGAGCCCGATGCCTACCAGCGCATCGCGCGCATGGTATCCGAGTCGCGCGAGGTTCGCGAGCGTTATCTGGCCGAGACCATCAAGACGCTCACCGATGAGCTCAATCGCATTGGTCTTGAGGGCTTTCAGATCAACGGTCGTTCCAAGCACTATTGGTCCATCTATCAAAAGATGAAGCGCAAGGGCAAGGAGTTCTCCGAGATTTACGACCTGGTGGCGCTGCGCGTCATCACTCATTCGGTGCGCGATTGCTATTCCACGCTTGGTGCCGTGCATACCCTGTGGCATCCCATGCCCGGTCGTTTTAAAGACTATATCGCCATGCCCAAGGTCAATAACTACCAATCGCTTCACACGACGGTTATCGGCCCCACGGCCCGTCCGCTCGAGATTCAGATTCGAACCTACGAAATGCACGAGCAGGCCGAGTATGGCATCGCTGCCCACTGGCTGTATAAGAAGTCGGGCGGATCGTCTGCCTCCAAGACTAACGATGCGCAGCGTCTGGACGACCAGATCAACTGGCTCAAGCACTCACTCGACTGGGCGGCGTCTGACGAGATCACCGATGCCAAGGAATACCTGCATTCGCTGAAGGTCGACTTGTTCGACCAGGAAATTTTTGTCTTTACGCCCAAGGGCGAGGTCATGGCGCTTCGTGCCGGCTCTACACCGCTCGACTTTGCCTACGCCGTTCATACCGAGGTCGGTAACCACTGTGTCGGCGCCAAAATCAACGGTGCGGTGGCGCCGCTCACGCACGAGATCAAGACGGGTGACCGTGTCGAGATTCTGACTAACAAGAGCTCTAAGCCGTCGCGCGATTGGCTCAAGATCGTCAAGACACCTTCGGCCAAGTCAAAGATTCGCCGTTATTTCGCCGCCGCGACCAAAGACGATGACGCTGCTGCCGGCCGCGATATACTGGCCAAGGACCTGCGTAAGCGCGGGTATGGCATCTCTACGCCACGATCCACGCGTGCGCTCAACGCCGTGGCGGAGCAGTTTAACTTCAAGCAGCTCGAGGACCTTTTTGCAGCCGTTGGCGCGGGCAAGGTCGCCCCGCGCGCTGTGGGCAATAAGGTCGAGCAAATCTTGGACCCCAAGCCCGAGGAACAGCTCACCAAGGCCGAGGCTATCGCCGAGGTCGTCAAGCAGCCTGCCCGCGGCTCCAACCGCAAGCCGCAAAAGCGCGGCAAGAGCGCGAGCAACGGCATTATCGTCAAGGGCGAGAGCAACAGCGGTCTGCTGGTCCGTCTGGCGCATTGCTGCAATCCGGTGACGGGCGACGATATCGTCGGCTTCATCACGCGCGGCCGAGGTGTCTCGGTGCATCGTGCCAACTGCCCCAACGTCAAGGGCCTCATGGAGCACCCCGAGCGCATGATTGACGTAGAGTGGGATGGTGCTGCCGATACGCTTTTCCAGGTCGAGATTGTGGTCGAGTGCCTGGATCGTATGGGCCTGCTCAAGGACGTCACCATTGCCATTGGCGATGCAGGCGGCAATATCCTTTCCGCCGCCACCTCGACCAACCGCGAGGGCATTGCGACCCTGCGTTTTATGGTCGAGATCTCGGACGCGAGTGGTCTGGATCCGCTGCTGGCTTCTATCAGCAGCGTTGACTCGGTCTACGACGCGCGCCGCCTGATGCCCGGCGAGGGTGGAGCCCAGCTTAAGCGCCGCGTTTAGTCGCGACGAACGTGCCACATTATCGATATTCGCTACACTCGAGGCATCGTTTGATGCCTCGAGTTCTATAGAGAGGAGAGGGACATGAGTGCTGTGTCCTTGGATGTAACTCCCAAGGG
The DNA here is from genome assembly GCA_019414325.1 of Collinsella sp. Taxonomy (GTDB): domain Bacteria; phylum Actinomycetota; class Coriobacteriia; order Coriobacteriales; family Coriobacteriaceae; genus Collinsella. Next base: position 6,054 of record DXMG01000005.1, on the reverse strand, counting down.
ATCGGTCGAGATCGAGACGCTCGTAAACGGTCCCATTCAGACCAATAGCTATGCTGTTATTTCGGACAATGAGTGCGTGATTATCGACCCCGCATGGGAAGGCGAGCGCCTGGTGGAGCATGTTCGAGCCGAGCATCCCGGCGTACGCATGCTTGGCGCCGTTTGCACTCATGGCCATGCCGATCATGCTGGTGGTGTTGCCGGCGTACGAACCGCCGTTGGCGAGGGCTGCCAGTATGAGCTGTGTGCTAAGGATGTGGCGGTGCCGCATGCGAACATCGAGGAACAGCGAGCTATGTGGGGCATTGAGACGCCCGACCCCGGGGAGCCGACGCGCCTACTCGCCGAGGGCGATGCTCTCGAGGTGGGCGATATCTGCCTGCAGGTGATCGAGACGCCAGGGCATACGCCGGGCGGGATCGTCTTGTTTGCTGCCACCGAGCAGGGATGCATCGCCTTTGTTGGCGACACCCTGTTCCCGGGTAGCCACGGCCGCACCGATCTTGCCGGTGGCGACGAGGCGGCGATTCTGCGCTCGCTCTCCAAGCTCGCCCGGCTTCTCCCGCCCGATACCGTTTGCCTAACCGGCCATGGCGATTCGACCACCATGGCACGCGAGCTCATGCAGAACCCTTTCATGCAGGTGTAGCTTTATAGTCAGCTTCTAAAGCACGAGAAGCGTCCAAACGTCAAGCTATTTTTCCCCAACGGGTCGATTCCGTAGGGCAAACGGTCAAAAAAAGTCTGTTTGGACGATATTCGTGAACAAACGAACGTTTATGCTCGGGTGCGCCGTGGTAAAATCTCAGGCGTTATCGGAGCAACCTTACAGGAGGTTTCTTTTATGCTCGTCAACGCAGCAGACATGCTCAAGAAGGCCGAGGTCGGCAAGTACGCTCTCGGTGCCTTCAACACCAACAACCTCGAGTGGACCCTGGCTATTCTCCAGGCCGCCGAGGAGGCCAAGTCTCCGCTGATCCTTCAGTGCACCGCTGGTGCCGCTAAGTGGATGGGCGGTTTCAAGGTCTGCGCCGACATGGTCAAGGCTGCCGTCGAGGCCACGGGCGTTACCGTTCCCGTCGCCCTTCACCTCGATCACGGTTCTTACGAGGACTGCTTCAAGTGCATCGAGGCCGGCTTCACGTCCATCATGTATGACGGCTCTCATGAGGAGACCTTCCAGCTTAACCTCGACCGCACCAAGGAGCTCGTTGAGCTTGCCCACTCCAAGGGCATGTCCATCGAGGCCGAGGTCGGCGGCATCGGCGGCACCGAGGACGGCGTGACCTCCAACGGCGAGCTCGCTGACCCCGCTGAGTGCAAGCAGATTGCTGACCTGGGCGTCGACTTCCTCGCCTGCGGCATCGGCAACATCCACGGCGTGTATCCCGCCGACTGGGCTGGCCTTTCCTTCGAGCGCCTGGGCGAGATCAAGGCTCAGACCGGCGATCTGCCCCTCGTCCTGCACGGTGGCACCGGCATCCCCGAGGATCAGATCAAGAAGGCCATCTCCCTGGGCATCTCCAAGATCAACGTCAACACCGACCTGCAGCTCGTCTTCGCCAAGGGCGTCCGCGAGTACATCGAGGCTGGCAAGGATCAGCAGGGCAAGGGCTTTGATCCCCGCAAGCTCCTCAAGCCTGGTCGCGACAACATCGTTGCCCGCACCAAGGAGCTCATGGAGGAGTTTGGCTCCGTCAACAAGGCGTAAGCGTCGCTAAACTTCCCGCCGGAAGCCCCGTCCCCCTACACTGTTTCCTTTGCGCTCACCTGGCTTCGCCAGAAGTCGCGCCAAGGAAACAGTTCCGGGGGACGGGGCTTCCTTCGTTTAACGCCGCAGGGTTACTGGGCTGAATTCATTTTTAATAGGTACCGTTTATCGGTGTTGAGGGTTCCTTTATTGGGGCTTTCTTTTTTATCTCGCTACAATGGGCTTCAAGAGTTCTAATGACTTGGAGTTTGGTATGGCTGTTATTGATGTGCTGCCTTCGGATGGGAAGGTTATTGACGAGGGTCCTGTTGGTTGCTCTGTTGATGTTTGCTGCGATGACTTTCGTCATCTCGATATTGAACTGCCGCCCGAGATTCTTCGTCTCAAGGATGCCGGCTATTTGACGCGGGCTGTTGCTGCCTGCGATCGCCTTTTGGAGCAGAATCCTGAGCCTTCCCTGGCAGCCTGCGTTCGTGCCGAGCGGTATCGCATGCTCGAGACGCCGCTTCATTTTTCGGTGTCGCGTGATCTGGCTATTGCGATGATTCGCGAGGAGTGGCCTGAGTTTACCGAAGAGCAGTTTGATGACCTGATTAATCGTAAGCGAATTGACTGGCGCTTTATCGATGGCGAGCTGTTTGTTCTCGATAACTTCCTCGATTCGCTTCGCGTGTACCCCAGGGAGGTTCCGGGTCTGCGTCCCGATTCTACGGACGGAATTGCGCTTCGCAACCAGATGCTCAAGGAGATGGAGTCGCAAAACGGGTTGAGTCGCCTCATCACGCTTAAGGCGTCCGTGTCTGTCCCTGGGGCTCTGGAGGGAGAGACTGTTCGCGCGTGGCTGCCCGTTGCCGCCGCCTGTCGCCAACAGTCTCATGTCGAGGTTCTCGATATGACGTCGGAGGGCACTGTTGCCTCTGAGAACGTTTCGGCTCGTACTGTCTCCTGGACATCTTCGACTGAACATTCATTTTCGGTGACCTATCGTTATCACATCGATGCCGCCTATTGCGATATCTATGGTGGCGCGCTCCCATCGCATCCCTGTATGGACGCGCCCCTGCCCGAGGACACCTCCGAGGACCGTCCGCACATTGCGTTTACGCCGTATCTGCGACAGGTGACGGAGCGTGTTATTGACGGGCTCGAGGATTCGCTCGATCGCGCTCGCGCCATCTATGATTATCTGACGCAACATATCGACTATCGCTATCAGCCACCATATCTGCTTTTGGGCTCCATCGCCGATGACTGTGCACACTCGCTCCGCGGCGATTGCGGCGTTATGGCGCTCACGTTTATCACCATGTGCCGTATCGCGGGCGTGCCTGCTCGTTGGCAGAGCGGCCTGTATGTTGCTCCCGATTCGGTGGGACCGCACGACTGGGCCGAGTTCTTCACACCCCAGACCGGTTGGCTTAACGCCGATGTTTCGTTTGGTTCCTCAGCGCGCAGAATGGGGGAGGAGTGGCGTCGTCGTCACTACTTTGGCAATCTCGACCCGTGGCGTATGGTGGCTAACAATCGATTCCAGGCTGAGTTTGTGCCTGCTTTCGATGGCATGCGCGAGGATCCCTATGACAACCAGATGGGCGAAGCCTCGGTTAACGGACGCGGGTGCCGCCAGCGCGAGATGCTTCGTTCGGTCGAACTCATCGAAATGCTCGAAGTTCCATTTTCGGACTAATCAACAGAAAGCTGTGATAAACTAACTCACGCATTACGTGCCCGAGTGGCGGAATTGGCAGACGCAGTGGACTCAAAATCCACCGTTGGCAACAACGTGCGAGTTCGAGTCTCGCCTCGGGCACCATACATGCAAGTGAGCGTTCAAGGGGGTCAAGGCCTCCCCCCTTTTTCGTGTACGTAATGTGATAACGCGCTGCGCGTGTTATTATCCACAAGGCGTTGTTCCCGCAATGCCCTAAAGAGGAACCCGAGGGTTCCCACCTTTTGGCGCCAATGAGCAGCTGACTGGTCATACAACCTAGATTCCCTTCCTCACACCGAGGATGTCTATGTGTACGACCTGGTTGCAAAGAAGCGCCGGGTTATTTTTTTATGAATGGAGGTAGGGAAAATAGCTAAGTCTGATGACACCCGCATCAACGACGAGATCACTGCATCTTCGTGCCGTTTGATTGGCGTCGATGGCTCTCAGCTCGGCCTGTTCGCCATCCGCGATGCCCAGCGCGTCGCTGACGATCAGGGTCTCGACCTGGTCGAGATCGCTCCCAACGCGGAGCCGCCGGTCTGCAAGGTCATGGACTACGGTAAGTTCAAGTACCAGCAGGCCATGAAGGCCAAGGCCGCTCGTAAGAACCAGTCCAAGGTCGAGGTCAAGGAAATGAAGTTCCGACCCAAGATCGACGTTGGCGATTACGAGACCAAGAAGGGCCACGTTCTGCGTTTCCTCAAGAAGGGCGCACGCGTTAAGATCACCATCATGTTCCGCGGCCGTGAGATGGCTCACCCGGAGCAGGGTCTTAACGTTCTCGAGCGTCTCGCCGAGGATCTCAAGCCTTACGCTACGGTCGAGTCCAAGCCTAAGATGGAAGGCCGTAACATGCTTATGCTGCTCGCCCCGATTAAGGGCGCCTTCGATGAGGATAAAGCGGCAAGCGATACCAAGTAACTAGTGTTCTGTAACCGATTAAGGAGTATTTCATGCCTAAGATGAAGTCCCACAGCGGCACCAAGAAGCGTTTCCGCAAGACTGGTACCGGCAAGCTTATGCGCGCCAAGGCTTTCAAGAGCCACATCCTGAGCAAGAAGTCCACCAAGCGTAAGCGTGGCTTCCGTCAGGAGACCGAGATCGCCGCTGCCGACCGCAAGGTCATCAAGTCGCGTCTCGCCTAAGTTCGCGTTCCCGTTTTTCGTTTTACCGTCTAGGAGTTGATAGAACATGGCACGTATTAAGCGCGCTGTTGCCGCCAAGAAGAAGCGCCGTACCGTTATGCACCGTGCGAAGGGTTACTACGGTGCCGCTTCGCGTACTTACAAGCATGCTAAAGAGCAGGTCCAGCACTCCCTGCAGTATCAGTATCGTGATCGCCGCAACAAGAAGCGCGAGATCCGCTCTCTCTGGATCACCCGCATCAACGCTGCCGCTCGCCTGAACGACATCTCTTACTCTCAGTTCATGCACGGCCTGAAGGTTGCCGGCATCGAGCTCGACCGCAAGGTCCTGGCTCAGATGGCCTACGAGGACATCGAGTCCTTCAACGAGCTGGCTGCCATTGCCAAGAAGGCTCTCGAGGCTTAATTGCTTCTTGCATCTTAAAGGGGCGCTTCCAATCCGGAAGCGCCCCTTTTTGATTGATTAGGGATGTGATCGATTTGGGACGTAGCCAAACCGATCAATTCGATAGCGTCCGAGTTGCAAGAAAGAGCAGGTAGCGTATGTGTCAAAGATTTTTGACACTCTAATCTGCGCGCAGCCATCCGTATGGGTTTGATTTTGGGATTACGCTTTGCTTGCCGGCTTCCGTTGTGTAGCCGCCCAATAAGAGTTGAGATGCATTCGAAGGGAACGCCATGCAGCTGCCAAAACACCTTAAACAGTATCGACTCGATGCTGGTTTGTCCCAGGAGGATCTTGCAAGGCGCATTTTTGTAACACGTCAGACCATCAGTAATTGGGAGCGCGGTAAAACGTACCCCGACATCCAGAGTCTCCTACTGCTGTCTGAACAACTGGATGTAACGATTGACGAGCTTGTTAAAGGCGACATTTCAATAATTAGAGAAAGGGTTGAACGCGATAGGGGCACGCTCTATCGCTTGGGTGCGGGGATGTTGGCTGGGCTTCTTGCGTTTACCGTCTCTATGGCCTGGCTCATGTGGCAACAAAACCACGGGTGGGGGATGGTCCAGTGCGTTCCGACGATGGTGTTGGCAGGCGTCTTTGGTGCTGGCGCAATGTGCTGCGCGCTTGCAGCGGAACATATCAAGAAGAAGAATGATTTGGTGACGTATCAAGAGATATCCGACTTCTTGGACGGAAAGAAGGCGGACAGCGAAGAGACGAGGACGGGCTGGGCTTATGAGCATCCACAGCTTGCGAATGCCATCAAGTTTGCCGCAGCGGCTCTTATTGGACTAATCGTTTTTGAACTCGTTAACGCTGCTATGTCCCATTTCTAATGGGTATACAGCCATTAATGCGGCCGAAGCTTAACCGTTGGAAAACCGAAAGGCCGCTCTAATAGGGGGCCGCGGCCCTGTTCTTTCTAGGCTCTCGCAGAGAGGGTCCCATCCTCATTTGTGTAGGAACCGTGGAGTCCCAGATTCCCGCCCCCGGGGCCCCTCCGGTCTGGCAATATATCTCCTTGCCGCGCGGC
>DXMG01000049.1 GCA_019414325.1 Collinsella sp. | reverse complement strand
CCCAGAGGCGGCAGCGTCAACAGCAGCAACCAGCTTTGCAAGGTCGCGACCAAGTGCATTAGACATATCAAAGTCCTAACGGATCGAAAGTAACAAGGCGCCAGAGAACGGCACCAGATACAGGAAACGCCCGCGAGCATACAACCCGCGGGCATTCCCTTAATCAAAAGCTCTTAGGCCTGCTCGGAAGCCTTGGGCTCGTCCTTGTACAGAACAAACGAGACGGCAAAGGAAACCAGCGCGGCGACCGCAAACATGATCGCGTACTGCACGGGCTGGGCCAGGCACAGCAGGATACCGAAGATGCCGGTAACGCCGGTGCCGGAAGCGGCAAGCGAGGTGAGCGCGCAGACCAGGGCACCGCAACCGCCGCCGATGCAGCCGGCGATGAAGGGCTTAAAGAAGCGCAGATTCACGCCGAAGATGGCAGGCTCGGTAATGCCCATGAAGGCGGACAGAGCCGAAGGAAGCGCCAGGCCCTTGATCTTGGCATCGCGGGTCTTAAAGGCAACGGCGAGCGCAGCGCCACCCTGGGCGATGTTGGCAGCGCTGGCGATGGGCAGCCAGTAGGTCACACCGTACTGGGCGAGCTGGCCCAGGTCGATGGCGGTGTACATCTGGTGGATACCGGTAACGACCGTGGGGGCATAGAACAGGCCGACGATAAAGGAACCGATGCCGAAGGGCAGGGTCAGCAGGGCCTGGATCAGACCGAGGATGGCGTTCTCGGCCCAGACAAAGATGGGGCCGACGGCAACGAGCGTCACGAGCACGGTCACGAACACCGAGACGAGCGGGGTCACAAAGAGGTCGAACATCTCGGGAACGATCTTGTGCAGGCGCTTTTCGAGGAAGGCCAGAATGGCGCAGGCGATAACGATGGGGATAACGTGGCCCTGATAACCGACCCACTCAAAGCTGTAGACGCCGGGAATGACAGTGACCATGGTCTGCACGCCCTCGGAGGCAACCGTATAGGCGCTCTGCAGCGAGGAGTTGATAAACGCACCGCCGACGACGGCGCCCAGATACGGGTTGGCGCCAAAGGCCTTAGCGGCGGAGTAACCGATCAGGATCTGCAGAATGCCAAAGGACGTTCCCGAGACCAGGTCGGCGATCTTGTAGATAAAGTTATTGGTGTCGAGCGCGATAAAGCCGTTGGAGGCCATAAAGTTGAGGGCGCTCATAATGCCCAGCAGCAGGCCCGAAGCCACGATGGCGGGGATGATGGGGACAAAGACGTCGCCGAGCACCTTAATGGCACGCATAAAGATGTTCTGCTGCTGCGCCGCGGCCTCCTTGACCTCGGCCTTGGTAGCAGCTTCGACGCCACTGAGCGCGATGAACTCCTCGTAGACCTTGTTGACGGTGCCGGTGCCAAAAATAATCTGCAGCTGGCCCTGGGCCTCAAAGACGCCCTTGGCGCCGTCGATATTCTCAAGGGCCTCCTTGTCGACCTTGGCGTTATCGGCAATCACCAGACGCAGACGCGTGGCGCAGTGTGCGGCCGAAACAACGTTGCCGGCGCCACCGATGTTGTCGAGCACCTCTTGGGCTGATTTGCGGTAGTCCATGACTTCCCTTTCCTCCAACGGGCGCATCTGCACCCGGCCATCTTTGACACTTACACTGTAAACGTTTTCAGTTTCATATATCTCTAATCGTTTTCACACCAGGATGAACGGTAGGAATTAGCCGGCGAATGGTAGTTTTAAGGCAAAAACAGTCGGCTCAGAGGAAGGCAGGCATGCCCAAAACCTAGACATTCATAAGCTGATGGCCGAGCTTGAGCGTCTTTAGACCGCTCTCCCCCTCCACACCATCGAGCGTGTTGAGCAACATATTGGTCGCCTCGACGCCGCTGGTCAGGTAGCCGTAATGCACGGTGGGAATACCGCCCGTCAGCGCGCGCAAAAATGCGTTGTCGCCAAAACCGCTCACGCGACGCACGCCCTCGCCCATGCCGCGCACCTCGTCAAGAGCGCGCAGGGCGCCGGCCGCAATAGTGTCGGTCGCGCACGCAATAAACGAAACATCGGGGGCATCGGCAAGCAGCTCGCGCGCAGCGCGATAGCCCGAGTCAAGCGTAAAGGATCCCTGGCGAATCAGGCTCGAATCAAGCACCACGCCCGCAGCAAGAAGCCCCGCCTCAAAGCCGCGACGACGGTCGAAACCAGCCGCGCGGTCCTCTTCGGTAACTCCGATGTAGGCGATCTTGCCATCCACCCGACCCGCAAGCGCACGGCCGAGCTCAAAGGCAGCCTCGTAATCGTCGTGATAGACACATGCCGCGCCCTCGACATGTTGGCCGATCAACACAATGGGCACGCGGCACGACTCAATCGCGCGACGGTGCTCGTCGGTGATCATGGTTGCCACCAGCACAATGCCATCGACCGGGTGATTTTGGAATAAATCGAGGTATTCGAGCTCGCGATCGGCCGCGTTATCGGTATTGGCAAGCAGCATCTGGTAGCCACGACGACCGAGCACCTGGCCAATACCGGCGGTAATGCGGCTCACAGATTCCGAGTTGATCTTAGGCACGATAACGCCGATGAGCTTGGTGGAGCCGGTGCGCAGCGCGCGAGCCTGGCTGGATCGCACGTATCCGGTCAGCTCAATCGCCTGCTTAATGCGCTCGGCCTTGTCCGCCGAGATATATCCACCGTTGAGATAGCGCGAGACCGCGGCGCTCGAAACGCCGGCCAGCTCGGCCACATCTTTCATCTTTACCACGAGCACCCCTATCATTGAAATCGCTTTCACCATGATACCCGTGAAGAAGGCATGCGAACCAAATCGGCCCACCCAGGTCGAGCATACGCCAGCGAGCGGGCAGCTGCCGAGGCGAGGTGCCGCGAAAGAGGAGCGAAGCGTACTATATGTACGCGAGCGACGGTTTGAGCGGCAGATCGACCGGCAGATGCCCGCGCAGCATCGAGCGGTCCGGCGTTCGTTAGAACGCCGGAACATAGTTACCCGTGGTACTCGCCGTTGTATTGGATCAACATCAGGTCCTCCACGCCGTCGAGCGCGCGAATGGCGTCGGCATACGGCATATCCACACCGTCCGAGAACACCTCCACGGCCATCTCGACCTTGTCACCGCGCATGGTCTTGGACTTCACCGTAAACTTGGTGCGCCCAAATGCACGCACGATATCGTCGCCGGTGGTCTGGCCCGTGTAGTGGATGACCATCATGTACACGCGCGACTTGTCCTGGTGGCTCGCAAAGCCGGCGATCATCGCCACGATCACCACCGCGGTGAGCCCCACGAGCGCATACATGCCGGCACCGGCCGTAATGCCCGTGGTAATGGCCCAAAACAGATACAGCAGGTCGAGCGGGTCCTTGACCGCTGTACGGTAGCGGACGATAGACAGAGCACCGACCATACCGAGCGAGATGACCACGTTCGTCGAGATCGCGAGCGTGACCATGCAGGTAAGCACGCACATGCCCACGAGTGTCACGGCAAAGCTGCGCGAATACACCACGCCGGTAAAAAAGCGCTTGTACACGTAATAGATCAGGATGCCCATGGCGAGCGCCACGAGCAGCGACAGGCCAATCTTGGCAGGGTCGACCTGGCCAAACGCCTCCAAGACGGAGTTCTTAAAAAAGTCCCTGGTGCTCATGGTCTAAATATCCCCTCGGTTCTCAAAATCCGATTCCCAGTAATTAAATCCGCGCAGGTAGGCGGTCTTGTCATAACACAGGCAGTACTTAGAGACCGCCGTGAGTTCGGCCGCGCCCGGCGGCACCATATCGCGCACCAGCTGCGGACAAAACTCCGTAAACTTGACCTCCATCACCAGCTTGCCGGGCTCCAGGACCGGCAACGCGGGCAGCGTCGCGTCAAAGATATCGAAGCTTCCCACCGCGGCACGCACGTTCATGTCAAACGTAATGCGCACGGTGCCCTCATCCATCACCCACGGCTCGCGCTCGTAGTCCACGATGGTCCGCGGGCGCATCATGTTGCAGATGCACTCGATGTAGAACTCGCGACAGAGCGGATAGGTGCTCCTCAGCAAAAAGCCGTAGTCGCCAGCCAAAATCTGCTCAAACTCGCCGCGCGTAAGCGGCGCGTCCTCCTTGTAGATCCAGCTGCCGTACTTCTTTTTGCGCTCGAGCTTAATCACCTTGTCGCTGCCGTTATAGATGCGCACGCGATACTTTTTGCGCATGAGAATGCCGGCGTCTTTTTCCTTGTAGGCCGAGTTGCAGTAGTCGTCAAAATACAGGCTGCGAATAGTGTAACCGCCCGCCCGCGCATGCTTGTCCAGCTTAAACACCGGCGCCATGCGACAGGCAAGCGCAGCGTGCTCGCCCTCGTTAATGAGATATTTGAGCTCGTGGCGGTAACGCTCCTGCGTGGTACGCACAGGCGGGGCCGCCAAGCGCTCAAGCAGCGCGCTAGCCCTCCTCATACGTATCCTCCACGACTTTACCGCCGTCTTGCACGTAAAAGCACTTCATGCCGTAGTGCTTGCCGTCGTCGGTCACATAGTAGTCAAACGCATCTTGCCTATAACCGTCGGAGTTGGTGGCACGCACGCGCACAAAATACTGGCCGGTATCGGGCGCATCGCAGATCACCTCGGGAAGCAGCACGTCCTCGGCCTTAAAGACCACGTCGCTAATGGCATAGTCACGCGCAAGCTCCACGGTGTAGCGAATGTCGCGCGACTCAAAGTCGTAGGACGCATCCCAGTTAATACGCAGCTTACCGTTATCGATCTGCGGCACGCCGATGTAGAACGGCATGGGCTTTTTAAAACTCTCGCGAAAGCTCTTATAGTTCTCCTCGATCTCGGAGGGAATCACCGCGGCGATCTGCTCGTATTGGTCCTTGGTGACAGGCAGATGGTCGATATCGGGCGAAGCAAAGACCAGCGATTCAGTAACCTCGCGGTAGTGCTTGATCATCTTGGTCAGGCGAGTCTCGGTCAAATACGAGCGCAAGTCCTTGACGGCACGGTCGAGTTCGCTGCGGAACGACTTACTGCGCAACGCGCGGTTAAACAACACGTTGCCCCAGTAGTTGCTTGCACCGCGCTCCCAGCTCGAGTAGTCCGAAAACCCGGTAAGAGAAAGCTCCAGCTTACGCAGCATGCCATCGTTATCCCAATCTAAAAAGTACCAGGTATTTGAGTTGAGAGGACTGTACAGATAGCAGTTACGGTTCTGCGTATCGCAGTTGCCCGTCAGAATCTGAAACGCCAGCCAATAAACCAGATTCTCAGAATCAAAGTGGGTGTCGAGCACGTCATCGATCTTTTGCGATTCGTCGTTGAGCGCATCGAGCATCTCGATGAGCTTCGTGTGGTCCGAATCGCCCTTAATCTCGAGCATGCCCTCAAAGTTTGCCTGGTTGTAGTCGGGATCGTCGGAAAGTTTAATGGTGTCCTCGTAGCGATGGAAATCAAAGCTGTTCACCTTGTACAGGTGCCCGCTCTTATCCAGGCCATGTGCCTTAAGCGCCGTCTTGTTGAGCTGCTCCACCTGTGTAAACAGGCCGTAGTCCTGAAAGGTATCGTTGGACTTTTCGGTCTGGTCGCACACCCACAGATGCACAAACTGCGTGCGCAGGCCCATCATCTGGGGAATCCCGCGAATAAGGTCGTAGGCCATCTTGTTGCGAAAACGCATACCCTCGCCCATGTGCTTGTTGAGCGCAATCGCGCGCTGTTGGCGCCAGGTACCCTTGCCCTTTTTGAGCTCCACCTTGTAATTCTTTTGCGAGTTGTTGCTCGATGTCTGACCGCGCACCTGCACGGTGGCATTGGGCGCTTCCTCGCCATAGCCAACCTCGCCGGCCACCGGGCCGTCTTCGTCGCCCAGCTGCAGCAGGCCCATAACCTGATAGCGCGTCACGCCCATGTCGGCATAGTCATACACCGAGTACGTGTTGATCTCGGCCCAGCTGTGGTCGGTGTTCTCGGAGCTGTTGCCGCGTGAGACCGTCAGGTACATGGTCACAATACCCGAGTCGTCGTAGACCTCGTACAGCTCATCTTTATCGCGAAGATGCTTGGACTGATCGGAGGCCTCGGCCTTTTTAATCTTGTCCTGCTTTTTGACCTTTTTGGTCGAGGAGTCTTCCTGCACCGAGCAGCCCGAAAGCAACAGCGCACCGGCAGCCGCCTCAAACAGGCGACGGCGGGACATCATTCTATCGGTCATCAGAACATCCCCAATGGTTGCGATACACGTGAACTACTGCGCGCTCAAACGCGCCATATGGCTCACCCTTATGGCGACCTTCCTCATAGCGCTGCTCGGCACGGTCGAGCAAGCGGCCCAGCTGTGTAAAGCGACCCGTTTTGTCGGTCGCCACAATGGGCTGCTGGCTCAGGATACTATACGGCAAGTTGGCGGTATAGGTATCGAGCCGCAGAAGCGCCACGATAAAAAACACCGCTGCACCCAACAAAAAGCCAAAGCCGTAAAACTGCTGCGGCAAAAGCAACGACACGGCAGTCGCCAGCCCGGCCACACCGGCAAACAGCCCCGATGCCATCACGGCCCCCTTGTAGTCGGTAAAGTACAGCAAGATGAGCATCACCGTATTGCCCACGGCATACAGGCCATAGCCCACGCACAGCGTGCGAAAATACCCGTGCATAAGGTTGTTAAAGCCCAACGGTAAGGCCGACAGCACCGTGGTCTCGAGCGAGATGACCGCCGCGGTCACAAACAACTGTTTGAGCGCGCAAAAGCGCAGTTCGCTGTTGAGCGTGGAGAGCATCCCCTCCTCTGCCACCACGATGTCGCCCACCACGCCGCCGTCGTTGAACAGACTGTAGTAGTCGCGGTAGCGTGGATAGAAGTTGACCTCGACCGAGACCACAAAGTTGACGGTCGTGACCAGGATCGTCAAAAACGCGATCAGCGCCGGCACATCGTAGTAGGGCGCACCATAAAACAAGCCCTTGACCTGAACGCCAATGGGACCAGCCCAAATAATCACCAGGTGCGCAAAGAGTCCCAGATTGGTTAACAGGCCCGTGATCGCCAGCGGCATAAACTGATCGAGCCACTGCAAAAAGGGCCAGGGACTGCGGTCACTCTGCGGAAAATACCGGTACAGCAGTACCACGTCCCAGACGAGCATGACGCCGTAGCCCAGGGCAATTGACGCCAACAGGCCCTCGACCGGCGGCAGTCCCAGCGCCAGCGCGGCCAGGGCGCACAGGCACGTCACGCCAATGGCGGCCGCAAAGCTGCACAGGATGCCGCGGTAATCCTTGATGGCCGTGAGGTAACTCATGCCGTTCCAGTTGACGATCATAATGTTGAACAGCCACAGGCACAGCAGCCCCTGCAGCAGCGTAGCGCCCGAGAACAGCAAAAAGACGCCGTAGAGCACCGTGCCCGCAACGAGCATGATGGCGTTGGAGCCCCAAAACGAAGGCAGGATCTCATCCTCGCGCTCGGCAAACAACATATCAGCCAAAAAGCGCGTGACCGGCATGGAGAAAAAACTCGTGAGCAAAAGCGAGGCCAGCAGCGTATAGGTCACCATGCACACCAGCAGGTCCTGGTTGGCTCGGCCCACGCCCCACAGACCGCACAGTACCAAGATACCCACCTGGAGTAACACACCCAGCAGCATGGGGCCCGTGCACACAATGCCAGCGTAGCCATAGGCGCGCATCGTGGCAAACAGACCCTTGCGCCTAAACAGGCGCTTGAGCTCAAAACCGATTCCGGCCACCGGCTACTCCCCCTCTCTAGGCAGGTCAAACGCTTGCGCCGTCTCGTCGTACAGCGCGCGATAGTTGGCGAGCATCTGCTCGTGCAAGAAGTACGTGGCAACGCGACGCTGGCCGCGCTCCCCCATCTCGATACGCCGGGCGCGGCTCACGCACATGCGCTCCATGGCATCGGCCAAGCCCTTGCGATACATAGGCGGCGTCACAAAACCCGCCACGCCAAAGTCGTCGCCCGGGGCGCCTTCGAGCAACTCGCGGCAGCAGCCCACCTCAGTCGTCACGCAGGGACGGCGCGCTGCAAGCGACTCCAGCACGCTGAGCGGCTGGCCCTCGGAGATGCTCGTCAAAATGGTAAAGTCGAGCTTTTCCATGTACTCGACCACGTTGACGCGGCCGGTAAAGATCAGGTCGCGCACGCCCAGGGTTTCGACCAGCGCGTGGCACTCGGCGCCGTACTCCTCGTCGTCCACGCCGCCCATGATGTGCAGGCGCACCTTGGACAGGCGCTCGCGCAGCTCAAAGAAGGCATAGATCATGGTCTTGACGTCCTTGATGGGCGCCAAGCGCACCACTGCGCCAATATCCACCCAGCCATCATCGGGCTTTAAGGGAATATCCTTAAAGCGATCGAACTGGATGCCGTTGGGGATAACCAGGCATTTGTCCGCATCACAGCCCATATCAATCTGCGTCTTGCGGGCGTTATGGAACAAACTCGTCACGCGGAAGGCGCGGCGGTAGATCTCCTCCGAAAGCAGGTAGAAAAAGCGAATCCAGCGGTCCTTAAATGACGGCACCACCCAATCGGCGCGAATGATCTCTTCCTCGCGCTCGCGGGTATAGATGCCGTGCTCGGTGAGCAGCACCGGCGCATGGTGAACGCTTGAGCCCAGACAGGCGAGCAGGCCGCCGTAGCCGGTCGAGATAGCGTGGTACACATCGGCAACCGGCACCTCGCTGCCCAGCAGGTAGAGCACCGGCAACAGCATAGAGCGCATGGTGTGGAATGCGTCGGCAAAGGGCGTGTAGGGGTACTCGGCAAGGCACACGTCGCGGAAGATGTCCATAAACGTTCGGCTCTGCAAAAACGAGAGCGGATGCACGCGACGGCGGTGGAAGACATCGAATAACACGTCCCAGTCCGGATTGGAGAGCGACACCAGACGGCGTAGCGCCTCGCGCTCGCGGTCGTCAAAACTGGCTTCGTGCTGCTCGCCCGAAAGCCGCAGGGCATCGTCCAGGAACACCTCGTGCACCTCGACCACGTTGCCGGGCAGCTCGTAGACAAATTTGCCGCGGTCGGCAGCATGCGCGCCAATCACCCACAGCACGAACTCGTGCTCGGGCATGGCCTGGATATAGCCATGCATCCAGGTAGATACGCCGCCGTGCACATAGGGGTAGCAACCCTCGAGTACCAAGCAGATTCTCATTTATCGCCACCCTCCTTGCGCTCGATCGTCACGGTCTTATCATTTGCCTTGAGCAGATACAGATTGCCTGTAAGGTGCGTCAGTTCGCCACCCGTCACCGCACCCGGCTCGCCATTATTGGCGCGGAACATGAGCCACGCCTCGTCGTGGAAATTGCCCAGGCTGAGCGTCCAGGCATCCGCGCTGGTATCCACGCTTACCGTAACCGACGAAAAGCGCTGGATGGCACCGGAGCACTCCGACGCCGTCTGGTGCCGCAGGTCGGGCGCGGATTTGGTAAGCCACTCCAGGTAGTCGACCAGGCCGCCCTTGTAGACCTCCCAGCCCTCCTTGGCTCCGCGATCGGGGTCCAAAAGGTCGTCCGGGTGCATAAAATGCGTACTCACGTAGTGCATGTTGAGCTCGGACACGGCTGCCAGGCGCATATAGGAATCGTCGACCATGCCGCCCGAAACAATACGTGGCTGCTCCACAATGCCATCGCTCGCCACGCCAAACTCCTGCACGTAGGGCAGGTCGGTACCGTCCTCAAAGTACGTACTGGCAATAGTCTTAATGCGCGGAACGTCGGTGCCGATAAGCTTGCGTGCACGGGCCGAAAGGATATTTGACGGCGGCACGTAAACCGAGCCGTGCGCGTTGGGCAGCACCTCATCTTGGAAGGCGATAAGCTCGTTGAGCGATGCGACGAGCGTTTCCTTGTTTTTCCACGTCTTGTAGACGTACAACGTACCATAGTCGGTATCCCAGAGCGCCAGAGGCTGATGGTTGTAGCCGTGAAAGCCCAGCTCTCCGCCCATCTGCAGCAGCATGCCGCCAAAGTAGCGAAACTGTGTGGTATCGACCTGGCGCGCAGGCTCGGTCTGGTTGACCGCGTCCTCGTAGTTTTCGATCATCACGCCGGTATAGCGAATGCCGTATTTTTGCGCGAGCTTTTGCAGATCGGGCCACCAGACCTTGGCATAAAAATCGGCGACGGAAAGCCCGTAGTCGCGCTTGATGTAGGTGCCGTCGCCCGAGGGCACGGGGCTAGGAAAGTCGTCCAAATAGAACACGGCGCTGTTGATGACCGGATAGGCCGTGGCATCACCCAGCAAGCTTATGGCCGAAGCATAGAACCCACGCATGACCTTGTCGTAGATGCCAATGTTGCACACCACGGTGTGACCACTGCCGCAATCGTTAGACCAAATGAGCGGCGTGCCCGCGTCACCGGTCTTTGCCCATACGCGCGCCGTATCGCGCAATGAAACCGAGAGCGAAGAATCGAAGGGATCCGAGAACTCGTAGCGCTCTCCTCCGCCCAACATAAAGTCCTCGCTCGGAACGATACTTTCGGCTTTCGCATAGTCATATCCGGCCGATTCGATCCCAAGCTTGGAAGCAATAGCCTGCAGGTAGTTCGAGTTATCTGGCGTCATGCCCAGCATGAGTGAGCCGCCCGCACTCACCCAACTCATCAGATCGGTCAGATACGTACCCAGTCCGTCAAGCGAGGGCATAAGCACAATCACGCGATCAAACGACGTGAGCGACGGGATCGCGTCCGCACCGTCGGTGGCAATATCAACATCGCGATGGGCGATCTTCATGTCAAGCAAGATCTGGTCGAACTGCTCTTTGACGTCCTCGACGCCATCTTGGTCCGAGTCGGTAATAACCAAGCACGTGGGCTTTTGGCCAAATATTGCCGAGGAAGCCGGCGCCGCATCGTTGGCGGCAAGCATCCCCAGCTTATGCTGGCCCGCACTGTACTGCACGCCGGCGCGCTCCACCAGCAGCACGGCCGCCATGGCAATAAAGACCGCCCACACCACAAGCAGCCCCATCCAGCGAAAATGGCCCGCACGGTCGCGGATATGCTGCACCACGCTCATCGGGCCTCCTCTCCGTTGCGCCAAAACGCCAGTTCCTCGCGGTTGGCGGCGCTCAAGTATACATGCTGCTTGTCAATCGCATCGATCACGCGGTGGACCTCGTCACCGTCGCGGCGCATCACCGCCAGGCGCAGGCAAAGCATCCAAACCTCCTGCTCCTCGGGCACGTCGAGCACCAGCTGGTCGGTCACGGCCTGCGCCTCGTCGATCTGTCCGACATCGGCCAGCGCCGTCGCGTATCGAATGCGAAGCTCAAGGGTGTCCTCGCGCTCGCAGCGACGCGCAAGCAAGCGCGCGTACTGTTGGCGTTGAATCTGAGCCACGCGCCCCTCAGCCAAGCCCGAGCCCAAGTATTCACCAAGAAAATCGCAGTATTCGTTGAGGTTTTGCGCGCTCGGGTCCGTCTTAAAGGCACGCTCCAGCTGCTGCAGTTTAAGGTCGGACTCCTTGGAGATCTGCGCCACCGCCGTCGCGGCATAGTGAGCCACCTCAACGTCGTCGTTAAGCTTAGCCGCCTGCAGCTGCGCCAGGTACGCGTCGGGCTCCTCGGTGAGCATGGAGAGCATTAGTCGGCGCCGTTCTGCCGGGTCGTTGACGATGAGCGCCTCCTCGAGCGGAATCACGCCCGCATCGGCTTCACGGTCATGTACCAAGATGCTGCGATGCAGGTCGTCGTTGAAGCGCAGCGACTCCAGCGCAGACTCTTTCAGCCCCTCGCCAAACACCGCGCCGCGGACCGATAGCAGAACCACCAGCAACGGGCCCCACAGCGGCACCAGCACTATCACAGCCAGCATGTGCCCACGCACCGGCAGCAGGCCCAACTTCATAAGCGTCCACAGCACCAGGCAAACCAGCCCATGAATCAGCAGCAAGACGGCGGCAACGACAAGCGAGATCAAGCGACATCCCCCTCACCGTCACCGGTGTAAGCGATGTGCTGCAGCAGCGCCACGATGTCCTCGCCGTCGACGGGCTCCACCGCAATCTGCTTTGCGCTCAGGCGCTCGCGGATAATGGGCAGATCGCACGCCTTTGCCTGGCGCATAAGCAGGTAGAGCACGTCGCCATCGACCAAGCCCGCCGCATCGCTCTCGCGGATTGCCGACCCAATTGCGCCCACCAGCTCGCCGACAGACTCCATGCCCGGTACCACGCGCAGGAGCAAAAAGCTGCCCATCTTGCCATCTGCCAGCGCCTGCTCGGCCGCGAGCTCTTGGCCAAAGGCAGCCTGCTTGAGCACGCAAGTGCCGTCAACGCAGCGTTTATCCTGTGCCACCGCCTCGTAGTCAAAGGCACGGCCCAGCGCGCTTTCGACCAGGCCGCACAAGATGCGGAACAGATTTTGATAATAGAGGGTCATTTGGTTTTCGGCCGCGCGACGTACAAAGATCAACACGGCGGGTGCCCCGTCGCGCTCGATCGTGTATCCAAACATGGGCAGCCCCGGCGTCAACTCGCGGTTCACCCACAGGTTCGAACGACCCCCGTCGCCCAAAAGGGGCGCAAGCTGCTCAAGCGTAAGCGAGCGTGCGGCATCTTCGGCAATCGCGGGACTTGCTGCCACCAAGCGTGCAAATGCTCCGCCAGAAACATGGTAGATCGTCACCGAATCGTTCTCGAGGATCTCGCCCAGAAGCTCGCAGCACTTGCGATAGATGTCGCGTGGGTTGAGCACGTCGAGCTCCTGCGTCACGGCAAAGATCTTGCCAAAGCTGTCGTGGCGACCCACGATCTGGCGCCTGTACGCACGCTTGTCCTCGATCGCGTCGTGGTAGAGCTGCGTAAGGAACGTATTGCGGTTGCGCACGAGCTCGTTTTGATCGCGCTCCGCCCTAATGGCTTCGCTGTTGCGCAGCTGCACATAGCCGCACACGGCACCCACAACAAAGTACGCGATAAACGGCAGCCAGTTGGACGGCTCGTAGAACAGGCCCTGGAAGGTATAGCCGTACAAAGTAAAGTAACTCGCAGCCAAACCCACCGACGCCAGCAGCGCCGCAACCAGGCCAAAGTCCAAGCCATACAGCGTGCCGATGAGCACCACGTAGAGCAGGCGATAATCGAGCACGTTGAGCTGGGTCGATTGGGAGAACAAGCGCTCCAGCACTTCAAAGAGCACCCAGGCGGCTGCCGTCTCCAGGCATTTGACAGGCAGCGTGCGCATTTGAATGCGGTCGATGGCCGCGCGCAAGGGGTTGACCTTCTTTGCACGGCCAGCATCCCAGCGAGCCTGAATGGTCGAGAGGTCGCGCAGCAAGTCGTAGCGCTGAAACCAGCCATAGTGCACGCGAGCGACGTCGCTGGCGGGCAGGGCGTAGCCGGCAGAATCGCCATAAGCAACTGAGAGCCCTGGGAACAGTGCCTGAAGGGCCTCGCCCACCTCGCCCGCCGTATGATGGAAGGTATCGGCTACGTCGAGCGTCTCAAAGTTGCCATCCCAGCTGTCGAAGATACGGCGTACCAGCACCGAAAGCTCCTCGGCACACAGCAGGGGAAACACCGCATCCTGCGCGCCCTGCAGAGCGGCCGATCCGGTTGAGCATGCGTCGAACATCGGCACCAAAAACGGGTCTTCCAGCGCGGCAGACGCGGTATACAGGAACGGCACGCGCAGGATCTTGGTCTGAACGCCCTCGCGAGCAGCGTAGTAGCGGCACAGGTC
>DXMG01000048.1 GCA_019414325.1 Collinsella sp. | reverse complement strand
GATCCGGTCGCACGGAGAGCATTTCCCAGTTGACAAAACTATAGGAACACCCCCCCATTAAATTCTTCTATCGGCATACCGTCTTTACCTGGCTTGCGAATGAAAGAGCCAGTAATGTGCTTTTACATCGTGCAAAGTTCTGGATATCGTGCAATTTTAAGGGTCTGAAGTTCTGGATATCGTGCATAATCAGGTTATAAAAGTTCTGGATATCGTGCACGAGGTAGCCATGCTTAAACGAAAAGCCTATGACAAACTACTAAAATAGAAGCATGAAAGCGCTGGTAAAACAGCACTTCTTATTGAAGGAGCCCGCCGTGTCGGCAAGAGCACGCTTGTCCGCACGTTTGGAGAAACCGAATACAAATCCTGCCTTGTCATTGATTTCTTTCAAGCACCTGCCGAAGTTAAGCAATATTTTGAGGACTATCGCACTGACTTCGACTCGCTCTTCCTCTATCTCTCGGTTTTCTATAACGTCAAACTCTATGAACATGAGACGCTTATCGTCTTTGACGAGGTCCAGATGTACCCGCAAGCACGCGGACTCATCAAGTATCTCGTTGCAGACGGACGTTACGACTACATCGAAACTGGATCCCTGCTCAGCATCAAGCAGAACATTAAAGATATCGTCATCCCGTCCGAAGAAGAGTCTCTGGAACTTGAGCCCCTCGACTTTGAGGAGTTTCTTTGGGGCATGGACGAAAAGGGGCTGGCCGATCTCATTCGCATGAGTTTTAACAAGATGAAGCCGCTCCCCGATGCCCTACATCGCAGAGCGCTCTCCCTTATGCGCGAATACATGCTTGTAGGCGGCATGCCTGAGCCGGTATCCATCTATGTTGAACAGCGCGCTTTTGCGCCCGTCGACGCTTCGAAGCGCCGAATCGTTCAGCTCTATCGCAACGATATCTCTCGTTTTGCAACCGGTTACGAATTCAAAGTCGTCTCCGTACTCGATGGCATCCCGGGTCAGCTCTCTAGGCACGAAAAACGATTCAAGCTTTCCTCACTTGATAAAAACGCACGCATGCGCACCTACGAAGAAGCCTTCTTTTGGCTGGCAGACGCGCGAATTGCCAATATCTGCTATGCCGCAAGCGAACCGAGCGTGGGCCTTTCACTCAGCATGGAGCAAACGGCCCTCAAGTGCTACATGGCAGACACCGGCCTGCTTGTAACGCTTGCCTTCTCTGACAACAACGATACCGATGAAGACGTTTACAGGGCCGTGCTTCGCGGCGACATCGGATTGAACGAAGGAATGCTTACCGAAAACTACGTTGCCCAATCTCTAAAGGCCAATGGACACAGGCTCTTCTTTTATTCCCAAAGCGGAAAGAAGGAGGGGGAGGAGCGCATGGAAATCGACTTCCTCGTTACCCGACCCTATGTCAATGCCGCCGGAAAGCCGCGCATCAGCCCCGTCGAAGTTAAGTCGCCACGCAGATACGGAACCATCTCCCTCGACCGATTCCGCGCGCGCTTTAACAAGAAGATTGGGATGGCTTACGTGTTGCACCCTAAACAACTCGAGTGGGATGCCGAAGCGCAGCTGGCACATCTTCCGTTGTATATGGCTTTTTGCTTGTAGAGACCTCTCTACGAATGGATGCCGTGAGAGACGCAGGCCTCACTCGCTTGCTTTTGCTTGGTCCCACAGGTCGTTGAGTTGAGCGGTTGAGCAGGCGGCGAGGTCATCGCCCGCCTCGTGCACGGCGGCCTCCATCGCAGCCCAACGGCGACGGAACTTTGCCGTGCTGGCGCGCAGGGCGCTCTCGGCGTCGATACCCTCTTTGCGTGCAACGTTGACTAGGGCAAAAAGCAGATCGCCAAACTCCATCTCGCGCTCGGGCGTTCCGGGGGCCTCGGCCTCAAACTCGGCACGCTCCTCTGCTACCTCGTCCCACACATCCTGGACCGTCTCCCACTCAAAGCCCACGGCAGCCGCCTTGCGCGACACCTTCTGAGCCTGCATCAGCGCCGGCAGATGCGTGGGCACACCGTCGAGTAGGCCCTCGGGCGCAGCCTCGCCCGCCGCCACGGCCTTGTCCTTGGCGGCCTTCTCGGCAAGCTTGACCTCGTCCCAAATCTTGAGCACCTCGTCGGAGCTCTCGGCGTCCGCATCGCCAAACACGTGCGGATGACGGCGAATGAGCTTGGCGTCGATATCGCGCGCCACGTCGGCCAGCGTAAACTCGCCGGCGTCCGCCGCAATCTGCGCATGCAGTACTACCTGCATGAGCACGTCGCCGAGCTCCTCGCGCAGATGCGTGGCATCATCGGCCTCGATGCAATCGAGCGCCTCGTAGGCTTCCTCGATCATGTTCTTGCCGATGCTCTGATGCGTCTGCTCGCGATCCCACGGGCAGCCATCGGGCTGACGCAGACGCCAGATAGTCTGCACCAGATGCTGCAGCTCGGCCGACGCGTTGACCAGCGTGGACAGGTCGCGCGAGCCCTCGGCATTTTGCTGAGCCATATGCTCGGGCATGGTTAGTCCTCCTCCATGATCACGTGGCGGAACGCGCCGCCCTCGTAGATACCGTAGCTGTGCGAGTCGTCCTTGGGAATGCTCACGCTGCCGGGGTTGAAAAGCCACAGGCCCGGGTGCGCCTCGCTTGCCTCGTTAACCTTGATGTGCGTGTGGCCGTAGACGAGCGCGGAGCCCTCGGGCAGCGCGGGCACGTGGTCGACGCTGTTGTGCATGCCGGCGCCAAAGACGTGGCCGTGCGTCAGGAACAGCTCGCGGCCGGTCTCGTCGAACAGCGTGGCGTAGTCGGCCATGACGGGAAAGTCGAGCACCATCTGGTCGACCTCGGCATCACAGTTGCCGCGCACCGCGATGATGCGGTCGGCCAGGGCGTTGAGCAGCGGAATCACGCGCTTGGGGGCGTAGTCGCGCGGCAGGTCGTTACGCGGACCATGGTAGAGCAGGTCGCCCAGCAGGACGATGCGGTCGGGCTGCTCGGACTCGATGGCGGCGACCAGGCGCTCGGTCCAGTATGCCGAGCCGTGGATGTCGGAGGCGATGAGGTATTTCATGGTGGTCCTTTCGGGTGGGGTTGATGGAGCTGGGCGTGGCGTGCCGCCGGCCGCGTTACTCAAATCGCAGTGCCGCGCTCTGGACCGCCTGCATCACGCGTTGGAGCGGCACATTGTGCTCGCGGGCAAGGCGGGCGCAGTCTTCGTACTCGGGCGCCGCGCGCTCGCTGCCGTCGGGCAAGGTCGCCACCTTGACGGACACCTCGCCCCATGGCGTTGTTACGCGCTCAAAGCGGCGTGGTAGGCAAACGCGCTCCATAACCTGGCGGCGGATGCCATTGGTCGTGGTTTCCAAAAAGACAATCGTCTGCAGGCGCTCGATATCCTCGTGGGTACAGATTACCTGCAACTGCCAGCCGGGACGGCCCTTTTTGAAGTAAAGCGGCAACCAATGCACTTCGGGGGCGCTGGCCTTGCGCAGGCGATCGGCAGCGTAGGCAAGCACCTCAGGCGACGCGTCATCGATGTCGCACTCCAGTTTGACGATAGTTTCGGGCGCATCGGTCTCGCGAGACAGCGGGGATGTGGTATCGCATGGCATACGGTCCGGCTCCTTTCCGCACGGGCTCGTTTTGTTCATCCAAACGCTAACACATCGCGGGCGGCGTGGGGGTGTCGTCATGGGATGGGCGGGACTTTTGCCCGTCGCGGACGTCGGCGTGCGCCGCCTGCCCTTTCCGGTCGGTTTCGACTTGCAGCGTTCCCGGCGCGTCAGGGGTCGCGCCATTACAATGGAGCGGATTCGCCAAATGCAAAGGAGTCGCCATGCCCGCCTGCCCGCTGGTCGATTGCCATACCCACACCTCGTTCTCGGACGGACACGCCTCGTTTGAGGACAACGTTCGCGCCGCTGCTGCAGCCGGTTGCCGTGCCATGGTCTCGACCGATCACCTTACCCTGCCTGCCAGCATGGATTCCAATTGCGAGGTACAGGTTGTCGAGGGCGACCTGCCGGCGCATCGCCTGGCCTTTGAGGACGCCCGCAAGCTCGCCGCGCAGATCGCGCCGGAGCTCGAGCTTATCTATGGCTTTGAGTGCGATTGGTATGAAGGCTGCGAGCCTTTGGTTGAGCGCTGGTCCCAGGGCGCCGTCGTACGCCTGGGCAGTGTGCATTGGATTGGCAACCCCGGCGATATCATGGCCGGTACCCCGGGTACGGCGGGGACAGAGGACGTCGTTCGTCCCGATGCGCCCGATTCGTGCTGCGGTTGGATCGACGATGACACCAACCTGCACGTTTGGGAAAACCTGGGCGTGCGCGGCGTGTGGGAGCGCTACGTCGACGACTGGTGTTGCGCCTGCGAAAGCCCGCTCAACTTTGACGTGATGGCCCACCCCGACCTGGTCATGCGCTTTTCGAAGGAGGGCTTTGCGCCCGATTTTGACCCCGCGCCGTTCTGGGGGCAGATGGCAGAATGCGCACACGACACGAATCGGCGCGTTGAGGTCTCGACTGCCGCGTCGCGCAAGGGGCTCGACGACTACTACCCCGCGACCGGCCTCTTGCGCTGCTTTGCCCATGCCGAGGTGCCCATTACCTTTGGCTCGGACGCACACCGCGCCTGCGACATCTGCTGGAACATCCGCGAGGCCCAGGCCCACGCCTACGACTGTAGCTATCGAACCTTCGACATCCCCCACCTCACCGGAGAATGGGAGCCCACGCCCCTCGCCTAAGACTAGTCGTTGGGGACGTTCTTAAACGACTAGTGGCGGCGGGCGTTGAGTTCGCCGGCCAGTTCGTCGAGGGTGATGCCGTAGCGTTCGAGCGTCACGAGCAGGTGGTAGACCAGATCGCCGGCTTCGTAGCGGATGTGGTCGTGGTCGTTGTCCTTGCAGGCCATGATGACCTCGCTCGCCTCCTCGGCAAGCTTCTTGAGCAGTTCGTCCTCGACGTCGGTCAGCAGACGAGCGGTGTAGCTCTCCTGTGGCGACGCATCGCGACGCCCGTGAATCACCTCGGCCAGTCCCGTCAGCGTCTCGCCGATATTTCCCGGCTGCACGTTAGCTGTTCTGACTCCCATGGTTATTTCCTCTCGTTACTGCAGCGTAAAGTAGGTACCGGTCTCATCGAACCGAGGCTTTGCGCCCTTTTTCTCAAAGAACTCGACGATGACGGCATGGGCCTCATCAAGCCTTTCCTTCTCGGCCTCGAGCCAAAGCGACTGCGCCCCGCAGGCATCAGTCAGGTGCACGCGGCATGGCACGCCCGCGCGGAGGAGCTCGGTGCTGCAGTCGGCGACCTCGAACGGCGTCACGACTTTCATCGCACTCCCCCTTCCACGCGCTTAAAGAAGCAGGTACGGTTGCCGGTATGGCAGGCCGGACCCGGCGAGTCGACCTTGACCAGCAGTGTATCGCTATCGCAGTCGGCCCAGAGCTCCTTGACCTCCTGCATGTTGCCGCTCGTCGCGCCCTTGTTCCAGAGCTCCTGGCGGCTGCGGCTCCAAAACCACGTGGTACCGGTCTCGAGCGTCAGCCCCACCGATTCCTCGTTCATCCAGGCAACCATAAGCACCTCGCCGGTGTCATACTGCTGAACCACGCAAGGAATCAATCCTTTGGCGCCGTATTTAAGATCCGCTGGAGTAGTAATTTCTCTCATTTCAATTCCCCAATTTAAACATCGCCGGTCGGCGAGGGTTGTCCAGGTGCCCGAGATTCCAAGCGACAAGCCCGACGACGCGTACTTAAGTACGCGAGGAGGGTTGGAGCCGGAAGGTCGGGTGCCTGGGCAAGCCGCAGCATTAGAAGTCCAACCTCACAGGAATACCTTGGCTGGCCATGTATTCCTTCACCTGGCGGATGCTGAAGGTTCCAAAGTGAAAGACACTGGCCGCCAGCACGGCGTCGGCTTCGCCCTCGATCACGCCCTCGGCAAAATGCTCGAGCGTGCCCACGCCGCCGCTCGCGATGACGGGAATCGGCACCGCGCGCGCCACGGCACGGGTGAGCGCCAAATCAAAGCCGGCCTTGGTGCCGTCGCGATCCATGCTGGTCAGCAGGATCTCGCCAGCGCCGCGACGAGCCGCCTCCTCGGCCCACGCCACCGCATCGATACCCGTGGCGTTGCGACCGCCCGCCGTGAAAACCTCCCACTTGTCGGCACCGGATGCGCCGGGCAAACCGACGCGCTTGGCATCGATCGCCACGACCACGGCCTGGCTACCAAACGCCGCGGCAGCCTGGCTAATCAGCGATGGATCGCGCACGGCGGCAGAGTTGAGCGACACCTTGTCGGCACCGGCGGCAACCATGGTGCGCATGCCCGCCAGGTCGCGAAAGCCGCCGCCCACGGTATAGGGAATGGCCAGCTCCTCGGCCGCATGCGCCGCCATCTCGATAGTCGTCGCACGGTTGTCGCTCGTGGCGGTAATGTCCAGGAAGACGACCTCGTCCGCACCCTCACGGTCGTAGGCGCGGGCCAGCTCCACCGGATCGCCCGCATCGCGCAAGCTCACAAAGTTGACGCCTTTGACCACACGGCCATCCTTGACGTCCAAGCAGGGAATCACGCGTTTGGTAAGCATGGGCTATTCCTCCCCTCGGGCGGCGGCCAGCGCCTGTACCAGCGTAAAGTTGCCCTCGTAGAGCGCACGACCGGTAATGGCACCTTCAATCGCGCCCTCACCCACCGCGGCCAGTGCGCGGATGTCGTCGAGCGCCGAGATGCCGCCCGAAGCCACGACGGGAAAACCCGCGACCTCGGCCACATGGCGATACGCCGCCACATCGATGCCCGTCTGCATGCCATCGCGCGCGATGTCGGTATACACCAGATGCCTAAAGCCCAGCTCGGAAAGCTGCGCCACGGCATCGTCGAGCGCCACGCCCGCGCCATCACGCCAGCCGTTCACCTTGACCTGGCCGTCGCGCGCGGCGATGTCTGCCACCAGCAGCTCGCCAAAGCCTTGGGCCGCCACCTCGGCAAAACCCGGCTCGGTCACCAGCACCGTGCCTAGTGCGATGCGGCGCGCACCGTAGCCGGCCAACTCGTCGATGCGCGCGAGCGAGCGGACGCCGCCGCCTACGTCCACGGACAGACCGTCGACGCCGCAGATGGCCTTAATCGCCGCCGAGTTGGCAGCGCATGTGTCCTCGTCCTCGCCAAAGGCAGAAGACAGGTCTACGACGTGCACCCAGCTTGCGCCCTGCCCGGCAAACGAGCGGGCAACGGCAACGGGGTCGTCGGAATATACCTTGCAGCGGCTGCGGTCGCCGCGCTCCAGGCGCACGACCTTGCCGCCGATCAGATCGATTGCGGGAAACAGGATCATCGGCCGGCCTCCTCGACGATGTTGACGAAGTTCTTAAGGATGCGCTGGCCCAGCGCAGAGGATTTCTCGGGATGGAACTGGCAGCCCCACACGTTGCCGTGGCGCACGATGCACGGGAAGCTCCGCGTGTAGTGCGTGCGCGCCAGAACATCGGCGGCATCGGCATCGTCGGCCACCGCATAGCTGTGGGTGAAGTACATGTTGGCGCCCTCGGCAAAACCAGTAAGCAGCGGATCGGCCGCACCGGCGGGCGTCATGTGCACCTGGTCCCAGCCCACGTGCGGCACCTTCAGGCGGCTCGACTCCAAGCGCGTGCACGAACCGCGCATAATACCCAGGCCATCGATCCAGGGACCGTCAGCCCGCTCGGAGGCATTACCGTCCGCGGCAACGCCCTCGTCCGCCGGCACGCCCTCGTCGCCGCGCTCAAAAAACAGCTGAAGGCCCAGGCAGATGCCGAGCAGCGGAGTTCCGGCGGCAACGGCGTCGAGCACGGCCGCCGCCTCGCCGCTTTGGCGCATAAAGGCGATCGCGTCATAGAACGCGCCCACGCCCGGGATGACCAGGCCGTCGGCATTGCGGATCTGCTCCGGATCGTCCGACGTGCAGGCGGCGGCACCGGCGCGCGCAAGCCCACGCGCAACGCTCGACAAGTTGCCCTTGTGGTAGTCGACCACCACGACCTTCGGTTCGCCCACGCGACCCTCCTTTTCCCCATTCAAAACCTGCCAAAAAGGGACAGATTTATTTTGGTCGGTTAAACGTTCACCCACTGCATGAGACGGCATTTCCGCAGATAAAACCTGCCAAAATAAACCTGTCCCTTTTTGGCAGGTTACAGTGAACCCTTGGTGCTGGGGATGCCCTGCACGCGGGGATCCAGCTCACAGGCATGGCGCATCGTGCGGCCCACGGCCTTAAAGGCGGCCTCGATAATGTGATGCGAGTTGCCGCCCGCCAGCTCGCGCACGTGCAGCGTGAGCTTGGCGTCGCGCGCAAAGGCGTAGAAGAACTCGACGGCCAGCTCGGTATCAAAGCTGCCCACGCGCTCGGTCGGCACGGGCAGCTCGCAGTAGGCCTGCCCGCGGCCCGAAATATCAACAGCAGCCATCACAAGCGTCTCGTCCATGGCAATCGCCGCGTCGGCAAAGCGCGTAATGCCCGCCTTGTCGCCCAGCGCCTGGCAAAACGCCTCGCCCAGCACGATACCCGTGTCCTCGACGGTGTGGTGCGCATCGACCTCCACGTCGCCCACCGCGTGCACCGTCAGATCGAACAGACCATGGCGGCCAAAAGCGTTGAGCATGTGGTCGAAAAACGGCACGCTGGTCGAAATATCGCACACGCCGCTTCCGTCCAGGTCGAGCTTTACGACAATGTCGGTCTCGCCCGTCTTGCGGGTCACCTCGGCATAGCGGTCCATCTACATCTCCTCCTTCACCAGCGCGGCAAACGCAGCCAGCACCTCGTCGTTTTCCTGCGGGGTACCCACGGTAATGCGTAGGCAGTCCGCGAGCCCCGGCGCGTAGCTAAAGTCGCGCACCAAAATCGAATACTCGTCGCGCAGACGCTCGCGCACGCGCGTGGCATGCGGCATGCGCACGAGCACAAAGTTCGCCGCGCTCGGCCACGCCTCCACGGTCAGACCCTCGGCAGCCATTGCGCGTAGGGCGCACAGCTCGCGCTCGCGCTCGGATGCGATCTGCGCCACCACGGGTGCATAGGCATCACGGGCACGCACGCAGGCAAGTGCTGCCGCCTGACTCAGCACGTTGACCGAATAGATCTGGCGAATCGCCGCGAACACGTCGATGACCTCGGGTGCCGCGATCACGTAACCCAGACGCGCACCGGCAGCGCCAAACGCCTTGGACAGCGTATGCAGAATCACCAGGTTGGGATGCTCGGCGATAAGCCCCTGCGCCGTGGTGGCCGTGCCAAACGAATCGTCGGCAAACTCAACATAAGCCTCGTCGACCATTACCATGCCGGGGCACGCATCGCACAGCGCCGCGACAAAGTCGAGCGGTGCCACGTCGCCCGTGGGGTTATTGGGCGAGGTCACGATGGCCAGGTTGCACTCGGGTGCCGCCGCAAGCACGGCTGCCTGGTCGAGCTCAAAGGTCGCCGGGTCGCGCCACACATCGCGCACCTCGGTCTGGCACAGAGACGCAAAGAAGGCATACTCGCTAAAGCACGGCGGGCAGTTGAGCAGGGTCCTCCCCGCGCCACCAAACGCCAGCAGATAGTTATAGAGCAGCTCGTCGCCGCCGTTTCCCACGCAGACATTCTCGCGCGTCACGCCATGCCAGGCAGCAAGCTCGTCGCGCAGGTCGTTCGACATGGGATCGGGATAGCGATTGAGCGGTGTGGCAGCCAGGGCCGCATCAACCGCCTCGCGCACGCCGACGGGCACGGGATAGGTGTTCTCGTTGGCCGAAAGGTTGATGCGCGTGGGCGTAAAGTTAGGATTGTAGGGCTCAATGCCGGCCAGATAGGGCTGGACGAGTTCCTTCATGCGGGGCGTCAGCTCGGCCATATTAGGCCTCCTCGACGACCGCGTCAGCACCATTCGCGCTTGCAGCCGCCAGGTCCACGCCCTCGGCAACCGTCTCCACGGCGTCGCCCGGCCAGGCAACCTTGGTCAGGTCGGCCGCGGCGAGCGACTCGGCGCTCACGGCATCCTCGCCCTGCTCCAACACGCGGCGGCGCAGCGCGGCGGAAAGCGCGTGTGCCCACAGACCCTCGGCCTCGGCCAGGCGCTGCGTGGCGGGAGCGTCGGAGAGCAGGCCCTCAGGCGTATAGCAAATGACACTCGAGCGCTTGACGAACTCCTCCACCGAAAGCGGGTTGGAGAACATGGCCGTGCCGCCGGTCGGCAGCGTGTGATTGGGGCCGGCAACGTAATCGCCGAGTGGCTCGGAGCTCCAAGCGCCCACAAAGATGGCGCCGGCGTTGCGAATACCGCCAAGCAGGCCCATCGCATCCTTGCAGTGCAGCTCCAGGTGCTCGGGCGCCACGGTGTTCACCGCCTCGACGGCAGCCGCCATGTCAGCTGCCACCACGATGGTGCCCTCGTTATCGAGTGAGGCGCGTGTGATCTCGGCACGCGGCGACTGCGCTACTAGAATGTCGATGCCCGCCTCGACCTCGCGCGCAAACTGCTCGTCGCAGGTCACCAGATAGCAGGCCGCCAGCGGATCATGCTCAGCCTGGGCCATCAGGTCGGCCGCGACCACCATGGGCTTGGCCGTGGCGTCGGCCAGCACGCAGACCTCGGAGGGACCGGCGACCATATCGATACCCACATCACCCGAGACAATCTGCTTGGCAGCGGCGACAAAGGCGTTACCCGGGCCGGTAATCTTGTCGACACGCGGAATGGTCTCGGTACCGTACGCCAGCGCGGCCACGGCCTGGGCGCCGCCCACCATATAGATCTCGTCCACGCCGCCGAGCTTGGCGGCCGCGAGCGTATACGGGCTAATCAGGCCATCCTTTTGCGGCGGGGTTACCATGACCACGCGTTTGACGCCGGCCACCTTGGCGGGAATGACGTTCATAAGCACGGTGGAAGGGTACTGTGCACGACCGCCCGGCACGTAGATACCGGCCGCAGCAAGCGGGGTCACCTTAACGCCGAGCATCGTGCCGTCCGGGCGCGTGGTAAACCAGCTCTGCTCGACCTCGCGCTGGTGGAACTCGCGAATCTGACGTGCAGCCTTTTCGAGCGCCGCGACAAAAGCGGGATCGAGGCCTTCGAGCGCGGCATCGATCTGCTCTTGCGGCAGACGGAAGCTCTGCAGCTCAACACCATCAAAACGCTGACAGTAATCGCGCACCGCGGCATCGCCGTTAGCACGCACGTTGGCCACGATATCGCGGGCGGCGTCGACGATGTTTTGCGGCAGCACGCCCTTGCGGTTGAGCTGGTTGGTAACGAGGCGCTCCCCGGGAGCAAGCTTGATGGTCTTCATATCGGTATCCCCTATCGGTCGAGGTTTTGTTCGAAAAACGAGAGACCGGGCGGCGGCGTCAGTCGGCCCGCCGCCCGGACGTTGGGGCGCCCGTGCGTGCTCGCGCTATTGTGCCGAGCCCGCAACGGGCTCAAAATGCTTGTCCTTCACGGCTGCCGCCAAGCGATCGGCCAGATTGCGTACGCGCGGATCCAGACGTGCAGCGCCCGGGTTGACAAAGAAGCGGGCCGTGCAGTCCATGATGCGGCCGGTGATGACCAGGTCGTTGTCGCGCAGTGTGGCGCCCGTGGCGGTAATATCCACGATACGGTCGGTCATGCCAACAATGGGGCCCAGCTCGATATTGCCGTGCAGCGAAACGATATCGGCATTCACGCCGCGCTCGGCATACCAGGCACTCGCGATGCGCGGATACTTGGTGGCCACGCGAAGCGACCCACGACGGGCATAGTTGTGCTCGGCCTGGCCGGCGCGCCACGCGGGCTCTGCCTCGATAAACGTGCACAGGCCGTAGCCCAGATCGACCAGCTGCAGCAGGTTGAGGTCTGCCTCGATAAGCGAATCCCAACCGCAGATGCCGCAATCGGCACCGCCGCAGCCCACAAAGGCGGGCGCATCGCTGGGGCGCACGATGACAAACTCGATATCGCCGACCGTGCCCTCGCCGGCCTGTGTGTCGCGGCCGCGCACGATGAGGTGACGACCGGGATCGCGCAGCTCCGAGACATCCAAGCCCGCGGCCTCGAGCACGTCGAGTGTGTCGGCCTTAAGCGAGCCCTTGGGCACGGCAATGCGCAGCGGACCCTCGGCGCCACGGCCCGCGGCGTGATCGCCATCGGAAGCAGCGTCCTCGGCCGAGGTGTGCGCGGCCTCTAGACGCTCGAGCGAAAAGGCGAAGCCCGCCGCCGGCACCTCGATGCCGTCGCCAAATGCACCGGTAAAGATGGAGTCGTAGCGTCCGCCCGAACCCACCGGATCGGGCAGGCCGCCGGCATAGGCCTTAAAGACCAGACCCGTGTAGTAATCAAACGAGTTCATGATGGAGAAGTCGAAGGACAGCACCTGGGCGTCCTCGGGAGCCAGGCCCTCGACCAGGGCACGCAGCTCGCGCGTGAGCGGCGCGACAATGCCCACCGCCGCCAGAAGCGCGTCGACGCGGTCGAGTACCTCAGCGCCGCCGTGCAAGCGCGGCAGCTCGCTGATGGCAGCCTTGACGGCCTCGGGCTCGGCGCTTGCCGCCACACGGGCATCGAGACCCACAAAGTCGTTAGCGTGCACACAACGCAATGCCTCGGCAGCCAGCTCGCGATCCTCGCACGCCGCAAGCAGCTCCTTAAACGGACGTACGCTACCTGCGATAATGCGCGCATCGGGCAGTGCCAGCTTGCGCACGGCCTCGGCCACCAGCGAGACGATCTCGACATCGCCCGCGGTGTCGCCCGCACCGATGAGCTCAAAGCCCAGTTGCGTAAACTGACGCGAGCCGCCGGCATTGCGCTGGCACTCGCGAACCACCGGCGCCTCGTAGCGAAGGCGCAGCGGCAGATCGGCCGCGCGCATGCGGGTCGAAACCAAGCGCACGATCGGCAGTGTGTTGTCGGGACGGACCACCAGCAGGCGGCCGTCATCATCAAAGAGCTTAAACGGGGTGTCCGCAATGCGGCCACCCTCCTCGAGAGAGCCCTTGTCCTCGAGCAGCGGCGTCTCGACCGGCAGGTAATGATGCTCCCTAAAGCAGCCCTTCACCGTCAGCGCAATCTCCTCGCGCGCCTGAGCCTCCTCGGGCAATATGTCCCGGAATCCCCACGGTGTGGCCGTCATCTGGTGAGCCTCCTCATGCTGTGTTTCATATAGAACAGAAGACCGGCATAGCTCCGCCGGTCTTCTGGGTACTTTAGCATACTAGAGTGTTTGCGGGGAAAATCCATCGCAGCCGCTCACGCCGTATTCATTTGGAAACATAGGGCAGATCGACGCAACCCAAACCCGCCTAGGCGCCAATCGCACGACGATACTCTGCCATTACCTGCGCATCGGCAGCTGCGGGGTCGGCGAAATAGCGCCCGTCATAGGTCTCGGCCGAAACAACTCCGCGATAGCCGCGCGCCACCAGCCTATCCAGGTCGGCGCGCATATCGCGGTCGCCGTCACCCCAGGCAAGATGCGTCGTGCCATCTGCCGCAACATCGACAAAATGCACGTGGGCGACATCTTCGCCAAGCAGATCGAAATAATCGTCGATGGTATCCCCTGCCACCGCCATAGCGCCCAAATCCAGACACGCCTTAAGTGCCGGATGATCAACTGCCTCGATCATGCGCTTCGTGTCGGCCGCCGAGTTCACGATCATCGACTCAACCGGCTGTAGGGCCTCGAGCACCAGTCGCACGCCGCGCTCTCCCGCATGCTCGGCAATCGCACGCAGCATCGAGGCGCTGCGACCCCACGCGTCCTCGATCGGCTCGTTCAAAAATGCCCAGCCGCTCGAGACCATGACCTGCTCGGCTCCAAGTTCCGCCGCGATATCCACAACGTTCTTAAAGTACGCGAGCGTGCGGGCACGCGCCTCATTCCCACGCGCCGCGATATTCCACGGCTTGGGGTTGTTCTGTTCGGGACAAAGCCCCACAATCCGAACCCCATACCGCTGCGACAGCTCCCGCACCTGCCCGAGCGAATCGTATCCATGGCAATCGACATACAGATGCATCGCCCCGGTCCAAAGCTCGCAACACGTGTAGCCCGAGGCCGCTGCCGAAGAAAAGAATTCCTCAAGGTCAAAATAACGATGGCTGATATTCATGACGGCAAGCTGGGGATAGCTCATAATTACTCTCCAACCCAAGCGAGGCCCCGTTCCATATAGGAGCGAGGCCCAATTACACAAACGTTATTTGCTCTTAGTAGTCGAACTGGTGATAGTAGCGACGGTAGTTGAGGTTGTGCTTGGTGACCGTCTCGTAGTAGCGAGCCAGGCGGTCGGTCACGAGCACCGTCAGAATCCACGGGGAGACGATGACGCGGAACTCGTCGTCAAGGCCGGGGATCGCGAACTCGGCGGTGTCGA
>DXMG01000047.1 GCA_019414325.1 Collinsella sp. | reverse complement strand
GGGCGTTGGCGATGCTCTGCTCCTGGTCGCGGCGTGCCTTGTCCTCGGCAGCGATCTTCTCGCGCAGTTCGCGCTGGCGCGTCGCGGCGGCAGTCTTCGCCGTCTGCAGCTCGTCGCGCGCGGCATCAGCCTCAGTCGTCACGGCTTGGTGCGCGCGTTTGGCTTCGGCAATGGGGGCTTGAGCCTGCTCGACGGCCTGCTCGGCTGCGGCAAGCGAGTGCTCAAGGTCGGCGGTGATGCGCGGGACATCTTCTTCGGCTTTACGCAGGGCATCTGCCGTGTCGGAGATCTGCATCGAGAGCTCGCTGGTGCGCACCGTATAGTTGGCGGGATTTGCCGAGGGATTGCGTTGCAGCTCGGCATACTCATGACGCAGCGTCTCGAGCTGGGCGCGCGTGGCGTCGACGGTTTGTTGTGCGGCGGCAATGCCGGCGTCTCGCTCGGCCTTCACCTTGTCGCGGATGCGCTTGGAATCCTCAAGACGTCGAATGAGGCGGTTGCCGGTCTCGCGCGAGCTCGCCTCGCGGGCCTCCACGGCATCGAGCGCGGCCTTCAGCCGGAGCTCAGTCGCGTCATCCTCTGTCTTCATTTGTTCGAACTGACTCTTGAGCTCTGTCGCTTTGGCGGCGTGGGCATCACGGTCAATCTCGGCGGCCGCTGCAGTCTTTTGGGCCGTGGCAATCGCCTGGCGCTGGTCGGCGACGATCTGGTCGTAGCGGCCTGCGATATCCTGGCGCGTCTCGAGTTCCTCGGCCTGATCGGCAATGCGCTGCTCAAGTTCGGTCAGATGGGCGCGGGCATCGGCAAGTGCCTTTTTCGCGGCGTTCATCTCGCGCATGGCCGAGGCGCCCTGGGCGATAAAGGTGCCCACGGCGTTCGCGGTGTTCGAGACAGCGGTCCCCAGATCGCGACTCGCGGCGGGGGAGTGGGGGACGGTCGGGCGAGCGGTGCCGGCAGCGTCCGCATCGGCAGCCTGCGGCACGGCGATATTGCCGGTACCGCCCTCGATCACAGAAAAGCCTGCTGCGTGCGGATCGACCGCATCGGCGCCAATCGTGGGATGTTCGAGCTGCAGAAACGAGGGCATGGTACTGCCTTGGTCGGCAACCGGAGTCTCGCCGGGCACAAAGGTCGAGGCCGCCTCGGCGGCCTCCTCTTCTTCGGCATCAATATCGGCATCGGCCACGGCGTCTTTCATCGCTTTGACAGCATCCATCATGGAGTCCATGACGGCATCGAGCTCTTCTTCCGAAGAGACCTCGATGGGGCCCGCTGCTTGCGGGACGTCGTCCTGTACAGGGGCGTCGTCCTGAGCGGGCGCATCGTCGTTTTGCTCATCGGCGTTTTCTGCGGCAGGGGTTTCCGCCGTAGCGCTTTCGTCCAAGATGGGGTCGTCGATGTCGATACCATCGCAGGTTACAACGTCAGTATCTGCGATGACGTCTGCGGAATCATCAATATGCTGTTGAGTCTGGGGGTCCAGCTCGTCTGTCATAGGCATGTGCTCCTCATCGTTGTTTGTCACCCTATGATAAAGTTTCGCGCCGACATCCCACGCGCCGCAGCAAAGTTTCAAAACGTGTTCGATGGCTCGATTTGATAACAATAACTCGGCCGTTTTATCCAGTTTGTACTTGACAATCCCTTCGCCGAACGACGTGGTGCCGTTCGCCTACCGCAGTCTTTTATTTTCGCTTGAACACGCTAAAGTTGCATCTCAGCTTTTGGCGCGTGAAGTTGGATACGCGCAGTCGGCGGGCGTGCCCGTCGCGATTTGAAAGGACTTTGTATGGGACTTTTCACTGGTAAGACCGTGATCGTCACCGGCGGCGGCAAGGCCACGCTTAAGGACGGCTCCGCTGGTTCCATCGGCTACGGCATCGATATCGCATTTGCCAAGGAGGGCGCGAACCTCGTCATCACCGGCCGCAACGTCGCCAAGCTCGAGGCTGCCAAGGAATCCCTCGAGGCCGAGTACGGCGTCAAGGTTCTGCCTGTTCAGGCCGATGTCTCGGCTGGCCAGGACAACGAGGCCGTCGTCCAGAACGTCATCGACAAGGCCATTGAGGAGTTCGGCCGCATCGACGCCGTCGTCAACAATGCTCAGGCCAGCGCCTCGGGCGTGACCATCGCCGATCACACCATGGACCAGTTTAACCTGGCCATTTACTCCGGTCTGTATGCTACCTATCTGTACATGCAGAAGGCCTATCCGCACCTGAAGGAGACCAAGGGCTCCGTGGTCAACTTTGCCTCGGGCGCCGGCCTGTTTGGCAACTATGGCCAGTGCAGCTATGCTGCCGCCAAGGAGGGCATCCGCGGCCTGACCCGCGTTGCCGCCAACGAGTGGGGCAAGGACGGCATCAACGTCAATATCGTTTGCCCGCTTGCTTGGACCGCTGCGCTCGAGAACTTCCAAGATGCCTACCCCGAGGCGTTCAAGGCCAACGTCCACATGCCGCCGGCGGGTCACTACGGCGACGTCGAGAAGGAAATCGGCCGCGTTGTCGTTCAGCTCTGCGGTCCCGACTTTAAGTACATGAACGGCGAGACCGTCACCCTCGAGGGTGGCATGGGCCAGCGTCCTTAGGGGTTACGCGGTTTTACCAAACCGCGTAACGCCTCGACGCTGCGCGGTCACCAGAGCGACCGCTCGCTGACGTCGCCAGAGCATCGGCGTTGCCTTGGCTGTTGGAGATGATCTCGTAGTCGTTGGGGACGTTCTTAAATGACTAGTCATAAGGGACACTCTTGCCGGCACTTGGGGACAGTCCCTAAGTGCCGGCAGATTGGGACACTCCTTTGCAAGATGGCGCTGAAGAGTGTCCCCAACAACTAGTCGTTTAATGCATCAGTTTCTGTCGAGTCGGTGCTCTTTGAGGGTTGCCCGTATAATGGTTTGCGTATGAACCGCAACCAAGGAGTTCCAGTTTATGGACCAGAGCCTTTTTAAATTCGACCTGATCGCAGAGGACCCGACGACGCATGCGCGTGCCGGCGTGCTGCACACCCCGCACGGCGACATCGAGACGCCAATCTTCATGCCCGTGGGCACCAAGGCAAACGTCAAGGGCATTCCTACCGAGACCGTCAAACAGCTCGGCGCCCAGATCGTGCTTGCCAATACCTATCATCTGTCCATGCGTCCCGGCGAGGACACTATCGCCGAGCTGGGCGGCCTGCACAAGTTTATGAACTGGCACGGTCCTATCCTCACCGACTCGGGCGGTTTCCAGGTGTTCAGCCACAACGACGCCGTCAAGCTCACCGACGAGGGCGTGCGCTTCATCGTCAACGATTACGACGGTCGCCACGTGTTCTGGACGCCCGAGGACAACATGGAAATCGCCATGAAGCTCGGCTCCGACATCTGCATGCAGCTCGATCAGTGCCCGGGCTATCCCGCCACGCGCGCCTACGTTGAGCGTGCCGTTGAGCTGTCGAGTATGTGGGCCGAGCGCTGCTATAAGGCGCATAACCGCGACGACCAGGCGCTCTTTGGCATTGTTCAGGGCGGCATGCACCTAGATCTGCGCCTGCGCTCGCTGCGCCATCTGGAGGAGTGCGGCGACTTTCCCGGTTACGGCATTGGCGGCTACTCGGTGGGCGAGGACCACGAAACCATGTTCGAGACCCTGGCACCGCTCGTAAGCGAGTACATGCCCAAGCACAAGCCGCGCTACCTGATGGGCGTCGGCAACCCCACCACCCTCGTGCGCGGTGTGGGCGTGGGTATCGACATGTTCGACTGCGTGCTGCCGACGCGTACGGGCCGCATGGGTACGGCGTTCTCCAGCGAGGGTCGCCTTAACTTCCGCAACGCGCGCTTTGCGCACGACGACGGCCCCATCGACCCCACCTGCACCTGCCCGGTGTGCACGGGCGGCTACAGCCGCGCGCTCATCCGTCACATGGTCACGCAGAAGGAGATGCTCGGCGGCATTCTGCTTTCGATGCACAACATCTACTACCTGCTCAACCTTATGCAGCGTGCCCGCCAGGCCATTATCGAGGGCCGCTACGGCGCGTTTGTGAGCGACTGGATGAACAGCCCTGCGGCGGTGGACTACTAAGAGCGGCGCGGGCGCTTGCAGAGCGCGGGCAACGGCAAGGGGCGAGCGGCGGCCGGTCGTCACATTTGCTGACACCGGCCGCACGACCGCTGACCGATAGCTTGCAAGCACTTGATGCATCGTGGGTACCATACCGAATAGTTGATGTTCGGGCGGGTGTTTGACGCATGGCGTCGACCCCGCCCGTTTTCTTTTTCTCGATAGGAGCACCCATGATTAAGAATGAGAACGTCGAGGGCGAGCCCGCCTACGACGAGACGTACCGCCGCGGCCCCGTGGTCATGCGCGGCCCCATGATTCCTAAGGACAACACCTACGCCAACCTGCTGGCGCCCGAAGATTCAACCGACTGGTTGCATGCCGATCCGTGGCGCGTCCTTCGTATTCAGGCAGAATTCGTCGATGGCTTTGGCGCGCTTGCCGAGCTCGGGCCCGCGGTGACCATCTTCGGCAGTGCCCGCACGCCCAAGACCGATCCGCTCTACAAGGCGGCGCGCACGGTCGGCCGCAAGATCGCGCAGCGCGGCGTGGCGGTTATCACCGGCGGCGGCCCCGGCATTATGGAGGCGGCCAACAGGGGGGCGGCGAGTGCCAACGGCAAGTCGGTCGGCTTGGGTATCGAGCTTCCGCACGAGCAGGGGCTCAACAAATACGTGAACCTGGGTATGGACTTCCGCTACTTCTTTGTGCGTAAGACCATGTTCGTTAAGTACAGCTCGGGTGCCATCGTGTTCCCCGGCGGTTTCGGCACGCTCGACGAGATGTTCGAGGTGCTCACGCTGGTGCAGACGCACAAGGTCAAGCGCATGCCGCTCGTACTGGTGGGCAGCGAGTACTGGCAAGGCCTGTTCGACTGGCTCAACGGCCCGGTGATGGATGCCGGCATGATTAGCCCGCTCGATCCAGACCTCGTCCACATCACCGACGACCTCAACGAGGCCGTCGACATCGCCCTGAGCGGGTTGATATAGGGCGAGCGTGCCTGTCGTTGTAGTATTGTGAATGGCAGACTGATGCTATTTAACATCAGTCTGCCATCTAAATTGGGTATACTGATGCAAAAGACGAGGCGAGGAGGTCGCGTATGTCCACTGCAACGGTTAAGCCTACGACGGTTCGCATCGAAGAGGGGCTCAAGGAGCAGGCGACTGAGTTCTTGGATACGGTTGGTCTAAGTCTCAATTCGTATCTCAACCTTGCTGTTCGGCAGCTGGTAAATCAGCGAAAGATTCCTTTTGAGATCGTAGGAAGGGCAGAGGTGCCCAACGAGGCGACGAGACGCGCCATGGTGATCGCCGAGGCTCATGAGTTGGGGATTTTGACGGACGACAGCCCGTCATTCAATAACGCTGATGAGCTTATATCGTTCCTCGATGAGGACTAGCGATGTTTGAGATTAAAGTCGAGGCTCAGTTTAAGGCGGATTACAAACGGACGATGCGCATCCATCCGCAGCTAAAAACCGAGTTTAGGGCGGCGGTCGCAGAGCTTGCAGCTCACGGCTCGCTTCCCGCGGAATATGGCGCCCATGAGCTTTCAAACCCGGGCGGCAACTACAACGGCCACATCGATTTCCATCTATCCGATGGCTTGGTCGACGTGGTCGTTCTCTACTTGCCGCATAAGACTAATCCTGTGATCCGGCTGGTCAGAATGGGCTCTCATGAGGAGCTGTTCCAGGGTCCGCAGGGCTGATTGCCGATTTCTAAGTTGCGGTGGAATAGGGATTGATTGGCGGCTAATAAGCCAAAAACAGTCCCTATTCCACCGCAAGTGATAAAGGTGCCCCTAGTGGATGGGCTGGTAGCGGGGGCAGTAGCCGATGGCGATGGCGTCGACGCCCACGTGGGTGGCGATGGTGCAGCCGATGGGGCCGGTGCCGGCGTCTACGTAGTCTTGGCCCGCGAGCGCTTGGTTGACGAGCTCCTGCTCCTCGGCGGCGCCGGTCGTGAGCACGCGCACGCTGGAACCCGGGTGCTCGGCCAAAAATGCGAGGCAATCGGCCATGGTGTTGGCGACGATGCGCTTGGCACCGCGACCCTTCTTGATGGCCTTGATCTCGCCCGATTTCCACTCCGGCGAAACGGCCAGGCGAATGTTGAGCATTTGCGTGAGCTGGCCGGCGAGCTTGGGCGCGCGGCCGTTCTTAACGAGATTCTCGAGCGTGCGGGGGATCAGCAGCAGGTGGGCGTCGGGCAGCGTCGCGCGGATCTGCGCCTCGGTCTCGTCCAGGCTGCGGCCGTCCTCGCGCATGGCCAGCGCGTACTCCACCAGCAGGCCCTCGGCGCCCGAGCCGGTGCGCGAGTCGATGCAGCGCACGTCGAGCTCGTGCGTTTCGGCCGTCAGGCTGGCGTTGGCATAGCAGGCGGACCACTCGCTGCACAGCGAGATAAAGATGGCGCTATCGTGGCCGTCGGCGCGCACGCGGTCAAAGAGTTCCTTGAACTCGCCGGCACTCGGCTGCGAGGTGTGCGGCAGCTGCTCGGAGCCGGCCATGCGGGCGACGTATTCCTCGGCGGTAATCTGCACCTGGTCGAGCAGGTCCTCGCCCTCGATAATCACATGTAGCGGAATCACGTAAATGCCGAGCTCTTGGGCGCGGGCGGGGGAGATGTCCGACGTGGAGTCGGTTATGATGGCAAAAGACATAATTGCACCTTTCGTTGGGGCGCCTGCGCGCCGCCTTCTGAGAGCAAAGTGCGACAAGTATAGTGGAGTTGCTCTACATTGCTAGGTTCAATTGTTGAATAGTCAACAGTTTGAAGTGACGGTGTGGAAATCATCAACTGGGGAAGAGGGATGCCGATGGCGGCATTACAGCTATGCGAGCGGCCGATTGTGCTGTTTGATTTTGACGGCACGGTGGCAGATACGGGTCGGGCGGTGATGACCTCGACGCGCAAGACGCTTGCCGCGCGCGGGTTTTCGGAGGCGCAGATGGGTGACCTGCGCCGCATGATCGGGCCGCCCCTGTGGAAGAGCTTTCACGACTTTTATGGCTTCTCCCGCGAGGAGTCGCTTGTGGTGGCTGACGAGTACCGTGCCTTTTTTGATGAGCTGGGACCGGAAGAGTATCCCGTGTTCGATGGAATCCCCGAGCTGCTGGATGGGTTGGTCGCCCAGGGCAAGCGCTTGGCCGTGGCGACGTCGCGCATGGAGGCAAAGTGCATTGACATGGTGGGCGAGCTGGGGCTTTCGCAGTTTGAGGCGGTGGTTGGCATGAATCCACCGCAGGGGCGCGAGACCAAGGCCGATTCGGTTCGCGACGCGTTGGCGGCCTTGGGTGCGGCCGCGGACGATGCCGTGATGATTGGCGATCGCTTTAACGATGTGGAGGGCGCGCACGCAATGGGCGTACCGTGCATTGGTATCTATTCGGGCGCGGCGGCGCCGGGCGAGCACGAGGCGGCGGGTGCCGATGCAGTGGTGCACTCGGTGGCCGAGCTTGCT
This sequence comes from Collinsella sp., assembly GCA_019414325.1. Classification (GTDB taxonomy): domain Bacteria; phylum Actinomycetota; class Coriobacteriia; order Coriobacteriales; family Coriobacteriaceae; genus Collinsella. The sequence continues at coordinate 7,744 of DXMG01000047.1, read as the reverse complement.
AAACTTTTCGCTATCTAATAGACGCAATGTGAGGGGCGGGCGTACCCGTCGCTCATTGGTAAGGAGGTCGTCCATGAATCAGGTGGAGCAGAGCGTTACCGAGTATGTCGACGAGGTCTGGGAGGACGTCGTCGCCGATATCGAGCAGCTGGTGAGTTATCCGTCCGTAGCCGTTGCTGCCGATGCGGAGCCTAGCGCGCCGTTTGGCCGCCCGGTTCGTGATGCGCTCGATTGCGCGCTCGGCATTGCGCAAAAGCTCGGCTACCAGACGAGCGACGACGAGGGCTATGTGGGCATTGCCGATATCCCGGGTCGCGGCGACAAGCAGCTCGCGACTATCTGCCACGTGGACGTGGTGCCCGCCGGCCCCGGCTGGAACACCGACCCGTTTGCGATGGAGCGTCGCGAGGGCTGGCTGCTCGGCCGTGGCGTGATTGATGACAAGGGTCCGGCGGTGTTGTCGCTCTACGCCGGTGCCTACCTGATCAAGCACGGCATTGTGCCGCGCTATACCTTCCGCGCGCTGCTGGGCTGCGATGAGGAAGTGGGCATGTCCGACGTTCACCATTATCTGGAGAACCACGCAGACCCTGACTTTCTGTTTACGCCCGATGCCGAGTTCCCGGTCTGCAATGCCGAGAAGGGCCAGTTTGGGGCGACGTTTGTGAGCCCCAAGATCGACGGCGGCCGCATCGTATCGTGGAGCGGCGCCGAGGCGAGCAACGCCATTCCGTCGCAGTCTATCTGCGAGCTTGCGATTGCCGCCGATGAACTGCCGGCGCCCATTGAGAACGCCGACCGCCTGGAGATCACGGCGCTCGAGAACGGCCATGCCCAGATTTTCGCGCACGGTATCGGTGGCCATGCTTCGATGCCCGAGGGGACGATCAACGCCGTCGGCCTGATCGTGACGTACCTGCGCGAGGCCGAGGACGCGTTTGGTGCCCGTGACGAGCGCCTGCTGACGCCTGCCGAGCACGAGTTCGTCAAGTTCCTGGCCTTTGTACATGCAGACGCCTATGGCCGCGGCCTGGGTATCGATGCGACGAGCTCGGCGTTTGGCCCGCTTACCTGCAACGCTGGCGTCATCCGCGTGGCGGATGGCCATATTGAGCAGGTCATCGACGTGCGCTTCCCCGACAGCACGAGTGCCGATACCATCCGCGAGCAGCTCGACCCGCTCGTGGGCCGTTTTGGCGTGACGTGCCAGCTGGGTCGCGCTAAGGTGCCGTTCTCGGTGTCTGCCGACGATCCGGCCGTGAAGGCGCTTATCGATACCTATAACGAGTTTACGGGCAAGCATGCCAAGCCCTTTGCCATGGGCGGCGGCACGTACGCGCGCAACTTTGCCCGCGCCGTCTCGTTTGGCCCCGAGGAGACCGGCCTGGAGCTGCCCGCATGGGGCGGCCAGATGCACGGCCCCAACGAGTGCGCCAACGAGGAACAGCTTAAACAGGCGCTCAAGATTTACATCGTGGCGATCCTTCGTCTCAACGAACTGGAACTGTAGGGCTTCCCCAGGCACCCGACCTTGCCCCTCAAACCGTCGCTTGCGTACCAAAGTACGCGGCGCTCCTCTTTCGGGGCAATCTCGGGCACCTGGGAAACCCCTATATCCTGCTTGGATACAAACTTGCATTACGAGCCCGGTGCTTCGGCCCGGGCTTTTTCTGTTGCGGTGGGGTAGTCATTGGGGACGTTCCTTTGGTGTAAAAGGTGCGCCATGTTCGGCGCTGGATTGTTATCCGTTTGTAAAGGCTGGACAGAGCTTGCGGTAAGGGTCTATCAGATGCCCGTAAAAAACCGCAGTTGGCGCGGGCGCTGCCCGGTCGGGGTCGTATCTTTCCAAACAGCAAAGCGGGCAGGGTGCCCGCGAGTCGCATGTATGAAAGGAAGATCATGCTCGATCAGGCTTATTCTCGTCGTCAGTTCCTCGGCCTCGCTGGTGGTCTTGTCAGCATCGTCGGTCTCGGTCTCGTTGGCTGCGGCGGCTCCGGCGCATCCGACGCCGCCGACAAGGGTAGCGCCGCTGCTGCCGAGTCCGTCTCCGGCGAGGTGACCTACGACGGTGCCTCTTCGTTCCAGGCTCTCGTCGAGGCCGCTGCCGAGAAGTTCATGGATGCCAACCCGGACGTCTCCGTCTCCGGCTCGGGCAACGGTTCGGGCAAGGGCCTGACCGCTGTCGCCGCCGGCACCGTTACCATCGGTAACTCCGACGTCTTCGCCGAGACCAAGCTCGAGGCCGACCAGGTCAAGAACCTCGTCGACCACGAGGTTGCTGTCGTGGGCATGGGTCCTGTTGTCTCCAAGAACGTCAAGGTCGACGACCTGTCCCTCGAGCAGCTCAAGGGTATCTTCTCCGGTCAGATTACCAACTGGAAGGAGGTCGGCGGCGACGACGCCACCATCGTCGTCCTCAACCGCAAGGCCGGCTCCGGTACCCGCGCCACCTTCGAGGCCGCCGTCTTTGGCGACGAGACCGTCGACTTTAAGGGCGATGCCGAGCTCGACAAGTCCGGCGACGTCCAGACTCAGATGGGCAGCACCGACAACGCCATCTCCTACCTCGATTTCTCGCACTTCGATGACTCCAAGTTCAACGCCATTAAGGTCGAGGGCGTGGAGCCCAAGAGTGCAAACGTCACCGACGACTCCTTCAAGATCTGGGCTACCGAGCACATGTACTGCGCAAAGGACGCCGACGACGCCACCAAGGCCTTCCTGGAGTTCATGCTTTCCGACGACGTGCAGGGCAAGCTCGTCGAGGAGCAGGGCTTTATCCCCGTCTCTGCCATGAAGGTCGTCAAGGACGCCAGCGGCAAGGTCTCCGCTAAATAAGTAATCGCCCCGGAAAGGTTTGCAATGGCAAAACAGCTGCCAAAGCGCGACCTTGAGAACGTGGGCCTGGGCGTCACGGGCGCGTGCGTAGCGCTCGTGACGCTTGTCGTTGCCGCGCTCATCTTTATGGTCGCCCAAAAGGGCCTCTCGGCTTTTGTCAAAGACGGCGTCTCGGTCGTCGAGTTTTTCACCGGCACCAAGTGGGACCTGGCCAACACGGCCGAAAACGGCCTGCCCTACACCGGCGCCCTGCCCCTGATCGTCACCTCGTTTGCGGTCATGGTGCTCTCCACGCTCATCGCGTTGCCCATCGCCATCGGCTCTGCCATCTTTGCGGTCGAGATCCAGCCTAAGTTTGGTTCCAAGGTCTTTCAGCCGCTTATTGAGCTTTTGACTGGTATTCCCTCGGTCGTCTTTGGCCTGATCGGTTTTCACGTGGTCGTCGGCCTTATGAAGAGCGTTTTCCACGTGAGCACAGGCCTGGGTATCCTGCCCGGTGCCATTGTGCTGGCCGTCATGATCCTGCCGACGATGACCACGCTTTCGGTCGATGGCCTGCGCGCCGTGCCCGACGGCTACCGCCAGGGCTCGCTCGCGCTGGGCTACACCCGCTGGCAGACCATCTGGCACGTGGTGCTCAAGTCCGCCATGCCGTCGCTCATGACCGCGGTTATCTTGGGCATGACCCGCGCCTTTGGCGAGACGCTCGCCGTGCGCATGGTCATCGGCGGCATCGAGGCCATGCCGACGTCGCTGCTGTCGCCGGCTTCGACCATCACCACCACGCTCACCACGTCCATGGCAGTCTATGCCGAGGGCTCGGCCCAAGACGATGTTCTGTGGGCGCTCGGCCTGCTGCTGATGGGCATGAGTCTCATCTTCATCCTGATCATCCACCTTATCGGCCGCAAGGGGGCGAAGGCTCGTGGCTAGCACGCGTATCCACATCGACGAGGCGAGGCTCGGGCGTGTCCAAAAGCAGGACCGCTTCGCCACGGGCGTGTTGACGGCGATCGTCGCCATCGTCATGCTCATCGTCGTCTCCATGGTGGCCTATATCCTGTTCGAGGGCATCTCGACGCTGTTCCAGCCGGGCTTTCTCACGGAGCCGTCGCGCGCCAACGGAACGCAGGGCGGCGTGCTCTACCAGCTGTTCGACTCGTTCTACCTGCTGCTGATCACCCTGATCATCTCGGTGCCCATCAGCCTGGGTGGCGCGGTCTTTTTGGTTGAGTACGCACCCGACGGACCCGTCCGCGACATTGCCTCCACCGCCATCGAGACGCTGTCCTCGCTGCCTTCCATCGTTGTCGGCATGTTCGGTTTTCTGGTGTTCTCGGTGCAGCTGGGCTGGAAGTACTCCATCATCTCCGGCGCCGTCGCGCTCACCATGTTCAACATCCCCATCCTGGTGCGCGTGATCCAGCAGGCACTCGAGGACGTGCCGCAGGCCCAGCGCGATGCGTGCCTGGCCATGGGCCTCACTCGCTGGGAGGCCACGCTGCACATCCTGATCCCCGAGGCCATGCCTGCCATCGTGACGGGCATCGTGCTTTCGGCCGGTCGCGTGTTTGGCGAGGCCGCAGCACTGCTTTTTACCTCGGGTATGAGCTCGCCGGTTCGCCTGAACTTCTTGAGCTTTAACCTGTCGAGCCCCACCTGCGCTTGGAACGTGTTCCGTCCCGGCGAGTCGCTCGCCGTGCACATCTACAAGATCTATGGCGAGGGCAGCCCCGAGGCCCAGCAGATTGTTTGGGGCACCGCGGCGCTGCTGATGATTTGCGTGCTGCTGTTTAACGTAGTCGCCCGTATCGTGGGCAAGCAACTGGCAAGAAGGATGACGGCCGAATGAGCGAGATGAATGCAACGCCCGCAACCGAAGCGGCATCGTCCGAGACCCAGGACTTCCTGTCGAGCGTGGGGGAGAGCGAGAAGCGCGTGCGCGTGAGCGGCAAGGCCGTGAGCGACGAGGTCGTGCTCTCCACCAAGGACGTCAACGTGTACTATGGCGACCACCATGCACTGCACAATACGTCGCTCGACTTCCACAAGGGCGAGATCACGGCGCTCATTGGGCCTTCGGGCTGCGGTAAGTCGACCTTCTTGCGTAGCCTCAACCTCATGAATCGCGAGATTCGCGGCTGCCGCGTGGAGGGCGAGATCAACTATCGCGGGCGCAACGTGAACACCAAGACCGAAAACACCTACGAGCTGCGCCGTTCCATTGGCATGGTGTTCCAGCAGCCCAACCCGTTCCGCAAGTCCATTCGCGACAACATCACGTTTGCGCCTAAGCGCCACGGCATCACCGACCGCGACGAGCTCGACCGCATGGTCGAGGAGAGCCTGCGCGGCGCGGCGCTGTGGGACGAGGTCAAGGACAAGCTCGACAAGAGCGCCCATGCGCTTTCGGGCGGTCAGCAGCAGCGCCTGTGCATCGCGCGCACGCTGGCGCTCAACCCCGACGTGATCTTGTTCGACGAGCCCTGCTCGGCGCTCGACCCCATCTCGACGCTGGCGATCGAGGACCTCATGTCGTCGATCGTTGCCGACCGCGCCATCGTCATCGTGACGCACAACATGGAGCAGGCGTCGCGTGTGTCCAACCGCACGGCGTTCTTCTACATGGGCGATATGGTCGAGTACGACGAGACTGACGAGATTTTCCAACGGCCCAAGGACAAGCGGCTGAATGATTACCTCACCGGCATGTTCTCCTAGTCCGGGACATGCTTGAGGCCCGCGGTGGCCACGGTCGCCACGGGACTGATTGGAGAGGCGGGTCATCTCTTGTGGGAGATGGCCCGCCTTTTTGTGTCGTGTGCGGCCCGCCTTTTCGCTGCTATCATGGACAACGTTGAATTTCTACGAAGGAGCAGGGCATATGGCGATTCTTTTGGGATGCGATTCCGTCAGCCTAGAGTTTCCCACCAAGCATATTTTCGATAGCGTGACGCTCGGCGTGGGCGAGGGTGACCGCATTGGTATCGTCGGTAAAAACGGCGACGGCAAGTCGACGCTGCTGAGCGTGCTCGCCGGCACGCTGGAGCCCGATGACGGACGCGTGACGCACCGCCGCGGCACGACGATTGGATTGCTCGGCCAAAAGGATAACCTGGTCGATACCGACACCGTGCATCATGCCGTCGTCGGTGACACGCCTGAATACGAGTGGGCCTCGAGCCCGCGTACGCGCCAGATTCTGGCCGGCCTTATTAGCGATGTGCCCTGGGAGGGCACGGTGGGCGAGCTTTCGGGTGGCCAGCGCCGTCGCGTGGACCTCGCGCGCCTGCTGATCGGCGACTATGACGTGCTCATGCTCGACGAGCCCACCAACCACCTGGACATGCGCACCATCAACTGGCTCGCGCGTCACTTAAAGGCCCGCTGGCAGCGCGGCCAGGGCGCGATGCTCGTGGTCACGCACGACCGCTGGTTCTTGGACGAGGTCTGCACCAGTATGTGGGAGGTCCACGACGGCCAGGTCGATCCCTTCGAGGGCGGTTACTCCGCATATATCCTGCAGCGCGTGGAGCGCGACCGCATGGCCGCGGTTACCGAGGAGCGCCGTCGCAACATGGCGCGCAAGGAGCTCGCGTGGCTGAGCCGCGGCGCCCAGGCGCGTTCCACCAAGCCCAAGTTTCGTGTTGATGCCGCTCGCGAGCTGATCGCCGACGTGCCGCCCGTGCGTGACGAGCTGGAGCTCAAGCGCCTCGCCGTGAGCCGCCTGGGCAAGCAGGTTATCGACGTGGTCGACGTGGACGCCGGCTATGCGGATGCCGGCGGCGCGCCCAAGCAGGTGCTCTCCGATGTGACCTGGCTCATTGGTGCGGGCGACCGCTATGGTCTTTTGGGTGAGAATGGCGCTGGCAAGTCGACGCTGCTTGACGTGATCCAGGGCAAGATTGAACCCACGCGCGGCCGCGTGAAGATTGGCCAGACAGTGCGCTTTGGCGTGCTGTCGCAGCAGCTCGAGGAGCTCAAGCCCTACATGGACGACACGATCCGCGAGGTGCTCGGCAACTATAAGAAGTACTACGTCATCGACGGCAAGGAGACTTCGCCCGAGAAGCTCTGCGAGCGTCTGGGCTTTACGACGCAGCAGCTCTGGAGCCGCATCGGCGATCTTTCGGGCGGTCAGCGCCGTCGCCTGTCGCTGTTGCTGACGATTCTGGACGAGCCCAACGTGCTCATCCTGGACGAGCCGGGCAACGACCTGGATACCGACATGCTCGCGATTGTCGAGGACCTGCTGGACGGCTGGCCCGGCACGCTGATCCTGGTGACGCACGACCGCTTTTTGATGGAGCGCGTGACCGACCAGCAGTGGGCGCTGCTCGACGGCCACCTGACGCATATGCCCGGTGGCGTGGACCAGTACCTGCGCCTGTGCAACGCTACCGCCGAGGGCGAGCCCGTGGGCGCGCCGAGCGCCAAGACCGGCATGTTCGACACCGGTGCCGCGGCAACTGCGGCCGAAAAGCCCAAGTCGAGCGGTCAGCCCAACGGCCTGTCCAACGCCGAGCGCCAGAAGCTCCGCCGCGAGGTGAGTTCGCTCGAGCGCAAGATGGAGACGCAGCGCACCCGCGTTGAGGAGGCCGAGGCCGCGATGGCCCAAGTCGATCCCACCAACTACACGGCGCTCGGCGAGCAGCAGGCAAAGATCGACGAGGCTCACGCTGCCATGGACGAGCTGGAGATGGCGTGGCTCGAGGCGAGCGAAAAGCTCGAGGGCGAGGAGTAGGCGAGAATGATCAAAGCCGCGTTTTTCGATATCGACGGCACGCTGCTGAGCTTTAAGACCCACCGGATTCCGGCGTCGGCGCAGCAGGCGCTCGACAGCTTTCACGAGCAGGGGATCGCGTGCGTGATCGCCACGGGCCGTCCGACCTACCAGATGCCGGAC
>DXMG01000046.1 GCA_019414325.1 Collinsella sp. | reverse complement strand
CATCTTCTTGCCGGTCTCGTAGAGCGCCTTGCCGTCCTCGAGATAGCCCTCCTGGTCGAAATGCATGATCTCGATCTTCTCGGTTTCCTTCATTTGTCTCTCCTTTCTGGGGTTGTTTCCACATCCCCCATGCCAACGGGCATCAAAACCCGCTTACATTCCGTAACACTCAGCCGCTTTGGCCTTAAGCGCATTGACTGACTCTTCGTAGCCCTCTGCCTTGACCTCCATTTGCTTGGAGACGGTATCGAGATACGGGTGCACGTTCCATGACTTCAGACGCTCGGCAATCATGGCCGCAATCGTCTGGAAGAACACAAGATTGGGAATTGCGCTGAGCAGCGGAGCCACCTGAGGCACCGCAACCTCGTGAGCCCTACCCTTGGGATGGGCCGTGAGCAGCACCGTTTTTGCCGTAACGTTCGATAGCGCATCGGCGATATTCGCAAGACGCTCCGACCCCTGCGGATCGTCGACGATAAACACCAGATAGCCCGGAACGATCTGCATCTCGGGACCGTGGACGAACTCCTCGCCTTCGTGATGCATGGCAGGAATCTTGATGGTCTCGCTCAGCTTGAGCGCTGCCTCCTCGGCAACACCATAGTTGGGGCCGTTGCCGACGACCATGGCGGGCATGTGCTCAGAAAGCTCGAGCATGTGATCTTGGACATATGCCTCGGCGGTCTTGCACATCACGGCATTAGCCTGGATAGCCTCGCGCAGGTCATCAAGACGCTGAGCAACGCCCTTGGCGTCAATCGTTCCGCGCGCCTGACCGCCGTAAATACCAAAGAGCACCAGGTACTCAACGAGAACCTCGACGCCCAGAGTCACAAAGTCCACCGACTCGACACCCACACCGTAGTCAAGAACGATGTCAGCGTGTTCCTTGATGGGTGCCTCGACGTTTGCCGTGAGCGCAACTGCAGCCATATCGTGTGCACGCATGTAATCGAGCGCCGCAATCGTATTGGTCGAATAGCCGCTCTGCGAGACGGCGATGTTGAGCGCATGCTGCGGATAGGTGTGTTCAAAATCGACGAAGGCCTCGGGCGTCACAACGGACACCTGCATCTGCAGCGCATCTTGCAGGTAATCGCGGGCGCAATCGGCGGCATGGCGCGACGAACCCGAAGCAACGATGCGCAGTGCATCAAAAGAACCGGACTGGAAAATATCAACGAGCTGCGCTACCAGCTCAGACGAACGCTCGAGGTTCTCCCCCATACGCACATGGGCAAGCTGAACGTAATCGAGCATCTTCATCGTCTCACCTCGTAACAAATCATTAGTATTTGATACCAATCACAGTTATAGGTTACGGCTTTTTGATACCTCTTTGTCGATTAATTTATCCCCATCGGCGAACGGTCGATTTTGAGCCATGTAAGGTTGTATATACGGTCTGCTCAACGAATCAAAATTCCGTCAACTTTTCAGCCCGTTATGCAAAAAACCAGCTAGTACGTATAGGTATATCCACCCGCATCACCGCGGTTAAACGACTTGACGTACTCGATCGCCTGGCCGCTCGCATCGAAGCTTACGCACTCCAGCGTCAAGGCAAGATCACCCTGCTCCAGTCCAAGCAGGCCGGCATCTCGTGCGCCCAGCGCTTCGATATCGAGCTTTTCCTGTGCCATAACTGGCTTTCGGCCCAGCATCTCATAGGTCTCGTACAAGCTGAAGACCGACACGTCAATATCTTCGATGGTTGGGAACAGCAGGCAGGGAATCAGCGCCGTCTCGATCGATACGGGGCTACCGTTTATGCAGTTCAGGCGTCGAATGGAATAGAGCAGGTCGTCCTCGGCGATGCCAAACAGGTCAGCGTAGTATGGCCCCGCATAACGCTTGGAACGTGCGAGAATACGGACGGACGGCTCGCCGCCCGAAGCACGGACCGATTCACGGAAACCGCCCGTGCGTTCAAAAAAAGCAGGTACTTTCTGCGCCACAAAGGCACCTTTCCCCCGAACACGGCGAATCTGCCCGCGCCGAACCAGCTCATCGACAGCGCTTCGGATGGTCAAGCGTGTCGTACCAAATTCCTCGGCGAGGTCTTTTTCGGACGGAATCATGGAACCCGTGGGATATGTACCGCGCTCGATACGCTCCTCGATGCGGCGTCGAATGCGCATATAAACCGGGGTGGCATCTACTGTTTCAGCCATTGTTCACCTGCCACACTCCTCATGCCGTTCTCTTCGCCGTTATCGGCAAAGCGAAACTTTGTGGGCAAAATCACCGATTTGCAATGCTCCACAAAACGCATGTCCTTATCAAATTCAATCGAGCTCTCATAGAACACCGGCGTTCCCTCTTCTTGCTGGAGCAGCTCGGCCTCTTCGACGTTCAAACGCGAGATAGAGATATGCTCACGTCCATGCTCAACACGCACGCCGCCTTCTTTGAGCAAGACATCGTAAAGGCTCTCGCACTCAAAATCGTGCTCGGTAAGCGATGGGCACAGGGACAGGTTAACGTGAGCGGTCTCGATTGACGCCGGCTCGCCCTCAATAAGTCGAACGCGCTGCATGCGGAGCAAAGGAGCGCCTACAGACACCCCAAGCTTGTCGGCAAGCGCCTCATCCGCCTCGATGGTCCCGGTGGAAACCAGACGAGAAGAGGGGTGCAGACCGGCAGTCCGCACAGCATCGGAAAAGTTATACGTTTCCTGAAAGATGTTTAGCGGCTTGGGAGGACACACATACGTACCCGATCCGCGACGGCTCTCGAGCGTTCCACACGAGATGAGCCGCGTGATACCGGCACGCAACGCTGTACGCGAAACGCCAATCTCTTCGCACAGCACGCGCTCGGCCGGCAGGCGATCCCCGCCGGCAAGCTGATGGTGCTGGATATACCAAAGAATTCCCTCAACAGCACGATCTTTGGGGGGAATTGCATAAGATTCGCCTGGCATTGCACAGACTCCTCATTCAGAAACGTATGCCGCCAAAATTAGGCCAGCCCTCCCATGGCATCAAATTCGGCCTTGATCTTCTCGGCGACATTCCGATACGACTTATATAGACTTGAATCGCGTTTAACTTCGTCGGTCATAACGGGAATCTCTAATTTGGAAACCTCGTCTTTTCCCGTCTGAACCGCCACAACAACGCCCATACCAAGACACATATTACGCTTGGCAGCGTTTATTTTCGCCGCCTTGGCAGGATTTGCCAGGATACGCTGGGCAAATTCCTGTTTTGAAGTCACTTCCTCGGCCTCCGGATCGCCCGCCTCGGCTACTTCGCACTGCAACACGTCCGCATAGTCAAAAATCTTAGGCTCTGCACCACGCTGATGCACGGCCCACTTGCGACGCGTGGCATCCTGGTAGATAGCCGGCAAAAACGTAAACCGCGGCGGGTCCAAAATCGTATCCGTGATGGTAAACACATCGGGATCAAAGGCATCCTGCGGGTTTTTCTTCTTGAACAGCCCCATATCAGCCTCCCGTACTAGCATTAAACAACTCAAGCTGAATATAGCACCAATTTCAAGCCACTGCCTTACCCTATCGGTGCGCGGCGTCTATGGCTCGCCCAGCGGAAGAGTTAACGGACGAGGGCCGGGGTGCCTGCCTTGTTTTGAGAAGTGGGCTCCGCGAACTTCTCAACACAAGGCAGGCACCCCGGCCCCGCCGGCAAATAGCGGACACTCCGCATGCAATCTATGCAAACAAACAAGTACGCTTAGCTACATTCGGTAAGTTCGAGCACGCTGCCCTTAACGATAAGTGCCGGCTCCAGGACGACCTCTTCGGCACGCCTACCGCCCCTACCGGCAAGACGCTTGGACATGCAGCCAAAAGCATGCTCCGCAAGGACACCAGGGTCCTGCTCAATCGCGGTCAGCGCCGGCTCAAAGAGAACGTCGGCCGCCGAGTTGTCATAGCTCACCACCGAGATATCGCCCGGGATGCTCTTCCCCATCTCGTGCAAGCGCTTGAGCAAACCGAGGGCAATGTTATCCGAGCTTGCGAACACGGCAGTGGCGTCAGTTGCGAGCACTGCCTCCGAGGCCTCGTATGCGCTCGGAATGTAGTACTCGCTCTCAAACTCCAAACGCGCGTCGATCGGCAGGCCAACCTCGCGCAGCGCGCGCTCATAGCCGGCAAGTCGCTTGCGACCCGTATTGGAACGGCGGGCATTAACCAGGCAGGCGATGCGGCGATGACCTTGCTCGATCAGATAGCGGGTGGCCATATAGCCGCCCATCTCGTGGTCGAACATCACCTTGTCGCACTCGAGCCCCTCAATGGCACGGTCGACCATTACGGCCGGGATGGGCAGGTGGCTGACTTCTTCGCGCAGGGCGCGGTCATCGGAGAACTCGTCACCCACCACCAGGAAGACGCCATCAACGCCGCGCGTCACCAGCTGGCGCAGCAGCTCCAGATCGTCATCGGCGCTTCCGCCCGAGCTGGTAATGAAGAGCGCATAGCCGTCCTCGCGGCAGCGCTTTTCCAGGCTACCGGCGAGCGAGGCAAAAAAGCGGCTCTCGATGTTAGGGACGATAAGGCCCAGCGTGCGCGACTCGCGCATGACCAGGCTGCGCGCAATCTGGTTGGGAACATAGTGGTTGCGCGCCGCGACCTCTTTGATGAGCTTGCGGTTTTCTTCCGAGATGCGACAGGGCCGATTATTGAGAACAAGCGAGACCGACGAGGGGGAAAGCCCCACCTCCTGGGCGATCTGCTTGAGGGTGACTTTGTTGGCCATCTCGCTCCTTCCGGGTTTACGCGCAATCTCTTGAAAGTATAGCGACTACCCCTCTACCTCGGTGATAAACACTTTACCAATCCGGTGGACGGCTGTTTTATCGCCGCCAGCGCACCAAATCCGTCCGGGTGGGGTATATTGCAATCGATTGATGACAACGACCACCAAAAGGCGGATATCCGTATGCACGAGAACGATTTTTTTAACGAGGACCTGCTGTGCGCGCTTGCTGGCGTTGCCGGCGAGGACAACGTGCTGATGAGCGAGCCCATGCGCGAGCACACCACGTTTAAGATCGGCGGCCCGGCCGACGTCTTTGTCACGCCCGATACCGAGCAGGGCCTCGTCGCCACGCTCGATACCTGCTATCGCTGCGATCTGCCCCTCACCATCGTGGGCAACGGCTCCGACCTGCTCGTCGGCGACAAGGGCATCCGTGGCGTCGTCGTGGCGCTGGGCGAGGGACTCTCCGACATTACGGTCGACGGCACGCACGTCACGGCGGCAGCCGGCGCCTTGCTTTCCGATGTCGCCGCTGCGGCAGCCGAGGCCGGTCTCACCGGCATGGAGCCCATCTCGGGCATCCCCGGATCGGTCGGCGGCGCCTGCTACATGAACGCCGGCGCCTACGGTGCCTGCATGGCCGATGTGCTGGGGTCCGTGCGCGTCTACAAACCCGCTCGCATGCTCGACGACGGCACCCGCGGCAGCGGCAACATCATCGAGTTCGATGTCGATGAGCTCAACCTGGGCTATCGCAAGAGCCGCATCGCCGACGACGGCTTTATCGTTCTTTCTGCCACCTTCAACCTCGCACCGGGCAACGCCGCGATGATCAAGGCCGACATGGACGGCTACCGCCAGCGCCGCGAGGACAAGCAGCCGCTCGACATGCCGAGTGCCGGCTCCACCTTCAAGCGCCCCGAGGGCTACTTTGCCGGCAAGCTCATCATGGATGGCGGCCTGCGCGGCCATGCTGTCGGCGGCGCGCAGGTGAGCGAGAAGCACTGCGGCTTCATCGTCAACGCCGACCACGCCACCGCCGCCGACGTCGACGAACTCATCCGCGACATCCAAGCCAAAGTCAAAGAGCAGTTCGACGTAGACCTAGAACCCGAAGTCCACCGAGTCGGCGAATTTTTATAGCCTGCCCACCGCGATCCACTTTAATTAATAACGGGACAAGTGATCTAGCTCACTTGTCCCGTTATCATTTATTTGCGAAGAACATCGGCTAGCCGCAGGATTGAAATCATCGACCGATAAGTGAGTTCCACTTTTTCGCCCGCAAGCAGTCGTTTCGAGCCAATCTCATCTAGCCCCACAAGCTGAGAAAACAGCGGGCTGCTCATCGTGCCCTCGTCAATTGATTCCCTTATGGTCTTCAAAACGTCCGTATCATGAAGCGACGCCGAGCTGTAGGGGGCAACACGAGCGGAACTCTCAATTAACGACGAAACAAAAGGATGGAGATGCTTTGGACATAGTCCATCAAACACCACATCCCCATTGTCATCCGAGCCGACTAGTCGCCAACTATAATGATCGACCCAGCCGTCTCCGTCATATATGGTGTCCATGAGCAACTTCCCGTCTAGAGAGACCTATTTGGACATCGGAGCGCAAGACCGCAATCCATATAGGACCCGCAGCAGCTCCAACCCAACGCACCGCTCGACAATTGTAAATTGCGGCTATTTTAAATCTACATGATCAGTTCGAGTTCGCAACAAGGCGATTATTGCAGCTAGGTTCTATTTCATTTTCCACTTTGGTGAGCCGTCGGCTCCAAATTCCAAAACCGAAGTCCACGGAGTCGATAAATTCATTTAAAAAAGGCCCCGAAAGGGGCCTTCGCCATATTTATTCAGACAACCAGTCCGGTGTGTGACGCATTGGATCCGAGAGGTCCGTGGCTGTCCGAGCAGGCAACCTAATGCCTTCCGGGCAGCCACGGACCAACTTACTTCAAACCGCCGTTACGACAGCGCAATACCGCCAAGCCAGCCCCAACGCACGCCAGAGCCAGTGCCATAGAAGCTAATAAACGAATCAAGCGACTTAGACGTAATGGCGCCCTCGTTGCTCATTACGATGCCGCCGCCAACATAGATACCCACATGACCGTAGATAAGGCCCGGAGCACCCGTGCCGCTATGCGAGGAGTCGGCTACGATCATGCCCACCTGCAGCGCCGAGCGGTCGGAGCTATAGCACCAGGCGTTGAACATGTCGCAGGCGTTGCCGCCAAAGTAGCCAACGCCGGCGTTACGGAAGACATTGGTAACCCACGCCGCGCACCAGTTCTGACCCGGCGAAGGCGTGGAGTAGCACGCGTTGACGACGGCCTGCTGCTTGCCCGAGCCGGCATTCTGCTGCGGAGTTCCGGGCGCATACGATCCACCGCCCGAGCTCGAACCACCCGAGTAGGAATTGTTCTTGTTCGCGGCGGCCGCGGCAGCGGCGGCCTTCCTAGCGGCCTCCTCGGCCTGGGCGGCAGCGAGAATCTCGGAATCACGCTGAGCCATGAGCTCCTTGACGTCGTCGGAAAGACCGTTCAGCACGGTCTGGACCTCTTGCTGCTTGGCCTGCATATCCTGCATCTGAGCCGTCTGCTGAACCTTGAGTTTCTCCAGGTCAGCCTTTTGTGCTTCGAGCTCGGTCTTCTGTGCGTCGAGCTCGGCCTGAATCGTCTGGATGTCCTCGATGGCATCGCGGTCGCTCTTGTTGATCTTCTCAACGTAATGCGCGTTGGCAACGAGCTCCTCAAACGAGCCAGAGGCCAGCAGCAGCGACAGGATGTTCGTGCCGCCGGACTTGTAGCTGGCGGCCACGCGATCGGAAAGGTCGTTGCGCTTCTTCTTGAGCTCGGCCTTCTTTTCATCGATCTGGGCCTGCGTGTCGTCAATCTTGCCCTGGACATTCTCGATGTCGTTGAGGGTCTGGGCATTCTTGTTGGCCAGCGCCGCATACTCATTTGCGATGCTGTCGAGCTGGGCCTGAACCTCGTCGAGTTGGGCCTGGGCGGCATTCAATTTATCGGTGGTTTCTTTGGAAGCCTCCGCCGCATGGGCGCGAGTGGGCAGGCCAAAAAGAACTGCCGCAGAAGCGGCGCCGAACAGGGCCTTAAGGGCAGTGCGGCGCGAGAGCTCCTGGGAAAGGATGGAATCGCTGTTTGGTGACATATGTACTCCGTTACATGCTTATTTATATGTCGCTCAACTCATACATATTAGCGTACATATGGCGCGTCCCAACGATTTCCACGAACGGCAGGAAACTACAAGGTCGGCGGCTCGTAAGCAATTGTCAAATTTGAGGTAACAATTGAGCAAGCTCTTATATGAGTACGTTAACATAATCCTCTGCTTTTCCCACAGTGCACCATTTGGGCGTCCCCGCCTGCGCTATACTCCCCTGAAGAAGTGTTCCTGATTCGATAGGAGACTACATGTCCAAAGCACTCGACCCCAAAGACACCTGCGTCCTCGTTACCGGTGGCGCCGGCTTTATCGGCTCGCACACCGTCGTTCAGCTGCTCGAGGGTGGCTACCAGGTCGTCATCGTCGATGATCTCTCCAACTCCAGCGCCGTCGCCGTCGACCGCGTCAAGACCATCGTGGGCGACGAGGCCGCCAAGAACCTCACCTTCTACGAGGCCAACGTGCTCGACCGCGATGCGATGAACAAGATCTTCGATACCCATCAGATCGACCGTGTCATCCACTTTGCCGGCTTTAAGGCCGTCGGCGAGTCGGTGAGCAAGCCCGTCGAGTACTACCACAACAACATCGAGAACACCCTGGTGCTCATCGACGTCATGCGCAACCATGGCTGCAAGTCCATCATCTTCTCGAGCTCCTCGACCGTCTACGGCGACCCGGACAACCCGCCCGTCACCGAGGAAGACCCCAAGAAGCCCGCAACCAACCCCTATGGCTGGACCAAGTGGATGATCGAGCAGATCCTTATGGACGTCCACACCGCCGACCCCGAGTGGGACGTCGTGCTGCTCCGTTACTTCAACCCCATCGGCGCTCATCCGTCGGGCCTGATCGGCGAGGACCCCAAGGGCATCCCCAACAACCTGGTGCCCTATGTCGCCCAGGTCGCCGTGGGCAAGCTCGAGGCCGTTCAGGTCTTTGGCAACGACTACCCCACCCCCGACGGCACCGGCGTGCGCGACTACATCCACGTGTGCGATCTGGCCTCTGGTCACGTTGCCGCCCTTAACTGGATGAACGGCAAGACCGGCGTCGAGATCTTTAACCTGGGCACCGGCACCGGCACCTCGGTACTCGAGGTCGTCGCCGCCTTCTCCAAGGCTTGTGGCAAGGAGCTGCCCTACGTGATCCGCGAGCGCCGCGCCGGCGACATCGCTGCCAACTGGTGCGATGCCTCCAAGGCCGAGCGCATGATGGGCTGGAAGGCCCAGTACGACATCGCGGACATGTGCCGCGATAGCTGGAACTGGCAGAGCCACAACCCCAACGGCTTCGCCGACGCCGAGTAGCAAAAACCTACATACCGTTCTTGCCCCGATCTCACGTTGTGAGGTCGGGGCTTTTTTCATGGCATGTAGCCATTCGCCGAAAATCGACCAACTTTTTTATCTTGCCTGTACATGTTTAAACAACATGTTTTACAATAGGCGTATCGAATCAGAACATCGGAGGCGGACTGCACACCCATCGGCAGGCCGACCCCAGAACAAGAAGGTTGGTGAGCGCATTCATGGAGCGTGCAAGCGGCGTCCTCATGCCCGTCTCATCTCTGCCCGGACCATACGGAATCGGCGGCTTTGGCTGGAATGCCTACGACTTCGTCGATTTTCTCGCCTCGTGCAAACAACATTACTGGCAGATTCTGCCCCTTACGACGACCAGCTATGGCGATTCGCCTTATCAGTCGTTCTCGGCCCGCGCGGGCAACCCCAACTTTATCGACTTTGCCGAGCTTATCGAGGCAGGGTATCTGGAGCAGCGCGATATCGATGGCGTGTATCTGGGATCCGACCCCAGCAATGTCGACTACGGTGCTATCTTTGGCGGCCGCCGTCAGATTCTCGACCGCGCCGCCGAGCGCTTTGCTGCCGACAAGCCGGCCGATTTCGATGACTTTATCCAGGCCAACGAGGACTGGCTCATCCCCTACTGTGAGTTCATGACCGTCAAAGAGGAGTGCGGTCTCAAGGCGTTTTGGGAGTGGCCCGCGGAGCTCCGCACCCGCGGCGAGGCTTCCGCCAAGGTCTGCGCCGACCATCCGGCGCGTATGCTCTACCACCAGATGACGCAGTACTTCTTCGATCGCCAGTGGAGCCGCCTCAAGGCCTATGCCAACGAGCGCGACATTCTCATCATCGGCGACCTGCCCATCTATGTCTCGCGTGACTCCGTCGAGATGTGGGCGACACCTGAGCTCTTTAAGATCGACGCCGCCGGCAATCCCGTGAGCGTCGCCGGCACGCCGCCCGACCAGTTCTCGGCCACCGGCCAGTACTGGGGCAACCCCATCTACGACTGGGACGCCATGGAGGCCGACGGCTTCTCCTGGTGGGAGGGCCGCATTCGCGCCGCCCTCGACATGTACGACGTCATCCGCCTGGATCACTTCCGCGGCTTCGAGGCCTATTGGGAGGTGCCGTTCTCCTCGCCTGATTCGTCCTACGGTTCGTGGACGCAGGGTCCCGGCCTCAAGCTCTTCAAGACACTCGAGGAAAAGCTCGGCACGCTGCCCATCATCGCCGAGGACCTGGGCTTCCTCACCCCCGGCGTCATCGATATGCGCGACAACTCGGGCTTCCCCGGCATGAAGATCCTGCAGTTTGCCTTTGAGGGCACCAACTCGTACTACCTGCCGCACAACTACATTGCCAACACCGTCGCCTACGTGGGCACTCACGACAACGAGACGGCACGCGGCTGGTTTGAAGGAACGGCTACCCCGCGTCAGCGCGAGCAGACAGCCCTGTACACCCATCAGCAGGCCGGCGAACCCATCGCCGACGCGCTCAACCGAACCATCGCAGCCAGCGTGAGCGACACGTGCATCTACACCATGCAGGACCTGCTCAACTTGGGCAACGAGGCGCGCATCAACACCCCTGCCACGCTGGGCGGCAACTGGACCTGGCGCATGCTCGACGGCGCCATCACCCGCGAGCTCGAGCACAAACTCACCGACTGGACCGAGACCTACTTCCGCATCCCGTCGGAAGCCGAAATCGAGCTTCCTCAATAGGAGCTACCGCGCCCGACCCCTCCCCACCGTGCGGACGCGCTTGCTTACCCGCGCGAGGCCACCCCAATCCCCTCGCGCGGGATTCTTATGAATTGCAGACATGTAATCAACCCATTACAGGAGGAAACATGCCCCAAATTAACCTCATGGAACTCGCCGAGCAGTCTTTTGGCACCTCGCTCGAGCAGCTCGACGACCGTCGCATTTACAAGCTGCTGGTCAAACTCGTGCAGGAGCGCTCCGCCACCTGCCCGCTCAACAACGGCAAGAAAAAGCTCTATTACATTTCCGCCGAATTTTTGATCGGCAAGCTGCTCATCAACAACATGATCGACCTCGGCATCTACGACGAGGTTAAGGACCAGCTCACCGCCGCAGGCCACGACCTCAACAAGATCGAGGAATTCGAGGTCGAGCCGTCGCTCGGCAACGGCGGCCTGGGCCGCCTGGCCGCATGCTTCCTGGATTCCATCGCCACGCTGGGCTTGACCGGCGATGGCGTGGGCCTCAACTATCACTACGGCCTGTTCCGTCAGCGCTTTGTCGACAACCAGCAGAAGGCCGTCCCCGACGAGTGGCTCGGTGAGCAGGACATCCTAGTCGACGACGACCGCTCCTACACCGTCGAGTTCGGCGATTTTGCCGTTACCTCCAAGCTCGTCAACATCGACGTGCCCGGTTACGGCCAGCCCACCAAGAACCGTCTGCGCCTGTTCGACCTGGCGAGCGTCGACGACGGCCTGGTCCCCGGCAGCTCCATCGACTTCGACAAGACCGAGATCGCCAAGAACCTCACCTTGTTCCTCTACCCCGACGATTCCGACGAGCAGGGCCGCCTGCTTCGCATCTACCAGGAATACTTCATGGTGAGCAACGCCGCCCAGCTCCTGATCGACGAGGCCATCGAGCGCGGCAGCAACCTGCACGATCTGGCCGACTACGCCGTGGTCCAAATTAACGACACGCACCCCACCATGGTCATCCCCGAGCTCATTCGCTTGCTCACCACCGAGCATGGCATCGAGTTTGACGAGGCCGTGACCATCGTACGCTCCATGGTCGCCTACACTAACCACACGATTCTTGCCGAGGCGCTCGAGAAGTGGCCGCTCGTCAGCCTGCAGAAGGTCTCCCCTGCCATCGCCGACATTATCGTCAAGCTCGATGAGATCGCGAAGGCCGAGCACGATGACCCGCGCGTCGCCGTCATCGACGAATACGACACCGTCCACATGGCCCACATGGACATCCACTTTGGCTTCTCCATCAATGGCGTAGCCGCCCTCCACACCAAGATCCTGGAGGACACCGAGCTTCATCCGTTCTACGAGATCTATCCCGAGAAGTTCTCCAACAAGACCAACGGCATCACCTTCCGCCGCTGGATCCATGGGGCCAACCCCGCGCTCGCCAGCCTGCTCGACGATGTGATCGGCACCGACTGGCGCAGCACCGGCGATCTGAGCAAACTCGCCAAGTTCGCCGACGACAAGAATGTTCTTGAGCGCCTGGCCGCCACCAAGACCGAGGCCAAGGCCATCATGCGCCAGTTCATGGCGCTCGAGCAAGGCGTGACCATTCCCTCCAACGCCATCATCGATGTTCAGGTCAAGCGTATCCACGAGTACAAGCGCCAGCAGATGCTCGCGCTCTACATAATCTGGAAGTATCTCGACATCAAGAACGGCAATAAGCCTAAGCACCCCGTCACCATCATCTTTGGCGGCAAGGCGGCCCCTGCCTACACTATCGCGCAGGACATCATCCATCTGATCCTGACGCTGTCGCAGTGGATTGCAAACGACCCCGACGTGGCTCCCTACCTGCAGGTTGTCATGATCGAGAACTACAACGTCACCGCCGCCGAGCGCGTGATCCCCGCCGCCGACATCTCCGAGCAGATCAGCCTGGCCTCCAAGGAGGCGAGCGGCACCTCCAACATGAAGTTCATGCTCAACGGCGCCCTAACCCTGTGCACGCTCGACGGCGCCAACGTGGAGATTGCCGAGCTCGTGGGCGACGAGAACATCTATACCTTTGGTGCCTCGTCCAAACAGGTCGAGCAGCTCTACGCTGACGGCCGCTATAACGCCAGCGCACTCTACCGCAAGCCCGGTATCAAGCTGCTGGTGGACTTTATCACCAACCCCGCCTTTATGGCGACCGGCAACGCCGAGCGCCTGCAGCGCCTGCACGACGACATTAAGGGCAAGGACTGGTTTATGGCCCTGCTCGACATTGAGGAGTACATCCAGACCAAGGAGCGCGTACTGGCCGACTACGAGGACCAGGACGCCTGGATGCGCAAGGCGCTCATCAATATCGCCAACGCCGGCACCTTCTCGTCCGACCGTACGATCTCCCAGTACAACGACGAGATCTGGCACCTGAGCTAATTCGGTTTCATCGCCCATCCTCTTGAAAACGGAGCCACGGCAAAGGTGCCTCCCGATAAGAAAACATCGTGGGGCAAGAGAGAAACGGTATAGCTTCGGCTATGCCGTTTTTCTCATTCTTGCCTTGATGAAGTAACTTTCGATACTTCCAGGGCTCCAATGCCCTTATAGTAGATGTCAATTTCCTGGGTGCGGTTCTTGCCCTTTGGATCGCTGGCGGCATGGACAACGATCTTCTCGACAAACTCATGTAAGATACATGGGGTTAATTCAGGAATTTCCGTATACCGTTCTACAACGGAGAGAAACCTTTCCACATTGGCGCTTTTTTGTTCCTCTGCTTCGATTTCATCACGGAGAGCAGCCGCTACATCTTGAAGCTGATGCTGCTCTTTCTCGTAATCGGTAGAGAGCTTTTGAAAACGCTCGTCAGAAAGTTTTCCCGAAATAGTATCTTCGTAGAGCCGCTTGAAAATGGTGTCCAGCTCTGCAATCCGCTTTTCGGCATCGGCCAATGTTTTCTGCCGTTTTGCCAAACCTTGGTTACGTTGGCGCATATCCGCATCCATGACCATCTTCACAAAATCGTCTTTGCGCTGTGATGCGAAGGAAACGATCTCGCGCAGATTTTGCAGAACCAATTCTTCCAGGATAACAGTTCGGATAGAATGTGTCTGCCCACATACATCACGGCTTTTCCGATAGCCGGAACACAGATAGTATTCCTGATCGCGCCGGAAATTGGTTGCCCTGCATTGGTACATAATGGAGCCGCAGTCGGCACAGAACATCATGCCGGAGAACATACCCATTTCTCCCATCTTTGTGGGTCGGCGCCGCGTCTGCCTTGCGAGCCTTGCTGCATCGGCAATCGCCTCCGTCCAGATGGCTTCGTGGGTATTATCAAAAATCTTCCATTCGCTTTCTGGATTGTGCAAGGTCTTTTTACTCTTGTAGGATTTTTTACGGGTTTTGAAATTAACTGTGTGCCCCAGGTATTCACGCCAGCGGTCCATGATGTCGGCAATCGTAGAAGAATCCCAAGCGTAAGGAGAACCTTTCTTTGTGACATTGGTTGTTCTGCCCTTGCTCGCATAGTAAGCAGCCGGAGTAAGAATTTTTCTTTCCGTCAGTTTTCTTGCAATCTGCGAGGGTCCCAAACCATCCATGATATAGAGACCAATTTCATAAACTACCTGGGCGGCTTCTTCATCCTTCACCCATTGCTTTTTGTCATCAGACGATTTCATGTATCCATACGGAGGCAAAACAGTCAAATGTTCTCCTGCATTGCCTTTCACTTTCATAACGGCACGGATTTTTTTGCTGGTGTCTTTAGCGTACCATTCATTGATGATATTGCGGAAGGGCGTAAACTCGTTGTCACCCTGAGTGCTGTCCACACCATCATTCACCGCAATAAAGTGAATATCATGTTCGGGAAACATGATTTCCGTATACATGCCGACTTGCAGATAATCACGTCCGAAACGTGACATATCCTTGATGATGACCCTCTTGACAAGGCCAGCCTCAATGTCTGCAATCATCTGCTGAAAGCCTGGGCGGTTGAAGGTCGTACCTGAGATGCCATCATCAACATAGAATTTGAAATTGCTGTATCCATGCTCACGGGCATACTTTTCCAGGATTTTTTTCTGGTTTACAATGCTATTGCTGTCACCCTGCAATTCATCATCACGGGATAAGCGACAATACAAAGCTGTAAGTTCTTCGGAGCTCATAGCCGTGTAAGGGAATTGAAGCGCGGCAGCGGTGTTTGACTGATAATACATAAATACCTCCTATCTGGCAGTCAAACACGATATTGAAGTCCAACTTCATTATACCGCGCTTTCTTTTCCCTGTCTGCCTGTTAAGAGGTTTTCAAGTCACAGTTTGTTTCTGAACATCGGCTTTTATCAGGTTCTCCAGTTTGGAGGCTATCGTCTGATTTCCCGTTTGAGGGAAAAAAGAATTGACGATAAAGGTCGTGTTGCCGATCTTCTTTTTGCTCCGCATAGGCGGGGCATATTTATTTTCAGATTGAATTTTCTGCATAATAAGGCCCCTTTCATGCCATTTCATTAAAACCATAAAAGAGGCAGAAAACGGACGGCTGCTGGCCGCAGCTCCACGGGAATCTCACCCCGGCCCATGCTGATGGGTGCGCCGCGCAATGC
>DXMG01000045.1 GCA_019414325.1 Collinsella sp. | reverse complement strand
GGCGGTGTAGCTCAGTTGGTTAGAGCACACGGTTCATACCCGTGGCGTCACTGGTTCGAATCCAGTCACCGCTACCATAGGTAACACGGTGGCTTCTCAATAGTATGTTGAGAGGCCACTATGGTATAAAGGCAAAGTCCCGTCCGGGGACGACCTGTTAAGAGGAGGGCTTTATGGCCAAAGAGAAGTTTGAGCGCACTAAGCCGCATGTTAACATCGGCACCATTGGTCACGTCGACCACGGCAAGACCACCCTGACCGCCGCCATCACCAAGGTTCTCTCCGAGACCGAGGGCTGCAAGGCTGACTTCACTGCGTTCGAGAACATCGACAAGGCTCCCGAGGAGCGCGAGCGCGGCATCACGATCTCCGTCTCCCACGTTGAGTACGAGACTGCTGCCCGTCACTACGCTCACGTTGACTGCCCGGGCCACGCTGACTACGTCAAGAACATGATCACCGGTGCTGCTCAGATGGACGGCGCTATCCTGGTCATCGCTGCTACCGACGGCCCCATGGCTCAGACCCGTGAGCACATCCTGCTCGCCCGTCAGGTCGGCGTTCCCTACATCGTCGTCTTCCTGAACAAGTGCGACATGGTTGACGATGACGAGCTCATCGACCTCGTCGAGATGGAGACCCGTGAGCTCCTCTCCGAGTACGATTTCCCCGGCGACGACATCCCCGTCATCCGTGGTTCCGCTCTGGGCGCTCTCGAGGGCGACGCCAAGTGGATGGACGCTATCCGCGAGCTCATGAACGCCGTCGACGAGTACATCCCGACGCCTGCTCGTAACAACGACCTCCCCTTCCTGATGGCCGTTGAGGACGTTATGACCATCTCCGGCCGTGGTACCGTTGCTACCGGCCGTGTCGAGCGCGGTGAGCTCAAGCTCAACGAGCCCGTCGAGATCGTCGGCATCAAGGATACCCAGAACACTGTCGTTACCGGTATCGAGATGTTCCGTAAGTCCATGGACTTCTGCGAGGCTGGCGACAACGTCGGTCTGCTGCTCCGCGGCATCAAACGCGAGGACATCGAGCGCGGCCAGGTTCTCTGCAAGCCCGGTTCGGTTACCCCGCACACCAAGTTCACCGGCGAGATTTACGTTCTGACCAAGGAGGAGGGCGGCCGTCACACCCCGTTCTTCGATGGTTATCGTCCTCAGTTCTACTTCCGTACCACCGACGTTACCGGTACGGTCAAGCTCCCCGAGGGCACCGAGATGGCTATGCCTGGTGACCACATCACCATCGAGGGCGACCTCATTCACCCGATCGCCATGGAGGAGGGCCTGCGCTTCGCTATCCGCGAGGGTGGCCACACCGTTGGTTCGGGCATCGTCTCCACGATCATTGAGTAAATTAGCTCTTTGATATAGCTGACTTAGAGAGAACCCGGCACTTATAGGGTGCCGGGTTCTTTTCTACGCGGGACTTATTCCCCGCCGATTACGCTTCGCTCGCCCTTAAGCCGAGCGTGAGGGATCGATTAGATCTCGCTGGCTTCATTGATGTGTTCCAAATATGAATGGATCCAGCGAGAACCAATTGATTCGAGGTTTTCATTGACAGCACTTACATAGAGCTGATAAAGTACCATCTCGTGCCCGTACGGGGCGGATATGAAAGGTTCAGGATACATGCGTACTCTAGTTACTCTTGCGTGCACTGAGTGCAAGCGCCGCAACTATACGACCACCAAGAACAAGGCGAACATGCCTGATCGTATGGAGATCAAGAAGTATTGCCCCTGGTGCCGTCACCACACGCTGCACAAAGAGACTCGCTAGTCTCTAGTTACATACGCCAGTAGTTCAATTGGTAGAGCATCGGTCTCCAAAACCGAGTGTTGAGGGTTCGAGTCCTTCCTGGCGTGCCAGTCATTATTCCGTAAGCTCCCATTTGGGGGCTTACGGTTTACTCATGTATAAGCGCATTGCGCGGAGGTAACCCAAATGGCCAACAAGAAGAACAAGAAGAAGGCACAGCAGCAGGCGCCTGCCAACAAAGCTGCCGCCAACTCCAAGGTTGAGGCCAAGAAGGCCGTTGCCAAGAAGAGCGAGAAGGCTGCGAAGTCCAAGAAGAACGAGAAGCCTGGTTTCTTCGCCCGCACCAAGAAGTATTTCGCTTCGGTGAAGTCCGAGATGAAGCGTGTCACGTGGCCCGATAAGAAGGAGCTCGTGAACTACTCGGTCGTCGTTTGCGCTTCTCTGATCGTCGTCGGCGTCGTCATCGCTCTGCTCGATGCTGGCTTTGGCGAGGCTCTTGCTCTGTTCTCTGGATTGAGGGGCTAAACCATGTCTAAGCGTTGGTACGTCGTTCACACTTACTCTGGATACGAGAACCGCGTTAAGTCCGATCTCGAGCATCGCATCGAGACCATGGGCATGCAGGACCGTATCTTTGATATCGAGATTCCTATGGAGCGCGTCACCGAGATCAAAGAGGGTGGCAAGCGCGAGACCAAGGATTCCAAGATTTTCCCGGGTTATGTCCTGGTTCGCATGGAGATGGATGACGATGCGTGGACGTGTGTTCGCAACACGCCCGGTGTCACCGGTTTCCTGGGCGGCAATGGCAAGCCCGCTCCGCTTTCCCGCGACGAGTACAATAAGATGACTCGTCGTCCCGGTAAGGGCGATTCGCCCAAGCGCACCTCGGTTGATATTGAGGTCGGCACGTCCGTCCGCGTCACCGATGGCCCGCTTACCGACTTTGATGGCAAGGTCTCCGAGGTTAACACCGAGGCAGGCAAGCTGAAGGTCACCCTGATGATCTTTGGCCGTGAGACGCCGGTCGAGCTCGACTTTAACCAGGTTGCTGTCATCGCTTAAGTTTTCGTCCGTTCGCGCGAGCGTGCTTCTTCTGTGACTGCTCATCTCAGGAGTGCTTCTAACACGTGCGTGCTTACGATATAGCAAGTACTTCACACTCGTGATTCGAAAGGAATGACCATGGCTGAGAAGAAGGTTGCCAACGTCATTAAGCTCCAGATTCCTGCTGGTGCAGCTAACCCCGCTCCTCCCGTCGGCCCCGCCCTGGGCGCAGCTGGCGTGAACATCATGCAGTTCTGCCAGGCCTTTAACGCCGAGACGCAGGACAAGAAGGGCGACATCATCCCCGTTGAGATCACTGTCTTCGAGGATAAGTCCTTCTCCTTCATCACCAAGACCCCGCCGGCGGCTCACCTCATCAAGAAGGAGCTGAACCTCAAGTCTGGTTCCGCTAAGCCCCAGGCCGACAAGGTCGGTCAGCTCTCCCAGGAGCAGCTCACCAAGATCGCCGAGATCAAGATGCCGGACCTCAATGCCAACGACATTGACGCCGCCAAGAAGATCATCGCCGGTACCGCCCGTTCCATGGGCGTCACCATCGCTGAGTAGCGATTTCTTTTGGTAATGACGGGTGCTCCAACCGGGGCACCCGTTAAATGTGTGCAATAGGGCACACGATACGATGTGGGAGGGCTCGCGCCCGTTTAACCACAGGAGGTAATGCACATGGCTAAGCATGGTAAGAGCTATAACGCCGCTGCCGAGAAGATCGACCGCGCCACGCTCTACACCCCCCTTCAGGCTGCCAAGCTCATCAAGGAGCTCGACACCGCCAAGTTCGACGAGACCGTCGAGGCCCACTTCCGTCTGGGCGTCGATACTCGTAAGGCCGACCAGAACATCCGCGGCTCCATCTCCCTGCCCCACGGCACCGGCAAGACCGTTCGTGTTGCCGTCTTCGCCGAGGGCGAGAAGGCCCGCGAGGCCGAGGCTGCCGGCGCCGACATCATCGGTTCCGACGAGCTCGTCGCCCAGATTCAGAAGGGCGAGATCAACTTCGACGCCGCTATCGCTACGCCGAACATGATGGCCAAGGTTGGCCGCATCGGTAAGATCCTTGGTCCCCGTGGCCTCATGCCGAACCCCAAGCTCGGCACCGTGACCATGGACGTCGCCAAGATGGTCTCCGAGCTCAAGGCCGGCCGCGTTGAGTATCGCGCCGACCGCTACGGCATCTGCCACGTGCCCCTGGGCAAGAAGTCCTTCTCCGAGCAGCAGCTCGTCGAGAACTACGCTGCCCTGTACACCGAGATCCTGCGCGTCAAGCCCTCTTCTGCTAAGGGCAAGTACGTCAAGTCCATCTCCGTGTCTTCCACCATGGGCCCTGGCGTCAAGGTCGATCCCGCTATCCAGCGCGACTTCCTGGCTGAGTAACTAACAGTTACTGCCTGAGCAAAGCAAGCATTGCTAAAGAGACCCGGTTCTGCCTCGTGCAGGACCGGGTCTCTTGCTTTTGAGTCAACGAAACCACCACGAAGGGGACAGGCACCCTTGTGGTGGTTTTACTTGTGTTGTACTTTAGCGCGATGTAGTACTACCCGAGGCCGAAGGGAGCCCAACATGTTTAAGAACACGCAACAGCTCCTAGGCCTAGCGCTACTAGATTGGATAGCGCGCTAGGGTTGTAATCTCGCTATAACGATTTGTTGTACCCGGGTGCGCTATCGTCTGCCGCTTTCAGGCGTGATGAGCGACACGGGTATTTTTCTATCTCTAGGCCTTCTCTCTCTCCTGAAAGCCATCTGTCATAAAACGGTCAATCAGGAGGAACATATAAGCCGCAAAATCACAATCTTTGACGCCACCCTGTGCGACGGTGAGCAGTCGCCGGGCGCCAGCATGAATACCGAGGAAAAGCTCTTCATCGCCCGCCAGCTGGTGCGCATGAACGTGGACGTTATCGAGGCGGGCTTTCCCATCTCGAGTCCTGGTGACTTTCGCTCCGTACAGGAGATTGGCAAGATTGCGGGCGACCGATGCACGGTATGCGGCCTGACGCGCGCTGTCGACAGGGATATCGAAGTGGCTGCAGAGGCGCTCAAAACGGCCCAGAGGCCCCGTATCCATACAGGGCTGGGTGTGAGCACCAGTCACCTGCGCGACAAGCTCCATATGACTGAGGAAAGGGCAATTGAGTGAGCGATCCATGCCGTCAAACATGCTCGCAAGTTCGTTGACGATGTTGAGTTTTATGCCGAGGATGCCGGCCGCTCCGATCAGGAGTTTCTGGTGCGCATTATCGAGGCGGCCGTAAAGGCCGGTGCCACGGTCGTGAACATCCCCGATACGATGGGCTACAACATGCCGTGGGACTTTGGCGCCCGCATCCGTGACCTGCGCGGGCGCTGCGGGTGCGGCCGGTCAGCGTGCGGTCGACGTGATGGAGTATCGCGAGTACGAGATTGAGCGCATTGCGCGCCAGGCATTTGAGGCGGCGCGCAAACGTCGCGGCAAGGTGACGAGCGTTGATAAGCGCAACGTGCTGGAGACGAGCCGCATGTGGCGCGAGATCGTGCATCGCGTGCAAGACGAGGAGTACTCCGACGTGGAGCTTGAGGACCTGCTCGTCGACAACGCCGCCATGCAGCTCATCAGTCGACCGGCAGACTTTGACGTCGTGGTGACGGAGAACATGTTCGGCGACATCCTGTCCGGTGAGGCGGCTCAGATTACCGGATCGCTCGGTATGCTTGCCTCTGCCTCGCTGGATGATGGCGTATCGCTGTTTGGGCCGAGCGCTGGCAGCGCTCCTGACATCGCGGGGCTCGGCGTGGCCAATCCGCTGGCTCAAATCTTGTCGGTGGCGATGCTGCTGACCTACGCGCTCGACATGGGCGAGCAAGCCGCGTGGATCGAGAGCGCCGTGGCGCGCGTGCTCGACGAGGGCTGGCGCACCCGTGACATCGCCGATGTCAACACCCCGGCAGATAAGATCCTCGGCACCACGACGATGGGCGACAAGGTCGTCGCCGCGCTGTAGGCGATGCCGATTCAAGCTGTCAAATATCTCAATCTGTAACATCTAAGGGGCAAAATCGTTCCTACCTGTTACAGATTGAGATTTTCGGCCGAGCATCCGTGGTCTGTCTCGATCTGTAACAGCTAACCGATTATTTGGGCCCTACCTGTTACAGATTGAGACAAACCGTTGGGACAGGTCGGACGAGTCAGCAAAACCACCACAAAGGTGCCTGTCCCCTTCGTGGTGGTTTTTAGCGCAACGAGGTGTTCCCAGCCGACCATACGGGCGGCCTTGCGCTCACGCTGCTCGATGACAGCGCATCTTTAGACGCGAAGTGCGGAACCGGGTGCATATACGAGCCGCGTAGCGTTACGAATTCATGGGAATGACCGTATCGCCAATTTGTACGCTTGCAATCTTGTCTGTGTCACAAACTTGCGAGAACGGCCAGGTCTTGTGGACATCAGTGGTGCCGTTATCCAGTTTATTTGCGAAATAGCCGCTGTGGCTGGTTGCGTCCTCAACATGACCGTCTTTGAACGTCACGATGAGGGGTATGTTGCCAACGGCATCCATAGACTCCTCCATGTTTTGAGACATCTTGCCGCTGTTGTTGTCGTGTTCGATGGAACGATCTATGTTGTAGCGGACTGAAACGCCAACGCAGGATACGGTGGCCTCTTGAATCGTCGCCTTGGTGCCGTTAAAGTTGACCGATTTGGGCGCGGGAATCGTAACGGATGTATCTTCGTAATTCAGCTGGAACTTAAGATCCCATGGGCCCGTAAGTATTTTCTTATACTCGGGAAGCTCTTTGCCAGCACGTGGCACAACGAGAGAGTTGATATGCGTGCGGACGGTCCTGCCCATAAGGCCGGGTGATTCAACGCTGAACTGTGCAAAGTATTGAATGCTGGAGTCATTGGGGTTCTTGTCAATGAGCCATGATTGGCCTTGGCCGCCATGCTCGCCATCAACGTATACGTTTCCATCGACACTTCCGGCGATAGTTCCGTTCTCGCCCGGCTCGGAAAGCTTTTTCAGGGCAGCGGGATCGTCGAACGTAAGCGTATAGGCGATGGTAACCATATCCTTGTCGCCCATGATGGCGTCGGCGGTCACGGTGACTCCGTTGTTGGAGCAGCTAGCACCGACGGGCCGGCCAATACGGTCGATGATCTCGGTTTGAGAAGCAGGTCCGTCAAAGATGTCGGAAAGCATGTCAGAAGGAAGCGGCAGGACGCCTGTTGCCATAGCCGTGCCAGCGCCTCCAATGACGATAGCGAGGACTGCCGTTACAGCGGCAATGCGAGCGACTGTTCTTACGGGATGGCGGGCGATGCGCGGCTTGCGTCGCGTGCCATTAAAGTTGCTTTGAGCGGTCGCCGCATCGCTCGAGGCGACGGACTGAGCAATCGAGTTTGCCATGTGCTGCTTCGCATTATCGGTAAACGAAATGTGCTCCAGGGCGTGGCGATAGTCATTCGAATTCGTAGTCATTGTGGTCTCCTTTCAAGGAAAGCCGAAGTGACGCACGTCCGCGGCTAAGGTGCTGGGCGGTTGCAGCTGGCGTCGCGTGAACGGCGTCTGCGATTTCCCTGATGCTCATGCCTGCGTAGTAGTGCAAAAAGATGGCGATGCGCTGTGCTTGAGGCAGGGCCGTGACAGCGGAAAGAATGGCGCAGTCGCGTTGCGCGAATTCTTGCTCGGTATGTGTTACGGGTGCGCAGAAATCGGGGAGCGAATCGAGGTCGACAACCGGGTGATTCGCGTGCGTACGGCCGATATCGCGACATGCGTTCAGTGCGACTCGGATCACCCGAGCACGTTCGTGTTCGAGCGAGTCGAACGGTTGAGTGCGTTGGAGAATCTTGATCAGCGTGTCCTGGCAGATGTCTTGAGCGTCGTCAGCGGATCCAAGGGCCGAATAGCACAATCGAAGGATGAGGTCGGAATACGTGTCGACCAAGCGCTTTGCTTCCCGCTCGATCTGATCGGCATCGCATCGGAGCGTGCTATTGCGGTTACGGCGTGCAGGCATAGTGTCACCTCCAATTGGTCGTGGTGGATATAGGGAAGGCGTCTCGCGAGGTCCCTCTACATACAACACGGTCGAGACTGCATAAGTTGACAAAAAAAGACGGCACGTGAGCGCCGTCCTTACAAAACAATGAGTGTTCTCGTTAATTACACAAGCACCGTGATGGACAGGTCGGACGAGTCAGCAAAACCACCATAAAGGTGCCTATCCCCTTCGTGGTGGTTGTTGGCAGTTACCAGGGGGTTCTGGCGGTTGAAGACTCGATTGCTTCGTGGCGTTTGAGCTCGCGGCGCATGGTTTGCGAGTTGAGCCAAGCGGCCTTCCAACCGCGCGTGGGGTAGCGCGCCTCGTCAATTTCGATCTTGGTATAGCCGCAGGCGTTGACAATCTTCGTTCCGCATGGGTGTTGGCGCTCGCGTTGAAAGTTGGGGCCGTAGCTTTGGTGCACATGCCCGTGAATCATATAGTCGGGACCCCAAGACTCAAGAGCCGCATTAAAGCACTCGAATCCTCGATGCGGCAGGTCGTCCAGGTCGCCCATGCCTGCGACGGGTGCATGGGTAAGTAGAATATCGCATCCGTCTACCAGTGCGATTTTTCGCGATAGCTTGCGCATGCGTTTTGCCATCTCGCGCTCGGTATACATGTTCGCGCCGTCGCGGTAGCGCATGGAACCGCCCAGACCCGCAATGCGAATACCTCGGTACACATATACGCTGTCCTCAACACAAATGCACCCGCCCGGTGCATGGCGCGCGTAGCGGTCGTCGTGGTTGCCACGAACGTACACAAGCGGTTTGTTGATGACAGTGACCAAAAACTCAAGATAGTCCGGATCCAGGTCGCCTGCGGATAGAATCAGGTCAACGTCCTCAAAGCGCTCCTTGCGAAAACATTCCCACAGGCAGCGCTCCTCTACATCGGCAATGGCTAGGATATTCATAGGGCACGGACCTCCGGCTCGTTATCGAGCTGCGGAATCGAGCCTATAACGTTGTCAGCCAGCCAGTTCATCTCGACAATCTGCGTACTCGGCAGGGGAGGGAAGCCCTCAATCTGAACCACGCCGTCTTGGCTATGGAGCTCGCCGCCAAATGGATTGATGGAGCCCTCGACGATGCCATTGCGGAGGAGCTGAACAAGTTTGCGCGTCTGGTAGGGCAGGCCCGGAGCATAACGGATGTCGATAACGCCCGAGCTCATGCCATACCAGTAGTTGACGGCGCGAACCTGGCTGTCGTCACTGGTCTCATCCCAGGTGCCGTGCAGCAGACTTCGCACGATAAGCTCGTAGTATCGGCCCCAGTTCCATACCGGCATGGCGATGCCGGCGACCTTGCCATCGACCAGGCGGTGAAGTCCGTAGGCCGTAGGGTCTTCGAGCGACTTTGACATGTCAGCGCCGGTCATGACGCTCACGCCCTCGCGGCACATGGCCTCGGCAAGGCCTCCGGCGGGCACATCGCCCCAGGTCAGGATAATTTGCGCGCGGGGGTCGAGCAGCGAGGCGCCAATCGCAAAGGCGTTGATCTCGCTGAGCGCGCCCGAGGCGAAGACCGACGCGTGGTAACCGATGCGGTGGTTGTCCGCCATGCTGGCGGCAAGGGCGCCCAAGAGAAATTTGGCCTCGTACATCTTGCCAAAGTACGAACGGACGCTTTGGTGGGGAAGGCCGATAGAACAGTTAAGGAACCGAACCTGGGGATACTCAACGGCTGCCCTGAGCGTGTATTCCATCAGGCGGTGCGAGGTCGAGAAGATGACGTTGTCTCCATGTTTGACAGCCGTTTCCACGGCGGCGTAGAACACGTCCGGATCGTGGCAGTCCTCGAACGCCTCGGTGCGCACGATACCGCCAAAGTGCTCGTCGAGATACTGACGCCCTTGGTCGTGTAGGCTGTCCCAGCTCGACGTTGCACAAGGGAATTCATGGATAAAGGCGATGCGCAGGGGATTGGCCGCCGAATAGACGGTCTTGCCCATAAAGAAGTTGAGCACACCGGAGGTGGACTTGGCGGGCGACTCTTCCTCATCGACACTCGGCGCTTCGACAAGATCGACCTTGTCCTCGTCATTTTTGCCGGCAATGACCAGCTCGCGCCAAATTTTGCACAGGCGGTTTACGACGATATCCGTCGGCGTATCCAGCAGGCGGTCCTGGTTGTACACATTGAGGTAGACGAGCATGGCGTCGGCGGGCGTAATGTCCAGGTGGTCGCCGCCCGCGCGAAGGTAGGCGCGCTTAAAGAGCAAGAAGGTGTGGCGCAGGTAGTCGACCTTTTTCTGCGGCCATTTTTCGATAAGGTTCTGACCGAGCATCTTGGCGAGTGTCTCGTAGCTTCCCTCACGCGAGAACTCGATCTCGTATAGGGGGCAGACGCGCCAAAACGCGCAGAACTCACCGTATAGGCGGCTTTCGACGGAATCCCATGTGCCGGGGTAGAGACGGGTAATCTTGGCCGAAACCGTCGGGGCGTCCAGGAATTTGAGGACGCTGACGCGCTTGTTGCCCTCTTGGACGTAGAACCGATGCATGAACTCGGTGACGATGATGGGGTCGCGATAGCCCTCGGTCACCTGGATGTCGTAGAGGTTGGACCACTTGCGGGCGAACTCGGTGCTAAATGGCAACAGGGGCATAAAGTTGCACGAAAAGGCAGACTGACGGCCCTTGGTAACCGTGCCGACGACCATTTCGAGCGGAATATCCCGCAGGCCGACGCTCTCTCGCTGACCTAAGGGGAGCTGGGCAACCAAGCTATCGAGGTCCGTAAGGTACGGGTGCTCGCTTTGGCTGATGGCGCGACGGCGTCCCTGCTCGCCGCGCTTGCGTGCTTGACGATAGGCCTCTTCCATGGTGTCTACTCCCTTAGTCGTTTAAACAACGATATGAACCATGGTACCACGATGCGAAACTACCACAAAGGTGCCTGTCCCCTTTGTGGTAGTTTAGGCGATGATGGGGGCGATGGCACGAATGCAGGCGTCGGTTGCCGTGAAGGTGGTGCTATCGTCGCTGACGATAAAGATGATTTTGCCCTTGACGCCAAAGTCGCCGATCTCGCTAAAGAGCACGTACGGCTCCTTGTCAAAGCCAGAGATGGGAAGCACCGCGGCCTTGGTGGCGTCGGTAAGCTCATCTGCCAGCGCGTCCAGCGAGGCCCACTTAGACGTGTCCTTTACGGCAACGGGCACGGCCACGCGCCCAAAGGGCATCAGATGCACGAGCGTGTTCTTGGAGATGTTGGAGTTGGGCACAATGATGGTCTGCCCGCAGGCATCCTCGATGGTCGTGTGGCGCCAGGTGATGTCTTGGACCACGCCCGACACGCCGCCGACCTCGATATTGTCGCCGGGCTTGATGATGCCCATGAAGGTCACCTGCATACCGCCGATAAGGTTCGACAGCGTGTCCTGAAAGCCGAGCGAGATGGCGATGCCGCCGACGCCAAGAGCGGCGACGAGGGCGTTTGCATTAATGCCAAAACAGTTGTCGAGGATAAAGCTGCCGCCGATCATCCAGATGACGGCGCGTGTGATGTTGATGAAGATGCTCGATGCTGGGAGCGGGTTATCATCGCGGTTAAGCAGGTGGTGCAGGGTCTTGGACGCGATTTTGGCGGCAACGGCGGTGCCGATGGCCAAGATACCGGCCCAGATGATGTTGTGGACCCATCGTTGTGCAAAGAAATGAAGAATTGGCTCAAACAATTCCATGTAGGGAAACCTCCTCATGATCATCCAACCATGATACCCACCAAGAAGCCCGTCCGATCACATCGGACGCGCCGATAACTTGAGATGGAGTGGCCGCGGTGGCGTAGGCTGGGGCGCCGGCGAGCACGCCGGCAAGGAGTGCAGCGGTCAAGGCAAGACGGGGAAGGAGTCTTCTCATGGCAGTTTCCTTAGTTCTTAACCAGTGGTCCCTGCTGACGCTGGATTATCGACATAATATGCGAAAACCGCCGCAAAGGTATCTGTTCCTTTGCGGCGGTTTTGACGTTTGTGCAGATAAAACCTGCCAAAATTAACATCCCTTTTTGGCAGGTTTTAGCTCAACAGCATGCGGTCGTTGGCGAGCTCGCCGCCCGAGACCTCCTCGAACTTCTGCAACAGGTCGGCAACGGTGAGCGACTTCTTCTCGTCGCCGGCCACGTCGTAGATCACATGGCCCTCGTGCATCATGATCAGACGGTTGCCCAGACGGATAGCGTCATTCATGTTGTGCGTAACCATGAGCGTGGTCAGATGGTTTTCGTCGACAATCTCCTCGGTCAGGTTGAGCACCTTAGAGGCCGTCTTGGGGTCGAGGGCCGCCGTGTGCTCGTCGAGCAGCAGCAGGCGCGGCTTGGTGAGCGTGGCCATCAGCAGGGTGAGTGCCTGGCGCTGGCCGCCCGAGAGCAGGCCGACCTTGGCGTTGAGGCGCGTGTCCAGACCGAGGTCCAGGCGCTTGAGCAGCTCAACGTACTCGTCCTTCTCGGCCTTGGTGACGCCCCACGAAAGACCGCGACGCTGGCCGCGGCGCTTGGCGAGGGCCAGGTTTTCGGCAATTTGCATGTCGGCTGCGGTGCCGCGCATGGGATCCTGGAACACACGGCCCAGGTACTTGGCGCGCTGTGACTCGCTCAGACGCGAGATATCGGTGCCATCGAGCTCGATAACGCCCGAATCGAGCGGATACACGCCGGCGATCATGTTGAGCAGCGTGGACTTGCCGGCGCCGTTGCCGCCAATCACGGTTACAAAGTCGCCATCGTTCAGGGTAAGGTCGACGCCGGTGAGTGCGCGCTTCTCAGTGACGGTGCCCTTGTTAAAGGTCTTCTTGACGTGCGAGAGCTTAAGCATCTGCCTCATCTCCCTTCGTGTAGGAGCTGCGGAGCTTGTAGCGCTCCCAAACCACGGGCACGCACAGGGCCACGGCAACGATCACGGCGGAGAGCAGCTTCATGTCGTTGGCGTCCATGCCCAGCTGCAGCACGATGGCGCGGATGAGGAAGTAGACCACGGAGCCAAAGACGGCAGAGGCAAGACGGACGCTAAACTGCGTCAGACCGCCGGGCAGCAGGCGACCGAGCACCTCGCCGATAACAATGGCGGCAAGACCGATAACGATGGCGCCGGTGCCCATGCCAATGTCGGCATACTTCTGGCTCTGGCAGATGAGCGCACCCGAAAGGCCAATGAGGGCGTTGGAGAGCACGAGGGCGATCATTTTGGTGGTGTTGGTGTTAACGCCCAGGGCGCGGATCATGTACTCGTTGTTGCCGGTGGCACGCAGCGCCGAGCCGATCTCGGTGCCAAAGAACCAGTACAGGATGGCGACGATGGCCACGGCCAGCACAATGCCTAGGATAATGGCAACAGTGGACTGCGGCAGGCCCGTCATGTTGCTGACGGATGAGAAGATAGTGCCCTTGGCAAGGATGGGCGTATTGGACTTGCCCATGATGCGCAGGTTGATGGACCACAGGCTGATCTGGGTGAGGATTCCGGCGAGGATTGCGGGAATCTCAAAGACGGTGGTCAAGATGCCCGTGACGGCGCCCGCGATGGCGCCGGCGCACATGCCGGCCAGCACGGCGAGCAAGGGGTCGACGTTATTGTTGACGATGAGTACGGCGCAGACACAGCCGCCGAGGGCAAAGCTGCCGTCGCAGGTCATATCGGGGATGTCGAGCAGGCGGAACGTGATAAACACGCCAAGCACCATAATGCCCCAGAGGACGCCCTGCGAAACGGCGCCCTGCAATGCAATGAGCATGCTTCATACCTCCTAGGATAGGGTGGACACGTGATTTTCCATAATAGCGGTACCAATGCATAAAAGAGCTGCGGACGGATGTTTTGTCTCATCCGAAACAAGCAGGGCGAACGCCGGTCTTTAGCGTTCGCCCCAAGGACTCAGATATTGAATAACGCGGCTGTGGCGCGCGTGCGGGCCCTAGACGCGTTACCGCGCATGGCGCTACTCGTCCAGAGCGGAAAGGTCGATGCCTAGGGCCTCGGCCATCTCGTCGTTCTTGACGACGACCAGGTCCTTGCTCGAGAGGTGCTTGATCGGCATATCCTCGGGCTTGGCCTCGCCCTTCAGGATCTTAACGGCCATCTCGCCCGCGGCGTAGCCCAGGTCCTTATAGTTGATGGAGAGGGTGAACAGGCCGCCGGCCATGCACATACCCTCCTCGCCGGTCACGAAGGGGAGCTTATTCTCCTTGCAGATCTGGCCGACCTGCGAAGCGCCCGCGGCGATGGTGTTGTCGGTGGGGGAGTACAGCGCGTCGACCTTGCCCACGGCAGACTCGACGACGGACTGAATCTCGTTGGAGCTCGAGACGGTGAAGTCAGTGTACTCGAGCCCCAGCTTGTCGAGCTCCTTCTTGGCGGCCTTGATCTGGACGTCGGAGTTGGACTCGGCGGTGCAGTAGAGCAGGCCGACCTTTTTAACGTCGGGCAGGACCTTCTGCATCATCTCGAGCTGCTCGGCGACCGGGGTGAGGTCGGAAGCGCCCGTGACGTTGGTGCCGGGCTTGTCGTTGTCCTGGACCAGGCCGGAGGCGGCGTAGTCGGTGATGGCACAGCCCACGATGGGGATATCGGCCGTGGCGCCGGCGGCAGCCTGCGCGGCGGGCGTGGCGATGGCATAAATCAGGCTGACGTTGTCGCCCACAAACTTGTCGGCAATGGACTTACACGTGGACTGGTCGTTCTGGGCGTTCTTCTGGTCGATCTTGACCTTAAGGCCGCTCTCCTTGATGGCCTTGACAAAGCCATCGTTGGCGGCGTCGAGTGCGGAGTGCTCGGTGAGCTGCAGAACGCCGATGGTGTAGTCGGAACCGGCGGCAGCAGAGCCGGAACCAGAGTTGCCGCCGCATCCGGCGAGCGGGGCGAGCGCGAGCAGGCCAGCGGAGACCAGAAGGCTCCTGCGGCTGATGGTGATGTCCTTCATATCATTACCCCCAGTATAAAAATGGCTGGAAACACTGCACTGGGACAAAGTGCAAGTGGGACTATAGTAGCGCTGATGTCCATTTTTACAACAGCCTGGCGGGTTTTTTAATACAGAATCGGATGGGCGGTACGGGTAGTCGAATGGGCGGCGGAGGGTCTTATGCGGCGGAGGAGGCATCGTCCTCGTCCAGGGCGGCGAAGAGCTTCTTGCCGTCGAGGAGACGTGTGGTGACGTTTCTCATTCGGCCGATCTCTACGGTACGCAACGTGTCATCGGCGCCTCGCGCGTCATAGACCGTTCCCAGCAAATACGAGATGCCGTCTCGTTGCTTGATGGCAAAGGGCCGGAGTGTCATCCGTGCCACTTCGACCTCTCCGCGTGCCGTGACACTCGAAATATCAAAACTCACCGTGGTTCCGTGGTCGATGGCCTGCTCGATGAGCTCGCAGGCATCGATGCGCTTGACGGGCGTGCGTGTGGCCTTGGTGGATTTGTCGCCTGCGCTTGGAGCAGGCTCGGGTGCATCGAGGTAGCCGCGAACGTCGGCACTCGCCATGGCGACCAGGTGCTGCGCCATGCTCTTTCGAATGGCGATGGGCGTGGAGCGGTTGCGCATGACCATGCCGTGGAGCCGGATGATCTCTTCGTCGGTGAGCGGACGGGTCAAGAGTCGATAGCCCACGCCGCGCTTGTACTCAATTTCGTATCCGGCATGGCGAAGTGCGGAGATGGCGGTGTAGATGCTGCGCCGCGCCGCCGAGATGGGCATGCGGGCGGGGTCGTCGGGATGGGCGAGGCGCCGGATCAACTCATCGGAAAGCATGGCCTTGTCCTCGCCGGTGTTTTCGCTTAATAGTTGCAGGATGCGAACGGCGCGATAGGCTGCCATCGAGGCGGCGCCCCTCGTCGTGGTCTCGTAAGTTTCAACAGCGGTTTCGGTCATGGCGCCCACGTCCTTTCCGTTTTGGGTGGCGACGGTATGGAGCCTAGGACGCGGGGCTTTCCCAGGGGTGCAGGACGCCCTGGGCGGTCGGTAGCCGTCGGCAAGCGGCGGGTCGAGTTTTCAACAGCCCTGCCCAACTGACCAAAAACTTGCCAAAAGATTGACGGATGCTGTTGAAAAAAGCGCCCCTCGGCTTCACCGAGAGGCGCTGGCGTGATGCGCTGGAACGTGT